>NZ_JBHYRN010000001.1:0-340401 GCF_042749305.1 Nocardia sp. NPDC058705 | reverse complement strand
GTTTGTCGTTCTTTTTTTTCATTTTCTTCAACGAGTGGTGGGACTACGGGCGTTCGGGGGCCCAGGTGGGGGGCGGGACCCCCCCTTCTGGCATGGGTTCGGTACTCGCGCAAGCGATGTCAGCCGAGCACCGATTTCCAGGGTGAGGAGAGGGTGCCTGCGATGTCGTGGCCCGCGTCTTGTTCTACGAGCAGTACCGCGAGCCCGGCGTCGCTAGCGAGGGTGGTCAGGTGAGCCGATTCCTTACCGGCGAGCTCGAGGGGTGCGACCGCTTCTTCGACAGCTTTGGTCAGGACGCCCGCGGCGGGGCCCGCGTAGAGCAATGAGATCAGCTCGCTCGCTGACGCTCGTGCTGACGTAGCGGCAGGTTCGGTGCTGCCGGCGGTGGCACGCTGCGCGTCGGTCAATGTGGCGACCGTGTCGAGAATTTCGACGACTTTCGCGAATTGGGTGACGTTCTGGTCAGGCATAAGGACTCCTCGATGGCTGGTCGAACTCCAAACTCCGTCGTCGGTGAACGCGGTAACCGATGGGTGGTGCGTCCTCCGTGTTGGTACTGGACCGAATCTACCGTTCCGGCCGAGTGCTGGATGGAACCGCAGATCCCGGCGGGGGAGTCCACTGCGCAGGCTGAGTCGAACGATGGCAGGCGTGGGCCTGTCTCGGCGCGGGGCGCGCTGTCCGGTCAGTCGTGCTGCGCGCCCGCCAGCTCACGTTCGGCGACCGCGCTGAACGGACACTGCCAGTCCGCGGGTTTGGGGCGACCGGAGTATCGACGCGCTTCGGACAGAGTCTCGTACTCCATCAGATTCGGGTTGATGTCGCCCTGCAGGCTGATGTCCTGCCTGCGGATCTTGTCCGCCAACCGGTCCCACATCCCGTCGGCCTTGATCCGCGCGAACTGCTCGTGCGAGTTGAACGCCAGCATCGGAAACGGTGGACGACGCCCGAACCGTCGATGCGTCTCGTGCAGTCCGATCACGAAGAACGGATGCCCCGCCACGCTGTATCGGAACTCGCCGGACTGCGGATCGGACGAACACCCGTCCGCCCAGGCGAATCGATCGGCGTCCGCTTCGTGCAGCAGCTGCAGGTGCTCCCACAGCAACTCCTCGAACCGCAGCTCGTCCACCCCGCGCGGCTGCTCGAAGGTCGCGATGAAACTGGTGAACTTCCGCGAGCTCCAATCCGCCCCGTCGACGAACTCCGCCAGATCAGCAGCCATCAGTCGCGCCGACTCTTCGCCACCCATCACGTCGTAGTGCGAATGGGTGATCCCGCCCTGACGCCAGGCCGCGCGACCGGCCAGACAGGCGAACCGGTCTCCGAGAAGGAATTTCTCGAGCTCAGCTCGCGCATCCATTGTCATTCCAGGCGTTCCTTTGATCACAGCCGTACTCGAGCGGGAGCGCTGGCGATCCACTCGGCGTCCGCAGCAACCTCGCCCACATTGCAGGGGTGATCCTGTCAGCCGACCAGGCCGATACGCGAATCGGCCGCGTCGACACCGACGATCATTCCGGCCGCTCGACGGCTGAAACAGGCACACGGACGTGGTACGGATCACGCCCGTGCCGACGACAGCGGCCCGACTGACCGCGTGGCAGATCGGCCCTACCTCTCGGACGAACCGCTCGCCGATCCACTCCCGAGGATGCACAACGGGTTCGCCACCATGGCCGCCTGCGCCGAACCCGATGACGAACCGGTGATCCCGGCGTCGACCGGTGGCGTGTTCGGCACCGGTGCTGCCGGGTTGCCCGAGCCGCCTGTCAGCATCGACTCGCCGTCGAGGTTCGCGGGAGCCGGGACGTCGAGAAGGTCCAGGACGGTCGGGGTGATGTCGGCGAGGGTGTATCCGTTGTTCTGAGTTCCCGCCGCGAACCCCGGGCCGCGCGCGATCGTGAAACTTGCTGTCTCGTAAGCACTTTGCCCACCGTGCCCGCCGTCGGGCTTGTGTCCGTGGTCGGTGGTGACCAGAATCGTCCAGTTTTCGTTCGCATGCGAGGCCGCCCGCGCGTCCACCGCTGCCGTGATCTGCCCGACCAGACTGTCGACTCGGCCGATCGCCTCGCGATAGGCCTGTGGCCAGATTCCGCGCAGCGTGTGTCCCACGATGTCGACCTGATCGAGGTGCGTGAACAGCAGGTCGGTCCCTTCCTCGGTGATGGCGGAGACAACCTGCGCGGTGGCATCGGCATCGGCGGTGGTCTCACACACGCCCGCACCGGTGGGATCGATCTGGGTGACGGCCACCCGGTCGGCCTGCGGGCTGCCGGTGCGCGCGATCATGCCGATCTTGTCCCAGGTCCCGACGGCGGCCGTCGACAACGACGGACGCGCCCGCTCCAGCTGCGTGAAAACCGTCGGATACTGTGCGAAAGGTCCTGCGTTGCAGGTGGACTCGTTGTCGCGGATCCCGTGCTTGGTATCCCACACGCCGGTCAGCGCCGTGGCCCACGACACGCACGACATGGTGGTGTGCGGGGCGATGGAGGTGCGCGCCATGGTGCCTTCCGCGGCCAGGCGGTCGAGGTGGGGCGCATCGGCCGCCGACACCTCGCTCCACAGTGTGCCGTCGATACCGATGACCACGACCTTGTTCACGACCGGAGCCGCGGGGGCAGGCGCTGCCGTGGCGAACGGGACAGCGGCGAGAGCGACGGCCGCGAGAGCGCGGTGAGTGCGAGACATGCGGGCACCGTAGTTGCCGAGGGTCTACGCCATCCGCCGAATTGGACAATTGACCGATACGGTCCCGCCCACTGGGAAACCCCACAAGGCCGTCAGCCTGATGCGGTGCGGCTTCGTGCGCCCGATGCGCGACTTCTCGGCGACTACCGTCAGCGACGCGTTGCTGTTTCATGGAAGGGTGACGACCACTGCACCTCCCACCGAGACCGCTGCACCGATGTCCATGTCGAACCTGGGTGTCCTGATCGGCTATGCCCGACCGCACACTCGCACCCTGCTGCTCGGGCTCGTCCTCGCCCTCGGCAGTTCCGCGACGGTGATGGCGACGCCGATGGTGACCAAATCGATCCTCGACGCTCTCGGCACGGGCGCGTCGATCATGGGCCCGACCGTTGCCCTGTTGGTGCTGCTCGTCATCGGCGCGGCACTCGGGTGGGGCTACTGGATTCTGCTCGGGACCGTCGCCGAGAACATCGTCTTCGACGCACGCACGACGCTGGTTCGACGACTGCTCGGCGCGACGGTTCCGTCGGTGCAGGCGCGCCCCACCGGCGAGTTGGTCACGCGCGTCACGGCCGACACCTTGCTGTTGAAGGAGGCCGCGTCGTCAGCGGTGATCGGCATCATCAACGCCACCTTCCTGACGGTGGGCACCGTGATCCTGATGGGTGTGCTCGACATGATGCTGCTCGGCGTCACCGTGCTGGCCATCGTCGTCGTCGGCATGCTGTTCGGAACGCTGATGCCGCGAATTGCCAAGGCGGACGCGCAAACTCAGGAATCACTCGGCCGCCTCGGCGGAGTGCTGGAAGGCAGCCTGCGTTCGGTGCGCACTGTCAAGGCGGCCCGCGCCGAGCACCGCATCGCCACGTTGATCGGCGCCGACGCACGCGACGCCCGGACGCACGCGATCGAGTCGGTGCGTGTCTCGGCAACGGCATGGACCGTCGCGTGGACCGGCGTGCAGGGCGCCATCATCGCGATCCTGGCCATCGGCGCCTGGCGCGTCGACAACGGTTCGCTGACCGTCTCGACGCTGATCGCGTTCCTGCTGTACGCGTTCACCTTGATGGGACCGATCCAGGAACTGACCACACACATCACGGCCATGCAGTCGGGTATCGCGGCCGCCATGCGTATTCGGGAAATGGAGACGCTGCACTCCGAATCAGACGTGGCGCACGAGCCTGCGCCGACGGTGACCATCGAGCCCGACGCCGCCGTGCGTTTCGACGACGTCACGGTTCGCTACGCGCCCGATGCACCGCACGCGTTGAAGGGCTTGACGCTGCGAATTCCCGCGACGGGCCATACAGCCATCGTCGGCCCGTCCGGCGCGGGCAAGACAACGGTGTTCTCGACGATCCTGCGATTCGTCGAACCCGACAGCGGGACCGTTTCGGTGGGCGGTGTGGCGTACCGGAACCTCACGATGTCGGACGTTCGCGCGCGTGTCGCCTACGTCGAGCAGGAATCGCCTTTGGTGCCAGGCACATTGAACGACAACCTGCGCTTCCTGCGCCACGGTGCCACCGACGACGAGGTGGCCGAGGTTCTTCGGCTCCTCCGCCTCGATTCGGTTGTCGCGGCCCAGCCGAAAGGTCTCGACACCCACGTTCGCGACACCGACCTCTCGGGCGGCCAGCGGCAACGGATCGCGATGGCACGCGCGATGCTCGGTGACGCCGACGTGCTGCTTCTCGACGAAGCGACGTCGCAGATCGACACCCTGACCGAGGCATCGATCGTCGAAGCGATCGCGGTGCGGGCGCGCACCCACGCCGTCGTCACGATCGCCCACCGCTTGTCGACCGTGCGGCACGCCGATCGGATCGTCGTGATGGACGACGGCAGCGTTCGGGCGGTCGGGACGCACGACGAGTTGATGCGCGCCGACGAGCTCTACGCGCGGATGGTCCGCGCCGGCGGATTCGCGTAGGAGTCGAACGCTGCCGCTGGAGACGATCGGCCAGTCGCTGCTCGAAGTCGAGGCCGCGGGCCATCGAGATCGGAATCAGCAGAGTCCGGGATTCGCAGTGGTGGGGTGGCCCGTCGCTACGTGCGCGGTCCGAAGAACTCGGCTCGGGCGGCGTTGATGCGTGCCTGGGCTTGGGCGGCGCCTTGGAAGCTGACCGCGGCCGATCCGCCACCGGCGAGGCCGAGGGCGAGGAGACCGCCGATCACCGAGAGGAGGTTCGGCTCGGGGAGGATGCCGGTGTTGCTGGTGGGTTCGACTTGGTGGGTGGGAACCGCAGCACCGCCGCCGGGTGCGGGTGCGGCGGGTGGATCGCCTGTTCCGCCGGGGGTCGGTGATCCGGGTGACTCGCCGACTCCGTCGGGGGCGGAGCCGGCAGGGGGTGCGGTGCCGCCGCTGCCGGGTGAGTCGCTGCCGGGTTCGGGGATGTTCGGCTGGGCAGCCTCGGGCTCGGGCGGTGAGGGTGCAGGTGGTGTTCCAGGTGTTTCGGGGGCTGGTTCCTGAGCAGGCGCCTGCGGCGCGGGTGGATTTCCGGGGTTCGGGTTGTTGCCCTGGTTGCCGCCACCGTTGCCTTGATTGCCGTTACCGCTGCCCGGGTTCTGGTTCCCGTTGTTGCCCTGGTTGCCGCCACCGTTTCCCTGGTTGGCGTTACCGCTGCCCGGGTTCTGGTTCCCGTTGTTGCCCTGGTTGCCGCCACCGTTACCTTGGTTGCCTTCACCACTGCCTGGGCTCTGGTTGCCGTTTCCCGGATTCGAGTTGCCGTCGTTGCCGTGGTCGCCCGGACCCGCGACGAATCTGATCGCCTTGCCGAAACCAGCGTCGCCGGGAACCTCGGTGGAGCCGATTCCGCTGGTTACGGTGGTCTCGTTGCTGGGGACGACGTCCGGTTGGGCAGTCGCAAGTCCGCCGTAACCGAGAAGTCCGAGGGCACCTGTGACCCCGGCCAGCGCGGCTGTTCGTCTGATCCGACCGGCTGTCACGCGCCTTACATCCCGTCCTCGATTGCCCCGCCCACACCATTGCGGTCGGATCCGGGGCGCTCGGTGTTACGCCCGCCCGTCCCGGGACGCCCGCTCAGCGACTTCCTCCGACGATCACGGTTCGGCGAACGCGGCGTGATCGACTGCCGCCTGCGAAACAGTGATCGGCTTTTGGCCGAGAGTAGATGTCCCGCCGTCGCAGCGGTTCTCGCGGGCGCAGAACCGGCGCTGTCCTCATCGTTCAGCTCGGAAAGAGGCTGTCCCACAGTTTGGTCGGGGTGCGTTCGGGATCCATCAGGTCGTTCTCCGCCAGGAGGCTGTCCTCGTTCGCGACGGTTTCGGGGTCGAATCGGACCAGTGTGCGGCCCTCGCCGCGTAGTGCTTCGACGGTGCGCACGAGTGAGGATGTCTCGGCCAGGGTGGCGTCGAATTTCGCGGGGTCGGCGTCGAGGTGTTCGCAGAGCAGGCGGCGGCGGATGCCGAGAACGGTTTCGCGCAGGAGTTCGCCGTCGGCGGTTGTCGGGGTGACCTCGACAGCGAGGTCGCATTCGGTGTCGAAGCCCATCGACCGATTGTTGAGGTTCGATGATCCGACTCGCAGCAGGCGGTCGTCCATCACCAGCACCTTGGCGTGGACATAGATGGGCGTACCGGCGGCGGTGACCGGATAGTAGACGCCGAGCCGGTGATGGATGTCGGCTTTCCACAGCAGGTGCAGGAGGCGTCGGCGGGCGCCGTCCATCGCCGCTTGCTCGAGCCAACCGTCGGCATGGCGGGGGAGTACCAGCACGATCTCCGGGCCGTTCGGTTCGCGCAGGCGCGCGGCGATCGGCTCGGCGAGGGCGCGCGAGGCCAGATACTGGCTCTCGATGTACAGCGAGCGGGTGGCGCCCGCGATCGCCGCGCGATACAGCGCCTCGATCTCGCGGACCTCGGCGCGGTCGGCGAGCTCGGGGAGGGTCCGGGCGATCCCCACGTCGACCGACCGCATCGTCGGCTCCAGGTCCTGCGGCCACGGCCGGTCCCCGGTGATCTCGTCGACCGGGCTCAGTTCTTGCCCCGTGGCCGATTTCCATCTGGCGCGGGCCAGTTCGCCGATCGCCTTCGCCGCGGCGCCGTCCACGGCGGTGGTCGCATCGTGCCACGGGCCGTATCGGTTGCCGTTCGGCGCGGTTCGGTAGGTGTTGTCGTCGCGGTGGTCGCTGGTGTCCCAGCGGTCGACGGTCATGTCGATGCCCCCGCAGAACGCGAGTTGGTCATCGATCACGATGATCTTCTGATGGTGCGCCGAGCCGACGGGGTGCGCGCCGTCCATTTCGAAGTGCAATCGTCGGTCGGTCATCCAGTTGACGATGAAGATCGGTGTCATCCCCCGGCTGATCGCGGCGAACGCGCCGACATTCCATTTCAGCAGGTAGATCTCGAGATCCGGCCGTTGTTTCGGCAGCCAGGACAGGAACTTGCCGAGCTGATCGGGCCCTTCGAGGGTCTGGCCGTGGGGTTCGAAATGGATCCGGGTGTCGAAGTCCCAGCCGATCAGCACGATGCGTTTGCGCGCCCGCAGCATCGCGGCCTTGGCGTGCCGGAAGTAGTCCGCGGCGTCGATGATGCAGGCCAGCCGATCGGCCCTGGCGATCTGCCAGCAGGTTTCCCCGGGCGTGAGGATTTGTCGCGCGTCGCTCATGTGTCCTCAGCCCCTCATCCGGCACCCGTCGCCGCAGGTGAACGATTCACAATACTGGGTGGGCCGATGTCGAGTGGTGTGTGGAATCGGGCGGCGCGAACTTCCTGGCACAGTCCACGTGGCCGACGGCATCGTCAGAAGGTCGATGTGAGGAGCGCCCGCACGAACATGTCGGTCGATTCCGTCAGTTCCGCGACCGTGCCCGCGGCGAGAACTCGGCCCCGGTCCAAGATCACCATCTGGTCGGCGAAGCCGCCGTGGGCCAGGATCTGTACCTCGTTGCTGACCACGAGTACTGCGGCGCCGGAGTCGGCGTAGTCACGTAGTGAGCGCCACACTCCGTAGGCCGTTCCCGCATCGAGGGAGTTGGTGGGGCCGTCCGCGATGAGGACGGGCGGGGCGGGCAGTAAGGCGGCGGCGAGTGCGGCGCGTTGGATCTGACCACCCGAATGTTGACGGGGGAGCAGGTCCGAGGTGTCGGTGGGGTATTGCGCTGCGGCGCACGCTCGTTCGACGCTCCACGCCCCGTGTCGTCGTTGCAGCGACTGCAACTGTGCGCCCACTGTTGTGTCGGTCGCGAAGGCGGTGACGCCTTCTTGGGGCACGTAACCGACGACGTTCTCGCCCAGCGTCTGCTGACCGCCGACAACCGCACCGTTGATCGAGATGCGTCCCTCGTATCGCGCGGTGGTGGGCAAACGCCCAGTGAGGGCGCAGGCGAGCATGGTCTTTCCGGCGCCGGGTCCGCCGAGCACGGCGGTGATCCGACCCGGGGGCACGGTGAGATCGACGTCGGTGAGCACTGTTCCGCTCCAGCGGCCGGTGTCGATGCGGACGGTGAGGCCGGACAGTTCTGCGGTCACAGTTCGACCCTAGGTGATCCGCGCACACCCCAAGGCGCGAAGTGCGCGGAGTGATTCAGGCTCGGTACAGCTTGTCGATGTCGTCGGCGAATCGTTCGGCGACCACGTGCCGCTTCACTTTCATCGTGGCGGTGAGTTCGCCGGATTCCTCGGTGAGGTCGCGGTCGAGGACGGCGAACTTCTTGATCGATTCGGCATGGGAGACAGTGCTGTTGGCGTCGTCGATCGCCTGCTGCACTTCGGCCAGCAGCGCCGGATCCGTGCGCAGGTCGGCGATGGTGGCGTCGGCCGGGCGGTTGGCCGCGGTCTTCCAGGTCGTGAAAGCTTCCGGGTCGATGGTGATCAGTGCGGTGATGAACGAGCGACCGTCGCCGATCACGACGGCTTGCGAGATCAGCGCGTGGGAGCGGATGCGGTCTTCCATCGGGCCGGGGGAGACGTTCTTGCCGCCCGCGGTAACCAGGAGGTCCTTTTTGCGGCCGGTGATCGACAGGAACCCGTCGGAGTCGATGGCGCCGAGGTCGCCGGTGCGCAACCAGCCGTCGTGTAGCGCGGTGGCGGTGGCGTCTTCGTTATGCCAGTACCCGGCGAACACGATTCCGCCGGCCAACTCGATCTCGCCGTCGTCGGCGATGCGCACGGCGTTGCCGCCCAAGGGATGTCCCACCGAGCCGATCTTGACTGCTCCCGGCACGTTCACACAGTGCGCCGCGGTGGACTCGGTCAGGCCGTAGCCTTCGTAGACCGGCACGCCCATTCCGCGGAAGAAGTGTCCGAGCCGAGGTGTCAGCGCCCCGCCGCCGGAGATGACGTACTCGCAGTCACCGCCGAGTGCATCCCGCAGCGGGGTGTAGACCAGCCGGTCACACAGCGCGTACTGCGCACGCAGGAGCAGCGACGGCTGTTTCGCGAATCCGCCGGTGTGATCCAACGTTTCACTCCACCGAACCGCGGTCTGCTCGGCGAATCGGAACACCGCAGCCTTGACCTTGCCGCCTTCGCGCGCCGTCTTCTCCGCGCCGTCACGCACCTTCTCGAACACCCGCGGCACGCCCAGGATCGCATTCGGCCGGAAGCGGGTGAACTGTTCGGTGATCGTCTTGAAGTCCGACCAGTGCGCCTGAGTGGTGCCGGATTCGAACGCTGCGAGCGACACCGCCCTGGCGAGCACGTGCGCGAGCGGCAGGAAGGTGAGAATGCGCTGCCCGGGATGGGCGACCTCGCCGATACTGGCGGTCAGGATGCCGCGGACTTCCGAGAGGAAGTTGCGATGGGTGAGCATGCAGCCCTTGGGGCGGCCGGTGGTGCCGGAGGTGTACACCAGCGAGGCGAGGTCGTCGGCGCGCAGGCCGTCGAGCCGTTCTTGCAGGCGGTCGGCGGGGAGGTCGGTGCCGTCGGCGATCAGTGTGGCTTCGGCGCCGTCGTCGATGACCACCGTTCGTCGCAGCGTTTCCGGTGCGTCCGCGAGCAGGTCCTTGTGTCGAGTGGTCTCCACGATCGCGAGCGCCGCGCCCGAATCCTCGAGGATCCAGCGCACCTGGTCGGCCGACGACGAGTCGTAGACCGGGACGGTGACCGCACCGGCGGCCCAGATCGCGAAGTCGAACAGCGTCCACTCGAAGCGGGTCGCCGACAGCAGCACCACCCGGTCGCCGGGCTGAATTCCGTTGGCGATCAAGCCTTTCGCGACCGCCGACACCAGGCGCGCGAACTCCTCGGCAGTGATATCGAGCCAGCGATCACCGGCGGGCCGGGAGAATAGCACCCGCTGCGGGAACTGCTCGGCCTGGGTGTAGACCGAGGCGACGATGGTCTCGTCCTCGGTGATGGTGAATGTGGCCGGCGCGGTGAACTCACGCATGCTCGCCTCCAAGGGGTTGATCGGGATGCTGGAAACGCCGCAGCGCGTCGGCGAAGTCGGCGATGTCGTGGGCGGTCCAGTCGTTCATGCGCTCACTGAGCAGGGCGAGGTCCTGCTGGATCGAGGCCTCGTGCGCCTTGCGGCCCGCCGCGGTCAAGGTCAGGGGATAGCCCGCGCGCAGACTGCCCTCACCCGCCGTCACCCAGCCCGCGTCGATGCAGGTTCGCAACTGTCGCGACACCGTCGAGCGATGCACACCGAATGCCTCAGCGAGTTCGGTCGCGCGACAGCCCGGATTCCGCTCGATATACGACAACGCCGACCGCTGCGCGAACGAAGGGATTCCCTCCGTTGCGGGGTGCCCCGCAATGGTTTCGCGGACGATCTGGGTGAGCGCGTCGTGAACCGCGACGAGCTCGGGCGACCATCCACCCGACTGGTGTTGCATGATGCAACTATAACCCCGCCGCGCTACGAGAGGCAGCGACCCCCGTCTCAGCTCCGGAAATCCTCGAAATCGAAGCCCGGCGCGACCACGCAGCTGACCAGGACCTCCTCGCCGCCAGAGGGCCGGGCGGCCTGCCAGTTGCCTGCCGGGACGAGTTGCTGCACGCGATGCCCTGATTCGATGGCGGGTCCTAGGATCACGGTTTCGGTCGTGGCGGGTGCGTCGCCGTCGCCGCCGAGCAGAAGTTCCAGTGGTCCGCCGCGGTGCCACATCCAGAGTTCGTCAGAGCGCACTGCGTGCCAGATCGACTGCTCGTTCGGGGGCAGGAGGAACAGGATTCCGGTCGCGGCGGCGCGTGTGCCCGGATAGTCGGTGGGGGCGAAAGTGTGGGCACTGCGCCAGGTTTCGCGAAACCAGCCACCTTCGGGATGTGGCAGTAGATCGAGGGTTTCGGCGGTCGCCGGCCGGTGCAGGAGTTCGGTGTGGCGGCCTGCGGGGCCACGCCGTGCCCACCGGATGTCGCCGATGGATCGGTGTCCAGTGGTGACCGACGCATCGCGCGTGCCGACGAGGACCTGTTCGGTGGCGGGCAGCGTGTCGGCGATCAGGAGCGCGGACTCGTCGTCGGCGGCCCAGGTGGTCCGGTCGTCGTCGGGCAGTTGCTCACCTGCCGACCGCCAGGCGTCGAGAGTGGTGACCAGGAGTGGATCGGTGTCGGTCGCTTCGCAGACAAGGGGTTTCATGACATCGAGTGTTCCCGAAGATCGCGGGTATCACCGGTTTCCGTGCCGCAGCACCAGAGCGCTCGCCAGTAGGGCTGCGGCAACGGCGCACCACGGTATGGCGGCCCATGGGCCGTCGCTCGGCATCACGTCGACCAGGACCCCGATGACCACCGAGCCGACCAGCACGCCGATTCCGCCGATGGAGGCGAGGAGCCCGTAGTAGGACCCGAGGCGACGATTGCCGGCCATGCGCGGCACCAGATCTCGCGAGACCGGGATGACGATCATCTGCCCGAGCGCCAAGAGCAGGACGAACGCCGCGGCCGGGATCAGCCCGGCCACGCCGTGCAGGCGCGCGGGCGCGAGCAGTGCCATCACCACGAAGGCCGCGGCCATCACCGTCAGCCCCACGGGTAGGGCCGCGGCAGTGCGCGCCCGCCGGGTGACGGGCAACTGGGCGACGACGACGAACAGGGAGGACAGCGCGAAGTACCAGCCCAGCGGAGCCTGCGACCCCCACGCGCGCTCGACCTCCAGCGGCAGCAGCAGATACATCTGGTTGTATGCCACCAGTTGTGAGCTCATCGCGACCGCGAATATCAGGAAGGTCTTGTTCGCGAGGACTTCTCGCCAGCCGTCGACCCAGGTTCCGCCGGCGTGGGCGCCGGGTCGTGCGGGTAGCCACCGCAGGTGCGCCAGCAGGATCGCGACGAAGACCGCGGCCGCGACCAGGCACACGACAGCGAAATCGACCACCAGCAGCAGCGACCCGAGCAGCGGACCGGTGAACGCGCCGATCTGACCGAAGGCGGAGAACAGCGCGAAGGCATCGGTGCGGGACGGGCCGTCGCCCGCGGCGGTGGCGAGCGCGCCTTCGACAGCCGGGGAGAACAATGCCCCCGCGAACCCGATCAGGACGGTCGCGACCACGATGCCCGCAACGGAGGTGAACCACGCCAACCCGAGGAAACCGAGAATCCGGCACACGCACCCGGTGACCACCACCGGTTTCACACCCCACCGATCCGCGAGCGAGCCGCCCACGAAGAACAGCCCCTGCTGCGCGAAAGTCCGTAGCCCGAGCACCGCGCCGACGAACGCCGCACGCAGACCGAGGTCCTCCGACAGGTACACCGACAGATACGGCAGCACCATGAAGAAGCCCACATTGAACGCGAGCTGGGTGAGGACGAGCAGCCGAACGGCCGGGTTCGCGGCCGCCAGGTTCGTCAGCAGCGACCACCGGCTGCGGTGAGTGGTATCGGGCACGCCGGCCTCAGTGCACGACGACGGGAATCGGCCCCGGCTCGAACAGAATGGACAGCCGCCCCTTGGCCTCGTCGACGATCACCTCGGCGCGAACGTTGTAGACCTGGGCGATCAACTCCGACGTCAGCACCTCGGCGGGCGGTCCACCCGCCACGACGCGGCCGTCCTTCAGCACGATCACGGTGTCGCAGAACATGGCCGCGAGGTTGAGGTCGTGCAGGGCGATCACGCTGGTGACCGGCAGCCGGGTGACCAGTGCGAGCAACTCCAGTTGATGGTGGATGTCGAGGTGGTTGGTCGGCTCGTCGAGCAGCAGTTCGCGTGGTTGCTGGGCGAGGGCACGGGCGATCTGCACGCGCTGCTTCTCCCCGCCGGAGAGTCGGTGCCAGAGCCGGTCGGCCTTGGTGGTGAGGCCGGTGTGCTCGAGCGCGTCGGCCACCGCCGCGTCGTCGGCGGACTGATTTCCGCCGAACGTGCCGCGGTGGGGGATGCGTCCGAGGCGAACGACATCGCGGACCGTGATGTCGACGTCGGTGTCGGCGTGCTGGCTCACCACGGCCACCGCCCGCGCGATCTCCTTGCGCTTGGTGGTCGCGAGGTCGTTGCCGTCGAGGGTGACCACACCCGAGGTCGGTCGCACGACACCGTTCAGCAGGCGCAGCAGCGACGACTTGCCCGACCCGTTCGGACCGAGCAGACCGACGGTCTCGCCCGGCGACGGCGTCACCGAGACCCCGTCGACGACGAGCGCGCCGCCCCGATTCCAGGTGACCGCATCGGCGTGCAGGGTCATTGCGCACTCCTTCGCCGGGACAGGATGACGATGAACGCGGGGACACCGACCAGGGCGGTGCCCACACCCACCGGCAACGGGGTGGGCGCGAAGGCGACGCGCGAGCCCGCGTCGACCCACACCATGAACACCGCACCCAGCAATGCGGTCGTGGGAATCAACCGGCTGTGTCGGGGGCCGACCAGGAACCGTGCCGCGTGCGGGAGCACGAGTCCGACGAACCCGATCGCGCCCGCGACACTGACCAGAGTGGCGGTGATCAGCGCCGTGACCAGCAGGAGCATGAGCCGGACCCGCCCGACGGCGATGCCGAGCGAGGCCGCGACATCGTCACCGAACGAGAAGGCATCGAGCACATGGGCGAAGTACAGGCACACGGCCGTTCCGAGGAGAACCACCACCGCGCACAGCAGGACGTCGTCCCAGCGGACGCCTTCGAGCGATCCGAGCAGCCAGAACATCACGCCCCTGGTCTCGTCGGAATCGGCGAAGGCGAAGATGACGAACGAGGTCAACGCCGAGAACAACTGCGTGCTCGCGACGCCGGCGAGGATGACCCGGTCGTTGCTCCCGCCGGACATGCGAGCGAGCAACAGCACCAGCCCGAACGCGACCAGCGAGCCGATGAACGCACCGCCGGACAGACCGAGCGCGGCCCCGCCGACGCCGAGCACTCCGACGATCACGGCACCGGTCGACGCACCGGAGGAGATCCCTAGGACGAACGGGTCGGCGAGCGGGTTGCGCAGCAACGACTGCATGATCACGCCGCAGATGCCGAGTCCGGCACCGCACGCGGCGGCCACCAGCGCGCGGGGCAGGCGCTCCTCCCAGACGATGGCGTTCTTCGACACCCGCACCGGGACGTCGGTGAGTCCGAGGTGATTGAGCAGCACGTCGCGGACGTTCACCGCCGAGATGTCGGCCGGGCCGAGGATGACCGCGACAAGGATGGACAACGCGAGCGCGACGATGCCGCCGAGGATCAGCGCCGCGACGACCCAAGGGCGGCGCCGAACGGATTCGGGGGCGGTGTCGGCGCGGGTGGCGGTCAGTTCGGCACCTTCAGGTCGCGAAGGCCTGCGGCGACCTTCTCGAGGCCGTCGACCGCGCGGATCGACGGGTTCATCTCCGCGCCGTGCAGGGCGATGTAGCGCTTAGCGCGCACGGCCTGCAGATCCCGTGTCACCGGATCGGATTCGAGGAAGGCGGTCTTGTCGGCCAGTCGGTCGCCGGGGAAGCGGTTGCGCAGCAGATCGCCGAGGACGAGCACCTGCGGGTTGCGTTCCAGCACGGTCTCCCAGCCGACGGCGCTCCAGTCGTCGGTCAGATCCGCGAAGGCGTTGGTGGCGCCGACCGTGCTCGCGAGCAGGTTCGCCGAGCCGAGACCGCCCGCCATGTAGGGGCTCTGGGTGTCGGCGAACCAGAACGCCGTCGACACGTTCGACCGGTTGATTCCGGCGATGGCGGCGGCCTCGCGGGCGCGCAGTTCGTCGATGAGCTTCGTGCCGCGCGCGTTCACGTCGAACACCGCGGCGAGCTCGCGGATCTCCTGGTACAGCGACTCCATCGTCAGCGGTGTGGTGCGCTTGCCGCCGCCGTTGATGCTCACCCCGTTGTCGCAATCGGTGGGCGAGAGGTAGGACTCGATCCCGGTCTCGGCGAAGCGGGCGCGCTCGGCGACCCCGCCCTGCTTGAAGTGCCTGCCGAACGAGGCGGTGACGAAGTCCGGGTCGGCGTCGAGGACGACCTCATAGGTCGGTGCGTTGTCGGCGAGCCGGGGGACGGAGGCGTTCGCCGCCGCCAGGTTCTCGCGGATCGGATCCGTCCACGAGGCGGTTCCGACCACGCGGTCGCCGAGACCGAGGGAGAGCAGGATCTCGGTCGAGCCCTGATCCAGCGACACCACGCGCTGCGGTGCGGCGTCGAGGGTGATCTTCATACCGCAGTTGTCGACGGTGAGCGGGTAGCTCGTGCTGCCTTCCCCGCCGACCGCGGTGCCGGTCTCGCCGACCTGTTCGGATTGCCCACAGGCGACGAGCACACTCGCCAGTGCGGCGGTGACGCACACGAGGCCGATCCGGCCCACGGATTTCTTCACGTTCGTCAGTGCCTTCTGCTCGTCCAGTGGATGTCGCCCCGCACGATCACGCTTGGTCGAGGACCACATCCGTACCGGAGACGCACTGGGAACGTAGCAGAAGTAAACCTAACCTAACTAACCTGGGGTGCGCCCGCGTCGGCCTTCCACATTTGCATCGCAAGCCACAATGCAGCCACTGCCACGAGCGCGCCCCAGACGATCCGGCCTGCGTGCGGCAGGAAGTACTGCGGCAGCATGGTGACCAGCAGCGCGGCCAGTGGGACGCCGCTCCAGCGGTGGAGAGTGCCCGAACGCCACACCGCCATCGCGGCGAGCACCGCGGCGACCGCGATCAGTGCGAGGCCGATCACGAAGACGGAGACGGCGGTCGAGTCGTTCCGGAAAGCATTGCCGACCTCGGCCATCGTGGCATCGTTGTCGGTGACGGCACGCTGCCCGATCGCTTTGAGCCCGTACACTTCCGCGCCGTAGTACGAGATCGTCAAGGCCGACCCGATGTACCCGATAGTCGCGGCGAGAGCCGCCGAGTTCTCGTTGCGGGTGCCCTCGAAATACCTGCGCAGTGCGCCGTAGCCGAGCGGAATGAGGATCAGTCCGACAATCGCGGCAAGGTGTGCCACGGCCCAGCCCGCACTGGCCCATGACTCGGCGGCTTCGAGCGAGGTCTGGTCGGTGACGCGCGGCGCGGCCACCTCGTAGATCAGAAACAGGACTCCGGCGAACGCGAACGCCAAGGCGCCCGAGCGAACTCGTCGATTGGGACGTGATGCGAGATCAGAGACGGACAAAACGCGCTCCTCGAGATGGCCCGATCATCATTGCGAGATCAGTGCTCTCGTTTTAGAGTAGCGCCCTTCGTGACCGAGCGGTAGACACCGCCGCGAAACGTTCGGGGTCCGGTCAGTGTCGAATCGCCTGGGTCCGCAGGACGTCGACCTCGCATCTCGGCGCGTTCGGGTCGAAACCGTGCTCGACCAGCCATCGGACTCCGCGCAGGCTGCGCAACGACCACCACGCGCTGATCACGTCGAGGTCGACGTCGGTGCCGTACCCGGCGACGACGTCACCGAGGTGTTCTTCGTGGCCGAGCGTCAGGGTGGCCAGGTCGTACAAGGCATCGCCGCGGGCCGCCTCGGACCAATCGAGCACGCCGGTGACCTCGTCGCCGTCGACGAACACGTGGGCCACCTGGAGGTCGCAGTGGGTGAACACCGGCGCCCACGACCGGAGCGCGGCCTCGGCTATCCGGCGATTGTGGGCGACCAGGTCGGCGGGAAGAACCCCGTTCGTGAGAAGCCACTCGCATTCGCCGTCGAGTTCCAGCGTGAGGTCGTCGACGCTGCGACCCGGCCATGGCGGTAGCGGTGCGTCGTGCAGCATCCGCACCGCGGTACCCGCCGCGAACCACGCCGCCGACGACGCGGTCGACGGCACACCGAGGTGGCCGAGCGGCGTCCCAGGGAGGGCGGCGAGCGCGAGCACGGGCGGCTTGCGCCACAGGACTTCCGGCGTCGGGATCGGCGCCATGGCCATCGCGTCGACCTCGACGTCGGTGTTGCGCTGATCGGCGTCGATCTTCAGGAACACCTCGCCGACGCGTAAGGTCGCGCGCTCGTGGTGGGCGACAACGACTTCGACTGCTTCCACGCCGGTCATTATGGGCTCGGAGGAGGGCCGGCGTCGCCCGGTTATCGCGTGCGAGGGGCCGACGGGAGCAACCCGTCGGCCCCTGCCGGATCAGCCGGTGACGGCGCCGTGGGCGGCCGAGCTGACGAGCTTGCGGTACTTGGACAGCACGCCCGAGGTGTAGCGGGGTGGCAGTGGCTCCCAGCCGATCTTGCGGGCGGCGAGTTCGTTGTCGTCGATCTCGACGTCGAGGATGCGGTTGGCGACGTCGAGGATGATCGGGTCACCGTCGCGGACGAAGGCGATCGGGCCGCCGTCGACGGCTTCGGGGGCGACGTGGCCTACGCACAATCCTGTTGTGCCGCCGGAGAATCGGCCGTCGGTGAGCAGTAGGACGTCTTTGCCGAGGCCCGCGCCTTTGATGGCGCCGGTGATGGCGAGCATCTCGCGCATGCCGGGGCCGCCCTTGGGGCCCTCGTTGCGGATGACGACCACGTCGCCTGCCACGATCGTGCCGTCTTCGAGGGCGTTCATCGCCGCGCGTTCCCCGTCGAACACCCGGGCCGTGCCGCGGAAGACGTCGGAGTCGAAACCGGCGCTCTTCACGACCGCACCTTCGGGGGCGAGCGAGCCGTGCAGGATGGTGAGTCCGCCGGTCCGGTGGATCGGGCGATCGAGGCGGCGGATCACGTCACCGTCGAGGCCGAGTTCGATGTGGGCGAGGTTCTCGGCCATGGTCGCGCCGGTGACGGTCATGACGTCGCCGTGCATGAGACCGGCGTCCAGCAGGGCTTTCATCACGACGGGGATGCCGCCGACCTTGTCGACATCGTTCATCACGTAGCGACCGAACGGCTTGAGATCGCCCAGGTGCGGCACCTTGTCGCCGATCCGGTTGAAGTCGGCGAGGGTGAGGCCGACACCGGCCTCACGGGCGATGGCCAGCAGGTGCAGCACGGCGTTGGTCGACCCGCCGAGCGCCATGACAACGGTGATGGCGTTCTCGAACGCCTCCATCGTCATGATGTCGCGTGCGGTGATCCCCTTGCGCAGCAACCCGACAACGGCCTCGCCGGACTTCTCGGCGTAGTCGTCGCGGCGACGGTCCGGCGCGGGCGGAGCGGCCGACCCTGGCAGGCTCATCCCGAGCGCCTCGGCGGCCGAGGCCATGGTGTTGGCCGTGTACATGCCGCCACACGCGCCTTCGCCGGGACAGATCGCACGCTCGATCCGATCGACCTCGGCGGGGGTGATCAGCCCCTTGATGCAAGCGCCGACCGCTTCGAACGCGTCGATGATCGTGACGTCCTTGCCGTCGATATTGCCGGGCAGGGTCGAACCCGCGTAGAGGAAGACACTCGACAGGTCCAGCCGCGCGGCGGCCATCAGCATGCCCGGCAGACTCTTGTCGCACCCTGCGAGCAGCACCGACCCGTCGAGGCGCTCGGCCATCATCACGGTCTCGACGGAGTCGGCGATGATCTCCCGGCTGACCAGCGAGAAGTGCATCCCCTCGTGCCCCATCGAGATGCCGTCGGACACCGAGATCGTGCCGAACTCGAGCGGGAATCCACCCGCCGCGTGGACGCCGCGCTTGACCGCCTTGGCCAGCCGGTCGAGCGAGAGGTTGCACGGGGTGATCTCGTTCCAGCTCGAGGCCACCCCGATCTGCGGTTTGACCCAGTCCTCGTCACCCATTCCCACCGCGCGAAGCATGCCGCGCGCGGCAGTTTTCTCGAGTCCGTCGGTGACATCGCGGGAGCGCGGCTTGATGTCCACGGGCTGTTCGGAGTCGTGTGCCATAGCGCAAGCCTACGAGCCCGAGCTACGAGATCACTACGTCGGACGGTGTCGTTTATCCGGCGGCGAGGCTGGATGACGGAGTTCCGATAGCTCCCAGGTCGGCGGGACCGTGGGCATTGGCGATGGAACTTACTGTGGCGGTGCCGAATACGCCGTGCCGGTCGTACATCGCGGCAGTGCCTACCGAGATTCCGTCCTCGGCCATCCGGTCGAGGGTGACCAGTCCTGCTTCCTCTCCCTCGGGAAGCCGAGACAAGGTGAGAGTGGCGTCGGCATTGATGTATTCCAGGCCGCAGCTGCCGAGGTTGGTGACCACATTCGTCACATCGGCCAGCCCCGCGACGAACTGGAAGGGAGTCGGTCGTTCACCGACCACAACCGTGATCGGACGGTGCCAGATCCCGGTCCGCGCGGGGTTGTGGTGAGTGTGGGCCTGCGGACTCCACCCTTCTACTTCGCTGAAGTACACGCGATCCTGATCGGGCGAGGGCTCCCGGCCAGCAGGCGGCGGTGCGGCGGTCGTTGTCGGCGACCAGCAGCTGCCCTCCGGTGTCGGCCCGGGGCGTAGACAGAGCGCGCTGGCGCGGGCGACCGGTCGATCGTCTTGGATCAGGATCGCATCCAACAGTGCCAGGCGGCGCCCGTCTCGAACGACGTCGACGCGAATTGTGCAGGGCCGCATGAACACTGGGCGGAACAGATCAAGTGTCCACCGCACCGGTCGCAAGTCGGTCCGCTCACGAACGAACAGTTCCCGTTCCACCGCGCGAGCCAGGACCGCTCCCACCGCCATACCGCGCAACTGCCCGCCGACCCAGCCACTACCTGCCTCGGGTTCGGGATGAAGGACCTCCGTGCGACCACTAGGTACTGCCCGAAAGAATGCGTGACTCATCGGCGGACTCCTCGAAACATGGGCAGCCTCGCCGGATACGCGGCATCGATGGCACGGGACCGGCAGATGCCCCAGGTCTGCGAGTCGGCGATCTCTCCATGATGCGACCATCGGAATCGGGCGGCCACTCGGCTGTGGCAGATCACAGAGACGAACGTGCCTGTGACAATCCCGTCGGCACGTCGGAAAGCAGCGGGTTACGGTCGGTTATGGCCTACCGATCGGCAGTACTCGGGGCGATGCTCATCGTGATGTCGTTGCTCAGCGCGTCCAGTCCGTCCGGTCGAGGGGAGGACGATCCGCCGCCGGCGCGTGCGGCGGATGTGTTGGTGTCGGTGACGGAGTCGCCCGGGTTCCTGCAGACCGAGCTGGTCGGGAGTCAGCGCGCACCCTTCTTCGAATTGCGCCGTGACGGCACGGTTTTCACCACCGTGGGCCGCGGTGCCGAGCCGAGCATGCTCGGTGTCTACTGGGCGCGGCTCACCGAGAAGGGCATCGAACAGGTGCGTGCGTGGATCGGTGCTGTCTCGTTCAACGATGCCCACTACCGCGAGCGCACGACCTGGACGGACCAGCCGACGACGTCGGTGTACGCGAACTTCGACCAGCCGGTCGGTGTGTCGGTCTACGGCTTGGACACCAAGCCCGGTTCGCGATCGGACAATGGTGAAATGCGCCGGTTGGCAGGGGTGATCGACCGTTTGCGAGAACTTCCCGACAACGAAGAACTCACGGAGCAGCGACGCGCGCCGTACACGCCGGCCGCCATCGATATCGGGTTCCAGCCCGCGGTGCCCAGAGATGGCGATCGGCTGCCCGTACCGATCAGATGGCCGTTCGCTACGCCACTGACGCAGCGCGCCCTTGGCGTCGGCGGTTACGGGCGGGTGCTGTGCGCGACCATCGAAGGCTCCGAAGTGGCCACGGTGATGGAGCTGATGGCCGGACAGAACAAGTACACCCGACCCCACTGGACGACGGGGGCGGCACCGGGGTCCGGACAGCCCACCTCGGTCTTCGTGACGATGAACGCACTGTTGCGCGGTCAATCCGGTTGCAGTGCGCCGGCATCCGATCGGGCCCCGTCGGATCGTGCTGTCGTGGAACCGCTCCAGAAGGTGGTGCTCGCCGATCCGGCTACCTGGACCGGCCTGTATCCGGCGGACAGATTCGTCGGCGCGAGCAGCCTGGAACTCTATGCGGCGGTGCCGATTCTGGTCCGTGAACTCGAGGCCAGAGATGCGAGCGACACCGGAAACAGCACCGAATTCCACGTGCCGACCGGGTCGACCCTCTCCTGGTACGACTACCGATTCGTGGCCGCCGAAGTGGACGGTGCTCGCTATATCGACCTCGAGGCCCGCTACCAGGGCAGTGCTCCCGATCGGTGGAAGCCGCCGACCTGGCACGCCCGCATCGCACTCGGTCCCGAGACCGTCACCGACCTAGACCTGCGATGAGCGCGCTCAACGCAATTGGATCGGGCCGCGGAGTTGGCGGGCGACCGCGGTGAACCAGCCGAGGTGATAGTTGCTGCCTTCGGCGTCGAATCGGGTGCGCAGTTCGTACCAGCGCAGGCCGGGGTGTCGGTGATGCACGTCGTGGAGGTTGAAGCTGAGGGCGAAGTGTTCGAGTGTGCGGGGGAGACGCAGGTTCATTGCCGCTCTGGGTGATTCGAGGTCGGTCGCGTAGTGGTAGGCGTTGTCGGAGAGGGAGATGATCAGTGCGCGGGCGCCGATCGCGGCGAGCAGCATCCAGCTGTGCGGGCCGTAGGCGAGGAAGGCGGCGGTGTGGACGGCGACGATCGCGGCGGCGTCGGTGCGGAACTTTCCCAGCACCGCCGGTCGCGCGACTCGTTCGAGCACCAGGCCGCCGATCGAATCCGGTGCGTCCACCCAGCGTCCCAGCGCGCGAATGGCGCGTTCAGGCAGCACCCCGAGCAGCAGGGTGACCACTTCGAGCGCGTATAGGCCGCCGAAGAGGGTGAGATAGAAAGGGACAGCGGCACGCCGTCGACTGATCTTCGCCGGATCGTAGATCTCGCTGCGCTCGCGGACCCGGCTGTAGCGATGATGCAGCAGGTGGCCGACTTTCAGCATCGCGAACGGTGACCCGTACACCACCGCCAGCAGTCGTCCCATCTGGTCGTTGCGGGTCCGATCCCGTAGCAGCGACCCGTGTACGGACTCGTGGATCAGCGACCAGAACGGGGTGGTGGTGAACGCTAGCGGTAACAGCAGCCAGCCCCACGCGGTGTCACGTGGCAGCAGCACCAGCGGGACAACGAACAGCTGAATCGCACCAATTGTCAACGCCAGCACGATGAGTCGGATATTGACCAGGTCGCCGCCGAGTGTTCGCAAGCTGCCGGAGGAGCCCGGTCGGCGGGTTTCGGTCATGGTGCAGCGTCGCTCCGTGTAGATCAGCCAACTCCCACCCCCATCGTGCCACCAGCGGACGGTCGGCGACAGGTTCGAAGGCGCGATGAACCAGGTGTTGGCCGAGAATTCAGAATCGACGTGTCAGGGGCCGGGCGCTAGTCCTGGAGGTCGGTGTCCAGTGCGAGAACGGGAAGCTGGGTCACGGTCCAGGCTGCCAGTGCGGTCGATGCCAGCACGTGCACCAGGTAGATCGAGCACACCAGGCCGATGCCGTAGTCGCGCATCCAGGCGCCGAGCGGTATCAGGGCCACCAGATCGAGACCGAGCATCAGGATCGACAAGAGGAGGGCAGGGGCTGCCCACGAGGGCGGTTCCGGCGCGGCGGGACCCTGGATCTCGGGTACGGGCGGGCTCTCGGGTGCGGGGGATGCGAGCGGGGTATCGCAGTGGTTCTCGGTGACCATTGTGTCCTCACGGGCAGTACCGGTGGATGCGGTCGACACCACGTCGTGTGCGTCCGGCGCAGGGATGCTGTGTACTTGCTGATCTGTCAAATATTCGATGTCGCGGATGTCTTGGATCGGCGTGCGAAGTGAAAACTTCGGCATCTGCAATCTGTTGGCAACTCTACCAAGACGGCCCGTCAGGCGGCTGTTCTGTGTGTGAAAACTGTTGTCCCACAGTGCAGCAACCACTCGCGGCTGGACGCCGATCGGGTCGCCCTCCGGATCGGAAACCGGGAAGGTGCGGTTTGCCGCCGGTACAGACAGTGCGGGTGTGCCATGATCGGGAGGGTGGACAGCGTCGATGATTCCGCTGCTGCGCGCGCCGAGTTCGATCGCCTCGTCGGTCCGCTGCGCGCGGAACTGCACGTGCACTGCTACCGGCTCCTCGGCTCGGTGCACGATGCCGACGACGCGCTGCAAGAGGCATTGCTGCGCGCGTGGCGCTCGCGCGAGAACCTCGCCGATACACAGAAGTTCCGGCCATGGCTGTACAAGATCGCCACGAATCGCTGCCTGACCATGCTCGAGCGGCGTGGCCGTCGCGAACTTCCCATGGACACCGCACCGGATTCGCCTGCGGCCGAACGGATCTGGCTCGAACCCTATCCGGGTATCGGCGCCGAGCCCGGACCGGAAGCCCGGTACACCGCGCGCGAGTCTGTCGAATTGGCCTTCGTGGCCATGGTCCAGCAGCTTCCTGGAGTGCAGCGCGGTGCGTTGCTGTTGCGCGATGTCCTCGGGTTCACGGCGAGTGAGACCGCCGAATTGCTCGACGTGACCGTGGCCGCAGCCAACAGCGCCCTGCAACGCGCCCGCGCCGGTATCGGACAGAATGCGCCGTCGCAAGCGCCCGACGATCCGCAGGCCCGACAACTCGCCCAGCGCTACGCCGCCGCCTGGGAGGACGCCGACGTGGACGGCATCGTCGCGCTGCTCGCCGCCGACGCCCGATACGCCATGCCGCCGCTGCCCGAATGGTTTGCCGGGCACGCCGCGATCCAGGACTTCCTGGTCACCGGCCCGCTGCGTTGGCGGTGGCGTTTCCTGCCGACGGTGGCGAACGGCCAACCCGCGTTCGGCACCTACTGGTGGGACGACGAACAGTCGGTCTTCGCGGCAATGGCCCTCGATGTGCTGACCCTGCGCGACGGCGCGATCACCGAGGTGGTGTCGTTCCTTGACCCGGCGCTGTTTCCCCGTTTCGGGCTTCCCGCCGTCGTAGCCGAGTAATTTTGCGCCCGACGATTACTTCGGCGCCCCACGCGGGGTCATATCGGTAGTGGGACCTTCCCACCTGCCGAGACCTCGGCACACCGAAGGGAGACCGTCATGTCGCACGACGAAACCCAGATCCGCACCCTGATCCACGAGTGGGCCGCCGCCGTCCGCGAAGGCGACCTCGACACCGTGCTGGCCGACCACACGTCCGACATCGTCATGTTCGACGTTCCACCCCCGCAGAACGGCGTCCGCGGCATCGACGCCTACCGCCGGACGTGGCCACCGTTCTTCACCTGGCTCGCGAACGGCGCGGCGTTCGACATCGTCGAACTGGAGGTGACCGCAGGCGCCGACGTGGCCTTCGCGCACGCACTACTGCGGTGCGGCTCGCCGGAAGAGCTTGCCGCCGAACCGGATACGCGCCTTCGCCTCACCCTCGGCCTTCGCAAGGAAGGAGACCGATGGGTGATCGCCCACGAACACCATTCGTTCCCGGACACAACCGCCGACCCGACCGCCGACGTCGAGGAGATCCGCGCCCTGCACCAGCGGTGGTTCACCGCGACAGCGCAAAAGGACCTGGACAGCCTGATGGTCGAAATCGCCGACGACGTCGAATCCTATGAACACGACGCGCCGCTGCGCTACACCGGCGTCGACAACGTTCGCGAGGTATGCCGCCGCGGACTCGAGTCCGCACCCGGTCGCGTCACCTGGGATGTTCCCGAGATGCAAGTGCAGGTCCGCGGCGATCTCGCCGTGGTGTGGGGTCTGAACTTCATGACCGCCGAAGGCGCGAACGGCCACCTCGACCGCTCCTGGTCACGCGGCACCCGGGTCTTTCGCCGCCGCGGCGGCCGCTGGGTCCTCGTCCACCAGCACGTGTCGTACCCCTACGACTCGGCGACAGGCGCGGCGGTCACCGATCTCGTGCCTGACGGAGAGGTGTTGCAACAGTAGGGAAATCGCGACGCTTGCCGCTTCAGTGCGATTCACCCACGGCGGCAGGCCTCGCGATGAGCTGGTGCCGGAAGGTCTTACCGAGGCTGTCGACATCGACCTCCCGTGTGTCCATCGGTGGCCGCGGGCGGCGAGCTCGATGGCGTCGAGGCCGTTGCCGCCGGCGACATCGAGTACCCGCAGGCCGGTGCGGGGGAGATGAGGCGTCAGATTGGCGGCCGCCGTGGTGTATCGGAGTTTGCCCCAAGGGCCGGCTTGCCACTGACGGAAGGTCGTCAGCTTCTCGACTCGTCGTCGCTTCCCCCTTCTACTGTATACACGATTTCAGGCCCTCATGAGACGCTGAATCGTGGTCCATAATCGCTCGCGAAAGACCGAATCGGCAGGTGAGGAGTGGCGAGATGGTTTATGTGCTCGGGTTCGGTGAGGTCGATGCGACGCAGGGGGCGATCGTTGGAGGGAAGGCGGCGAACCTCGGTGAGTTGTCGCGCATCGGTGGGGTGGAGGTGCCTGCGGGATTCTGCGTGACGACGGAGGCGTTCGCGCGCACGGTGGCGGGAGTGGACGGGCTCGATGATCGGCTCGACGAGTTGTCACGGCTCGAGCCGGGGGAGCGGGAGGCGATTTCGATGGTGAGCGGGCAGCTTCGGCATGCGCTCGAGGAGGTGGTCGTTCCTGACGAGGTGGCGGCCGCGATCCTCGACGCGCATGCCGGGCTCGGCGTCGACGGCGCCTATGCGGTGCGGTCGAGTGCGACGGCCGAGGATCTGCCGACGGCATCGTTCGCCGGTCAGCAGGACACGTACCTGAATATTGTGGGGCCGGAGGCGATCCTCGAACATGTCAAGCGGTGCTGGGCTTCGTTGTTCACCGAGCGGGCTGTGACCTATCGGCTGCGAAACGGGTTCGACCAGAAGAACATTCAGATGGGTGTGGTCGTGCAGCGGATGGTGTTCGCGCGCGCCGCAGGCATTCTCATGACGGTCGACCCCGTTACCTCCGATCGGCGGGTCGTGACCATCGACGCTGGTTACGGCCTCGGCGAGGCGCTGGTGTCCGGTCTCGTGAACGCCGATCTCTACCAGGTCCGCGACGACCACATCATCACCGCGACGATCGCCACCAAGAAGGTCGCCGTCGAGCCGGTGCCGTCGGGCGGAACGCGTGTGCGCGACATCGCACCGGAGCGACAGAACGAGCCGGTGCTCTCCGGCGACGAGGTGCTGCGGCTCGCGCAACTCGGCCGCCGCATCGAAGCGCACTTCGGCACACCCCAGGACATCGAATGGTGTTGTGACGGAGAGCAGTTCCGCATCGTGCAGAGCAGGCCGATCACCACCCTGTTCCCGATTCCGCACGCCGACGACGGCGAGAACCACGTCTACGTGTCGGTCGGCCATCAGCAGATGATGACCGACGCGATGAAACCGCTCGGCCTGTCGGTGTGGCAGTTGACGAGCAATGCGCCCATGCGCGACGCGGGCGGTCGACTGTTCGTCGATGTCACCGCGATGATGTCCTCACCGGCGAAAGGCGCCGCCCTGGCTGCGGGCCTCGGCAAGTCCGACCCGCTGATGGGCGACGCACTGCACACCGTGCTCGACCGCAAGGATTTCATTCGCCAAGTGCCAGAAGAGCATTCCGCCGCACCCGAGGGCGACGCACCGCCACCGATCGAGACCGATCCGGGCATCGTCACCGAGCGGATCGCACAGAGCGAGGCCTCCCTCGCGGCACTGAAGCACGACATCGGCGACCTGTCCGGACCGGCGCTGCTCGACTTCATCCGATCCGACATCCAAGGCGAATTGCGACGAGTCCTGTTCGCACCGCCGGGATTGCAGATGATCACGGCCTCGATGGACGCCACGGAATGGCTCAACACCCAACTGCTCGAATGGCTGGGGGAGAAGAACGCCGCCGACGTGCTCAGCCAGTCGATTCCCGGCAACGTCACCGCCGAAATGGGCCTGGCGCTGCTGGATGTCGCCGATGTGATCCGCCCGCATCCCGAGGTGGTGACCTACCTCGAGCAGATCGACAACGACGACTTCCTCGACGGGCTGACCGACTACCCAGGCGGCGGCGAGGTACGCGCCGCGGTCGAGGCATTCCTCGACGAATACGGCATGCGATGCGCAGGCGAAATCGACATCACCCGCCCACGGTGGGCCGAAAGTCCCAGCACCCTCGTACCGACAATCCTCGGCAATATCGAGAACTTCGAGCCCGGTGCGGGCAAGCGGCGTTTCGATGACGGCCTGCGCGCCGCCGAACACTGGAAACACGAAGTCCTGCAACGCCTGCGCACCCTCCCGAACGGAGAACAGAAGGCCGCCGAAACCGCGCGAATGATCGAGCGCGTCCGCACCTTCGCCGGATATCGCGAATACCCGAAATACGGCATGGTCAGCCGCTACTTCGTCTACAAGCAGGCCCTCCTGCGCGAGGCGCAACGGCTGGTGCAGGCAGGCGTGCTCCGCGACCCCGACGACATCTACTACCTGCGATTCGACGAACTGCACGAGGTGGTGCGCACGCACCGAGCAGACCAGGAGCTCCTCGACGAACGCAAAGCCGCGTTCCGCTCGTACCAGTCGCTCAACGCACCGCGCGTACTCACCTCCGACGGCGAGGCCCTCACCGGCGTGTACCGGCGCGAGGACCTACCGACCGGCGCACTGCCCGGCATGGCGGTCTCGGCCGGGACGATCGAAGGCCGCGCCCGCGTGCTCTCCGATATCGCCCAGGCCGCCCTCGATCCCGGCGACATCCTGGTCACCGCCTACACGGATCCGAGCTGGACCCCGCTGTTCGTCGGTATCGCGGGCCTGGTCACCGAAGTCGGCGGCCTGATGACCCACGGTGCGGTGATCGCGCGCGAATACGGACTCCCCGCGGTGGTCGGCGTCGAACACGCCACCGAGCTGATCCGCGACGGGCAACGCATCCGCGTCCACGGCACGGACGGTTACGTGGAAATCCTGGCGCAGAGCCGCTGACCTCCCGGACGGCACGCCGGTCGAACCGAAAGCCGAAGGCACGGGCTCACGCCCGGTGCCGATGCCGAACCTTGCGCGAGCCCCGGAATTCGTCGAAGACTCGATTGGAGGCGGCTAAATCCCGCAGGTCGGGGCATTTGTGCGCCAGAATGTCGCCATGCGGACATTCGCCAAGATGGTGCACGCCGTCACCGCCGGAGTTCTGATCGTCGCTGCAGGTCACGGTGTCGCCGGTGGTGCGCCGTCGGGGAGTGCTGATGGTCTGCTGCCATGGCCGGCGGGCGGGCCGGAAGGCGTGCAGGCGTCGGGCGCGGCGCTGGCCGAGGGGCTCACTGGGACGGTGGTGTGGTCGCGCGAGGCGAACACCCCGGTCCCGATCGCCAGCATCGCGAAGGTGATGACGGCGGTGGTCGTGATCGTCTCCGGCGACCTCGAACGACCGGTGACCGTGCCGCAGGAAGCGGGCGCCTACTGCGCCAGGGAGAACGGCAGCACCGCCGGGTTGGTGGCGGGCGAGGTGCTCACCGCGCGCCAGCTCCTGTACGCGCTGCTGCTGCCCTCGGGCTGCGATGCCGCCTACGCCGTCGCCGAGTCGTTCGGACCGGGCCAGGGTGGGTTCCTCGCCAGAATGAACGACACAGCACGCGTAATGGGTCTGGCGGGAACACATTTCAGCGATCCGGCAGGCATGCCGTACCCCACCGACAACTCCACCTATTCCACCCCGGCCGACCTCGTGGCACTGGGCGTGCGGGCGATGAACCTGCCGCTGTTCCGCGAGATCGTCGGCTCACGCCACTTCCACGTCCCCGCCGGACCCGCCAACCGCGAGCACCACTGGGAAACGACGAACCGCATGCTCGACGAGTACCCGGGCACCATCGGCATCAAGACCGGCAGCACGAACGCCGCGGGTCACTGCCTGCTGTTCGAGACGGTCCGCGGGGGCATTCCGATGATCGGTGTGGTGCTGCACAGCTCCGATCACAGCAGCGCTGTGGCCCGCGACGATGCCGCTCGCATGCTGAACTGGGCCTACGACCCCATCCTGCGCGTCCTGCAACCGCTCGGCGGCTGACAAACCCGCACGATCCGGGGGCAGCGCTTAGCATTCGGGTGTGCGCCGAGGGTTGCTGGTCTTGATCTGCCTGGTCGTGCTGGGCAGCACCGGTTGCGTGGGCGCGGTGGACCGGGCCGATTTCGAGGACCGGATCCGCACCCGCGGTGGCGGTTTGGTGAGCGCGCTCCCGCAGGAAGCCATCGCCGCGCTCGCCCAGCGAACCGGCGCCACCGACCTCGAAGTCAACGTCATCGTCCTCACCCCGCCGAATTCGACCCAGTTCCGGCTGACGTTGAACAACCAACCCGCCCAGATCACCAGGTTCCTCGCCGACGACGAAGTGCTGGCCGCCCGATCGCCCACGGTCCGCCTGCGTGTTCGTCCGCCGGATCGCTCTCGGCAGCTCGACGATTACTCGTTCACTCTCGGCGCGCTGAGTGCCCCGCGCCCGGTCCGGGTGTCCGCGTTCGACGACCTCGACGGCGAGGATTTCACCGTCAGCGAGGTGCCGGGACTGTCGAGGATCGAGGAGATCGTCGACACGGCCCTCCTGCGGAGCGAACTGCACGACGGTCAGGTAACCGTCCTCGTGGTGAGCCGGTTCGGTCGCGAGATCCGCATCGTCGCCAATGTCTTGTCGCCCCGCTCGGAGATGGTCGCCGAATTCGACCGCGCAGGCGCGTTCCTGCGCATCGAGCAGGTGTAGCGCATGCGACGTGTTCTGACATCAGCGGTGTCGATCGTCGTCACCGCGGCGTTTCTCACGATTATCGTCGCCGTCGCGATCTGGCCGGGCGAAGCGAAACTCACCGCACCGCTGTTCTGCGCGCCCCCGGCGACTGAACCCGTGGTCGTCTCGGACACGTTCCACGACTCCGAGGGCACCTCGACCAACTACACCCTCTACTGCGTCAGCGATCGCGGCGTTCTCACCGACGAGGGCTTCGCACTGCCCATGCTGGCGCTCCTCGTCGCGCACGCACTGATCTTGACCGTCGTATTCCTGCTCGCCTCGCTGATCGGTCGTGTCGGACACCGACCCGACGAGGTCGAGCGTTTGCGCGACAGCTGACGGCTTCTCAGCCGATCGCGGGAACTTGCTCGGCGGGCATCGGAGGAGGCGGCGGGGTGCCGTCGCCGAAGGGCCGCCCACCCAGTTCCTCGCGGTGGTGCGGGGTCAGCCAATTCGACAGCTCCGGTCCCGCGGGAATGATCCCGGTGGGGTTGATGTCGCGGTGCACGGCGTAGTAGTGCTCTTTGATCTGCCCGAAGTCGACCGTGTCGCCGAAGCCGGGTGTTTGGAACAGGTCGCGGGCATAGGCCCACAGCACCGGCATTTCCGTGAGTTTGGTGCGGTTGCATTTGAAGTGGCCGTGATAGACCGGGTCGAAACGGACCAGCGTGGTGAACAGTCGCACGTCCGCTTCGGTGATGGTGTCGCCGACCAGATAGCGCTGGGTGCTCAGCCGCTCGGCGACCCGGTCCAGCGCGGCGAAGAGCCGGACGTAGGCAGCGTCGTAGGCGTCCTGATCGCCGGCGAAACCGCACCGGTAGACGCCATTGTTGATGTCGCGGAACACTTCCCGGTTGATCTCGTCGATCTGCGCGCGCAGCGGTTCGGGATACAGCTGCGGTGCGCCCGGCCGGTGATAGTCGGTCCACTCGGTGGAGAAGTCGAGGGTCATCTGCGCGTAGTCGTTGGTGACGACCTGCCCGGTCGCGATCTCGACCATCGCGGGCACGGTGATGCCGCGCGGATAATCCGGGAACCGGGCCAGGTAGGCGTCGCGCAGGTGGTGGATGCCGAGAACCGGATCGACCTCGCCCGGATCCAGATCGAAGGTCCAGCTGAGCTTGTCATGGGTGGGCCCGCACAATCCCAGCGACAGCACCGGTTCCAGCCCGAGCAGCCTGCGCACGATCAACGTCCGATTCGCCCACGGGCATGCCCTTGCCGCGACGAGCCGATACCGCCCGGGTTCGACGGGATAACCGTCGCGCCCGTCCGCGGTGATCCGCGTGGTGATGTAGTTGGTGTCGCGCCGGAATTCGCCCGGCTCGACATAGCTGCCCGCATCAGCATCGTTCACCGTCACAGTCTCGCATAGTCCCTGGTCGACGAGCTGCCTCCGCGACCGCAAGTCGAAACCTGAACCACCGCGGCGGGATTCGCTGATTGCCTCACCGAATCCCGGGTAGGCGGTCTATGGGTCCCACGGACGGCCCACGACCACCACGGTGGTCGAGCGATCTGTCTGGAAGGAACAAACTATGAGTCTCGCGGACAAGGCCAAGCACAAGGCCGAAGAGCTCGTCGGCAAGGCCAAGGAAGCGACCGGCAAGACCACCGACGACCGCTACCTCGAGCACGAGGGCCGCACCGATCAAACGAAGGCGAACCTGAAGGGTGCGGGCGAAAAGGTCAAGGACGCCTTCCGCGACTGACCCGCTGTACCCCCGGCCTCGGTGGTGGACTGTGAAGTTCCACTACCGAGGCCTTCGGTATTCCAGGTGGTGACGCCAACTTTTCGGGCCACGTTTACCCAAACCCTCCAGCGCGCATCGGGCGCGGACTTCGGTTCGCACCGTGGGGAATTCACCCAGTACCCTGTGGCCGTGAGACCGATGGGTAAAGCGGGGGGCGGGGTGGCGCGGCCGCGCGTTGCTCTGACCGCAGTTGCTGTAGTTGTGTTCGTGACCTTCCTCGACACCACGGTGGTGAGTGTGGCGTTGGGGGACATCCGGCGCGATCTCAGTGCCGATGTGACGATGCTGCAGTGGGTGGTCAATGCCTACACCGTGGTGTTCGCCGGGTTGATGTTGGCGGGTGGGTCGCTGGGGGACCGGTTCGGGCGTAAGCGGGTGATGATCATCGGGCTGGTGATCTTCTGTGCCGGGTCGGTGGTTTCGGCGTTGGCCAGTAGTGTCGCGATGCTCATCGCCGGGCGCGCGATCATGGGTCTCGGAGCGGCGGCCTCGGAACCGGGGACGTTGTCGGTGTTGCGTCACGTGTTCCCCGATGATCGGGCTCGCGCGAAGGCGATCGGTGTGTGGGCGGCGGTGTCGGGGCTGGCGTTGGCGGCGGGGCCGGTGCTGGGTGGGGTGCTGGTTCACGCGTACGGGTGGCGTTCGATCTTCTGGTTCAACCTGGTGATCGCGGCGGTGGCACTGGTTGCCGCGATGTGGTCGGTTCCGGAGAGTGCCGATCCACGGCCCGAGCCCATCGACTGGGCTGGCGCTGTGCTGGGCGCACTGGCCTTCGGGTCGGTGATCTATGCCGCGATCGCCGGGCAGGATCGCGGCTACACCGCGCCGTCGGTACTCGCACTGTTCGCGGTCGGTGGTCTCGCGTTCGTCGCGTTCATCTTCGTCGAAACACGTGCGCGCGCGCCGATGCTCGACTTCCGCTACCTGCGTCTGCCCGGCGTGCGCAGTGCGCTGGTGGTCGCGTTCGCCGTGTACTTCGGCATCTTCTCGATCTTCTTCTTCACCGCGCTGTATCTGCAAGTGATGCAGTCGTATTCGGCTGCGCGCACGGCGGGTGTCTTCGCGCCGATGGCGGTCACGATCGTGATCGGGTCGCTGGTCGCGGGCTATTGGGTGGCCAAACGCGGCGCGCGCATGCCGATGATCTTCGGTTGTGTGGTCGGTGCGGGCGGCATTCTGCTGACCCGGTACATGCTGGCGGGCGAACTCCACGATCCGTCGCTGGCGGCCGCGATGGGCCTGGCCGGCTTCGGATTCGGGATCGCGGTGGTGCCGCTGACGTCGGCGGTGATGTCGGGCGTGCCGTCGGAGCACTCGGGAATGGCTGCGGCAGTGACCAATACGATGCGCCAGGTCGGCTCGGCCTTCGGTGTCGCGGTGCTCGGCGCGCTGGTGAGCGGGTTCCTGTCGGCGGACCTGAAGGCCCGCATGACCGAACTCGGCCTGCCGACCTCCCTGCAACCCGACGCCATTCAGGCCGTGGAACTCGGAAAGATCCCCGAAGGCGTCGACATCGGCCCGTACCTGAAATACCTGTCGAAGGTGACCGAGGTGCTCAACACGGGCAAGGCGGCGTTCCATCACGGACTCGACGTGGCACTGCTGGTCTCGGCGATCATGATCCTCGCCGCGGCGGCCTTCACCGCGCTCGATCGTGGACGGCGCGACGAGCGATCGGATCAGGCCGGTCCGCCGACGGGTCCGGCCACACCGAGCAAGGTCGTCTGAACCTGCAACAGGTGGTCGATGTCGCCGTCGGCCTCGGTGACGGCATTGCTGTAGAGGAAGCTCTCGCCGAGGCGGACCAGGGCGAAGGCCAGGGTGGTGCGGTCGATCGGCGGGCGGTAGCCGTCTTGCTCCTTGGCACGCTGGATGAGACGTTCGACCAGCGCGACCGAGCCGCGGTGCACGGGTCCGTCGGCCTGGGTCACCAGCCGCAGCGCCGCTGGTGATTCGTTCTGGAGGTAGGTCCGCAGCGCCGGGTCGGCCGCCAACCGGCGCAGCACCTGGTCGAACACCTCGGAGATGCGGTGGGCGCCGCGGCTCGTGCAGCGGCTGTCGACGGTGGTGAAGACATGTTCGAACTGGCGGGCGATGACCACTCCGAGCAGGTCTTCCCTGGTGCCGAACCGGCGGTAGATCGTGGTGCGACTGATCCCGAGTTCGGTCGCCACCGCGTGCAATTCGATGCGCTCGCCACGCAGGAACATGCGGATCGCCGTGTCCAGCACGTCATTTCGAGGGGGCGCGTGCTGCAGCGGTGTCAGCTCGCCGGTCGGCGGCGCACCAGGTTCAGCGGCCGGTCCGGCATCGGCGTCGACCGCGCGCACAGCGGCGGGATCGAGATGGCGCATCGCCGCGACGATGATCGAGACCGTCAGATCCGCGGCCGCGGTGAAATCGAGGTCCTGTGCCAGCGCCTGCTGCACCCCACGCACGCCGATATCGGTGATCGCCGCCGCGCAGAAATCGGCGCTGGCGCCCCACGCGAGGTCGGCGCCACCGTATTCGTGCCGGATCAGCTCGGCGACGGTGTCGGCCACCGATCCGATCGCGGCGGCCCGCACCTCGTGGGAACGCCCCGCCGTCGGTGCGCCGAACAGGACGTGGAAGCCCTCGGCGTGGGTGGCGGCGAAATCGAACAGCGCGCGCGTCGTCGTTGCCACGTGCCGGTCGAGATCGAATCCCCGTGCACGCCGGTAGCTTTCGCGCATCCACTCCAACAGGCGCGCGGCCTCCCGGCGCACACAGGCGTCGAAGAGTTGTTCCTTGGTGCCGAAATGCGCGTACAGCGTCGGTTTGGAGGTTTCGGCCGCGGCGGCCAGTTGATCCATGGTGACGTTGTCGAAACCGTGCGCGGCGAAGACCGAGAGCACGCCGTCGAGCAGCGTGTCGTCGGACGGCCGCACCGCGGTGGAGCGGCGGCGCGGCCGGACGTCGGCCGGTTCCGAATCGGACCTGGTCATGATGGAGCAGACTACCGTCAGCCGTTGCGGGGTCGGCCGGCCTTCGGCACCTTCTCCGACATCGACCGGGGTCCGAAGATCGGCTCGGTCGGCAGCGCGACACCGTTCACCCGGATCGAGGTTCGCGACGAGGCAGGCGATGCGTGCCCGCCCTCGACCGTCGGCGAGATCTTCATCCGCGGTGCGACCGCCGCGCACTCGTCGAAATCGGCACGCAGTAACCGTGTTACTCTCTGTCGGCGCTGGTGTGACGGGCATCATGATCTGCTTCTCCGGCGACCTGAGTCACCGTGGCGACGATGCCGGTGGTGGTGTCGACTGAGAGGTTCTCGATGAAGCGACAGAATCGGCGATGGGTGCGGGCCGGGCACGTCGGCGCGGCATTGATCCTGGCTACCGCCACGGTGGTGGCCGGGGTGGCGACGCGTGAGGCGGCGGCCGAGCCGATGAGCTCGTTCTACACACCGCCGGATCGGATTCCGCAAGAACCGGGCGCGATCATCAAGACCGCGCCGATGTCGTTGTTCGTGACCCCGCCCACCGAGCAGGGGTGGCCGGGCCGCGCGCAGCACGTGATGTACACCTCGCGGTTACAGGACGGGTCGGCGGTCGCGGTGAGCGGGACCTACCTCGAACCGACCGGACCGTGGCGGGGTGCGGGATCTCGTCCGACCGTGGTCATCGGCCCCGGCACGTCCGGTCAGGCCGACCGCTGTGCGATGTCGGTGGCCTTCTCGACCGGTGTGTCGGTGTCCGCCGAACCCCTTGGTCTGTCGGCGAACCAGGAACTGCCGTCGTCGACGGTGTGGAGCGGGCTGGGCGCGCGGGTGCTGGTGACCGATTACGTCGGCCTCGGCATCCCCGGCATCCACACCTACGCCAACCGGTTCGAAAGCGGACACGCCATCCTCGACGGTGTCCGCGCGGCCAACAACTTGGCCGGCGTCGGACCGGAGACACCGGTCGTGCTCTGGGGCTACTCCCAGGGCGGTGGCGCCACCGCGGCCGCCGCGGAGATGCAGCCGACCTACGCGCCGGAACTGAATCTCAAAGGCACCTGGGCCGGGGGACCGGTCGCCGACCTGGCCGCGATCCTGGAGAAGATCGACGGCGCGCTGATCGGTGGCGCCATCGGCTACGCCGTCAACGGCATGCTGGCGCGCTACCCCGAATTGCAGCGCGCGGTCGACCAGGTCACCAGTCCGGCCGGTCGCGCCATGCTCGAGACGCTGAGCGATTCCTGCATCGCCGACGTGATCACCCACCACCCGTACCTGAAGACCACGTCGCTCACCAAGGACGGTCGATCGCTGTCGGCCCATCTCGCCGAATTGCCCGAAGCCGCACCGGTACTGGAACAACTGCGCATCGGCAATTCCACCCCGGCCACACCGGTGCTGATCACGAGCGGTCGCAACGACGACACCGTCCCGTACGGCCAGGCCCGCCGCCTCGCCGAAGACTGGTGCGGCAAGGGCGCGACGGTCACCTTCCGCACCAATGACCTGCCGCCGATCCTGCCCGGCACCACCATCCCGAACCATTTCGGTCCCGAACTCATCGACGGATTCGGCCCCGACAACGCGTTCACCTATCTCCTCGATCGTCTTGCCGACAAACCGGTTTCCGGCTGCAGCCTGGACTGACCAGCGTCGAATCGGCTCGGTGGCAGGACAAGTCGAATGGATTACTGTGGCGTGGTGGCCAAAAAGGGCGAAGGTGATCCCGCGCGCAAGATCACCGAGACCACCCTGTCGCTGCTCGAATCGGAGGGTTACGACGCGGTTCAGCTGCGCCGGGTGGCCCGCGTCGCGCACGTCTCGCTGACCACGGTCTACAAGCTGTATCCCACCCGAGACGAGCTCGTCCTCGCCGCTGTCGCCCAGTGGATGGCCACCAACACCTACACCGAACTCGACCCACCGCGCGTCGGCGAATCACTCGCCGACGTGCTGAACCGGGTGACCCGCTACGTGTTCGAACCGTGGGAGCGCCACCCCCGGATGCTGGCCGCCTACTCGCACGCCCGTTCCGGACCGGGCGGGCAACGGCTCGACGCGCAGGGTTTCGCCGCGGTGCTGCCCGCCGTCAGCACGATGTTCGCCCGGCTGGATTCGGAGTACGCCGCCGATCTCGCGCTTGTGCTCACCAATCTGGTCTACGCGCTGCTGGCCCGCTTCGCCCACGGCGATCTCGCGATCACCGAGATCCTGCCCGCCCTCGAACGCACCATCGCGCGATTGACCCAAAACAACGAGCCCTTCGCCGCGGCCGCCGAACGGAGCGCCGATCCGGATGCGGCGTTCGAATGGGTGGCTGGATTCGGCTCGCCGTATTCCCCGGGGACCGTGACCGGCGAGTCGTAGCGGGCCGAACGTTTTCACGGCGAACCGGAGCAGTTCAAGCTCTGGTAATCCCGGCGTGGGATCCTGGGGATTCGGTGCCATGGGCGTTGTCCAGTAGGAGGAGTCCGAGCGGATGGATCGCCGGGACCAGGAGTTCAGTCGGCGCGGTCTGCTGTGTGCGGCGGGGGCGGCGATCGCGCTGACCGTGGTGGCGCAGCCGACACAGGCGGGGACGATCACCGCCAAGCGGTCCGCTGTACTCGGTGCGGGGGAGCGGGCCGATCTGGCGGAACGGGCGATCGTGGAGCGACATGTGCGATCGCTGTGGGGGCTGTCGCATCGTCAGTTGGGCACGCTCGTGTGGCCGGCGGATGTGGTGGAGCGTGCGGTGCTCGGTCGGTGGTGTTACTGGTGGCAGGCGCATCTGCTCGACTGTGCGGTTGACGCGGCGCACCGGGCGCGCACTCCCGAACGCATCGCCCGGGTCGTCGCCCTTGCGTGCGGAATCCGCACCCGCAATGTCACCGGGTGGACCAATCGGTACTACGACGACATGGGCTGGCTGGCACTGGCGCTCGACCGTGCCGAGCGGCTACTCGACATCCCGTTCGACGACGCGCTGGGGGATCTGCGGGCAGGTTTGCTCGAAGGCTGGAACCCGGAGGTCGGTGCGGTGCCGTGGCGGTCCGGCGACGACTTCTACAACACTCCCGCGATCGGTCCGACCGGTATCGCGCTGGCCCGGCTCGGTGAGGTGCCCCGTGCCGAGCAACTGGCCGACTTCCTGCACACCCGATTGCGCGACGCCGAGACCGGCCTGATCCTGGACGGTGTCCACGAACCCGGCGGACGAGTGGACGCAACCGTGCACACCTACTGCCAGGGCGTGACCATCGGTCTGGAAACCGAATTGGCTGTGCGCACAGGCGAATCCGTCCACCACCGCCGCGCGACAGCTCTCGTCGCCGCGGTCGGGAACGGGCTCACCGAGTCGGGGGTGATCGCCGCGGCCGCCGCGAACGACTCCGGACTTTTCATGGGAATCCTCGCCCGCTATCTCGCCGAAACCGCACTGGCACTGGACAATACGACCGCGGCGAACATCGTGCACGCCTCCGCCGAAGCCGCCTGGACCAACCGCGCCGAGGTCGACGGCCTACCGCTGTTCGGCGCCGACTGGGCCCGCCCGGTGGTGGTGCCGGAACAGCCGGGCACCTTCCTGCAGCTGGCCGACGCTGCCGCGGCCTCGTCGGCCAACCTGAGCCGCGACCTCTCGGTGCAGCTGAGCGGCTGGATGCTCATGGAAGCCGACTATCGCCTCACTGTTGCCGGTCGCTGACCTGCGGGGTGGATAATGTTCGTCGTGAAGTCGAATGAACAGTCCGTGCCCGAGGCGGTAGCCGTGATCAACACGGTGATCGGCGCCGAAGCGTGCATGGGCGTCGGAACGTTTCGCTACTGGTTTGCCGACGGCCGGTGGGAATGGTCCGACGAGCTCGCCGCGATCTACGGCTACCAGCCCGGTGAAGTCGAGCCGACCACCGAGCTGCTGCTCTCCCATCAGCACCCCGACGATCAGGAAGAACTGGGGTCGGCCGTCACCGCCGCCGTGAACGCGGGCGATCCGGTCTGCGGTCGGCATCGGATCGTGGACACCGAGGGCCGGATCCACGAGGTCTTCGTCGTCGGCGACCACATGACCGACGAGGACGGCACGGTGATCGGCACGACGGGCCACTACATCGACGTCACCGAGCGGCTCGAGGAAGAACGCCGCGACACCCTCGACGAGACCGTGCCCGAACTCGTCGAGGCACGAGCCGAGATCGAACAGGCCAAGGGCGCGCTGATCCTCATGTACGGCATCAGTGCCGATCAGGCGTTCAAGGTGCTGCGCTGGCGTTCGCAGGAAACCAACATGAAGTTGCGCGATATCGCCGCCCAGATCGTCGCCGACGTCAGGTCGATCAACCCGCACCTCCCCGGTTGCCGGACCCGCTTCGACCATCTCCTGCTGACAGTGCACCAGCGCCGAAGCGAGAGCTGAACCCGGCGAACGAGTCTGCTGCTCAAGGCATTTCGACGGTTTCCGCCCTCTCGATCTCGTTGATCGCGCGCTGAACCGGTTGCTGGGGCGGCGTCCGGGTCAGGTCGGCGAGGTAGTCGATGAGCAGGACCGCCGCCGGGTGGGGATCGGTCTGAACGCGGTCCGGATCCTCGGACTCATCGACCCCGAGTGCCCCGGCGAGCGCGCTGAACACCGCGGCAGCATCGAGTCGAGGCAGCCATGCCGCCGATCGCCGCACGACCGTTTCGAGTACCGCGCGCACGTCGTCACCGGTGAGACCGTCGGGGTGCGCGGTTTCCAGGAGTTCCCGAACGATCGCGGACAGGACCGCGGTGACCTGGTCGGCGGGGAGCTGGGCCAGGTCCGCGGTGGCCTCGCCGAACGCTGATTCGTCAGCGGCCCGCGCGGCAGTGACCGCGGCCTCGACGGCGGTCGCGATCGCACGGGCGGACGAGGGCCAATCAGACGGCCACATGGGTAGGTCTCCTCGCGGGTCGGTGCACATCACTGCCCGGACGCGGGCTGCTGCCAGCGTAGTCAGTGCTGAGCCATGCCTCGCACAGGTGTCATAAGTTACTGAGCATTTCTGTAGAAATTAACTTGTAAACGGCGGTTGATCGATTGAGCAAAGCGGATACAGCTCACCGAAATGGCTGTTAAGTTACTGACCATTCTGGACCGTGAGCTGCTGGTGCGCCACCCGCATCGCACGCGGTCGAGGTCAGTTGTGCTCGACGAGGAGTGACGTCATGGATGGACTCAACAGGCGGAATGCGTTGAAAGCCGGTGGGATAGTGGGGGCGCTGGGCGCGTTGGCGATGGTGACGCCCGCGCGGGCGCAGCCGTGGACGTGGTCACCGGAAGGGTCGGTAGCCGGGAGCGGGTCCGGTGCCGACCCGATGACCGTGTGGGATCCCGAGGCCGACGGTCTCGTCGCCGGACTGATCGACCGCGGGGACGTGCCGAGAGTCAACGAGCTGTTGCGCACCTGGACCAGGAACGGTCAACCGCTGCCGGGCGGTTTGCCTTCGGACCTCCGGGATTTCATGGAGTACGCCCGGCAACTCCCGCACTGGACCGACCCGGTCGCCCTGAGCACCGCGATCGAGTTCAACAAGAAGCGCGGACTGTATCTCGGTGTTCTCTACGGGTTCGCCAGCGGGATGATGAGCACTGTCATTCCGAAGGAGGCGCGGGCGGTCTACTACTCCAAGGGCGGTCACGACCTGAAGGACCGTATCTCCAAGACCGCCAAGCTCGGCTACGACATCGGCAGCGCGAATGCCTACGCCGCCGACGGGGAAATGATCGTCACCTGCGTCAAGACCCGCCTCGTTCACGCGGCGGTGCGTCACCTGCTGCCCCAGTCGCCGCACTGGGTGCACTCGGCCACCGAGGACGTCCCGATCAGCCAGAACGACATCATGGTCACCTGGCACAGCCTGCCCACCACCGTGATGAAACACCTGACCGCCTGGAACGTGCCGATTCCGGTGCACGAATCCGAAGCGTTCCTGCACTCCTGGCAGGTGGCCGCACACCTGCTCGGCGTGCGCGACGAATACATCCCCAACACCTGGCCGGACGCGAATTCCCAAGCGGCGCAGGTCCTCGACCCCATCATCGCGGCGACACCGGAGGGCGCGAAACTCGCCGACCGGCTCCTCGGCTTGGGCGCCAACATCGACTTCGCCCTCCTCAGCAAGCCGATCCTCGGCGCGTTCACCCGCTTCCTGCTCGGCGACACCATCGCCGACGGACTGGCGATCCCGCGCGAACCCGTCTGGGACCCACTGCTGCGCGTCAGCTGGGGTCCCTTCATCGCCGTGCGCGAGGGCCTGCTCACCGCCGCGCCCCCGCTGTCGGATCCCTACTGGCTGCTCGACGAATTCCTCCGCAAGGCGGCGCTGGTCTACCTGGCCGAACTGCGCCTGCCGATCAGCATCGAAATTCCGACGATGAACCGCGACATGACCCAGCCACCTCGCTGAAAACAGGAGCTCGATATGCGCACCACCCTCGCGGGCACTTTCCTGGCCGCAACCCTCGTACTGGCCCCGACCGCGACCGCCGACCCCACACCGGTCGACGGCACCGGCTCGTCAGCGCTCGACTACGGATCGGCGGCCGTCGACTCGGCCGGAGAATTCCTCCGACACGGCGATCTCATCGGCATCCTCGTGCTGTTGGGCGTCACCCCCATCCAAATGCTGACCAGCGGCATCTGCGACCTCGCCACGATGTCGGCACTGGCGAGTCCGTGCACCCCACAGCCCCGATACCGGTAGCAGCCCTCGGCTACCCGGTGAGGTGATCGGGTAGCCCGCTACTCGCGCGTGGTGGGTCGACATCGGCCCACCCTTGCTGGGAGAGGCGACGGAATGCGCCGTCGCCGAACCTGACACAGGAAGCGCGAGTCCCATGATCATCGACGACACAGTTCCGTCGGCCGGCGACACGATCGACACCGGCGAATTCCATTCCGGCCCGGAGGCGGGCTCAGCACTGATCGGCAGCGTCGCACACGGTGTGCGCGAGCTGCGCTACGCGGCGGTCGACGATCTGGCGATCTTCGAAGGCGACATCGTGCTCGGCACCGTCGAGGAGCTTGACGCCCGCAGGCGCCAGGAAGGTGTGGTGATCTCCGGTGCGGTGTTCCGCTGGCCGAATGCCGTTGTCCCCTTCGAGGTCGACCCGGCGCTGCCTGCCCCGCAGCGGGTTTTCGACGCGGTCGCGCACTGGAATTCGCGCACCAGGATCCGGTTCGTCCCGCGCACCGGCGCCCACGGCGACTTCGTGCGGTTCGTGCCGAGCACGTCGAGTCGTTCGCCGGTAGGGCGGCGGGGTGGCCGGCAGACGATCGAACTCGCCGCCACCGCGCCCGTCGGCACTGTTGTCCACGAGATGGGGCACGCGCTCGGACTCTGGCACGAACAGAGCAGGGAGGACCGGAGCAATTTCGTCGCGGTGCGGCTGGACCGTGTCGATCCGGCCCACCGCCACAACTTCGACCAGCACATCACCGACGGGGACGATGTCGGCGGCTACGACTTCGGCTCGATCATGCACTACCCGGCGACGGCGTTCAGCACCACCGGTGAGCCGACGATCCTCGCGCGCGTGCCCGTGCCGCCCGGCGTGACGATGGGCCAGCGTTCCGCGCTCTCGGCAGGCGATGTCAACGCCGCCCACACGATCTACCCGTGACAACACGCGGGCGTGCGGTGAAGTCGAGTGGTCCACTACTCGTGATCGCCGACCACCCTCGCGCCCACGCTGAATACCCAGCACACATTCTCCGGGCGAGGTGACCCATGGATACCGAGAGCGAAACACGCACTGCCGCATGGCACGAACAGATCGACGCCGCATCCCAGCGGTTCGACGACACCGCGGCACAACGCGACGAGGTGACCCGCCGCCGCGCGGTGAGCGAGTCCGATGTCGTCGACACCGAGGAACAGATTCTCGCCCGCGCCGACCGGCTGCTGGTCACCGGCGAGGTCCCCGCCCAGGCGGTGATCGAGCTGGGCAGGCACGACCCGATGGACAGTATCGGCTCGCTCGAGCGGGTGATCGGCTTCGCCAACGAACTGCAGGCCGCGAACTTCCTCACCCGCGGTGCCCGCGCCGCCGCGGCGGTAGCGCGAATCTCGTTGGCCGACAACGGCCGTGAGGTCCCGATGGGTACCGGTTCGATGGTGTCACCGCAACTGCTGCTCACCAACAATCATGTGCTGCCGACACCGGAGGCGGCCGAATCGGTTGTGCTCGAGTTCCGCGCCGAGGTCGACATCGACAATGTCCCCACCGCCACGGTGCGCTACCGCCTCGCGCCTGCCGACTTCTTCGTGACCGACAAGCACCTCGACTACACCGTGGTGCGGGTGGCGCCGGGCCCCGACGGGGTGGCGCCCGGCACGACGTTCGGCTGGAACCCGTTGATCGCCAAGCCGGGCAAGATCGTGATCGGCGAGGCGATGAACGTGGTCGGGCACCCCTCGGGGCGGCTCAAGGAAATCTCGATCCGGCACAACCGCCTGGACCTGCAACTGGACGACTTCCTGCACTACGCCTCCGACACCGAGCCGGGAAACTCGGGCTCGCCGGTCTTCAACGACCAGTGGGAGATCGTGGCGCTGCATCACGCCGGTGTCCCGAAGAAAGACGACAAAGGCCGAGTCCTGCGCAAGGACGGCAAACTGTGGCAGTCCGGCGACGGCGACGACGCCATCGACTGGATCGCCAACGAGGGTGCGCGGGTGAGCGTGCTGCTGCACGACCTGGGATCGCGACAGTTCGATGCGGCGCAGCGCGCCCTGCTCGATGAACTCGGGCTCGCGGCACTCCCGCCGCGCGCGGCATCGACGGAAACTGCTGTGCCGCGAGATGTTCCGGCCGTCGAGAGTCTGGTGCGCGGTTTGCGCGGCAGATCGTCGGCGTTCGGTGGTCACCGCAGCGTGCTGTTCCTGCACGGACGTGGACAACAGGGCCGCGACCCGGTCGAATTGCGCCGCAACTGGACAGCCGGTTTGAACAAGGGACTCACCCTGGCCGGTCTGAGCCCGATCGACCCCGCCGACGTGTATTTCCCCTTCTACGGTGACCAGCTCATCGAGAGCATGGACACCCGCGAGGCCGTCGACACCGGCCCGGAACTGTACGAGACCCTGGTCGCCGAGGCGGCCCACCGGGCAGGTATGCCCGACGCCGACGAACTGCCCGCCGAGCGCGAGCTCTTCGGTGGATTCGGGGCCGTGGTGCTCGGGCGACTGCACGACCAGCTCAGCTGGATCGCCGCCCGCAGCGGCCTCGATTCCGCGCTCATCGGCGCCATCTTCAAAGACGTCGCCGCCTATCTCGACGACGAACGTGTCCGCAAGAGCGTGCTGGACACGGTGCTCACCGACACGCCCACCGAGGGTGAACTGATCCTGGTCAGTCACAGCCTCGGCACCGTGGTCGCGCTGGATCTGCTCACCCAACTGCCCCGCGAACTGAACGTGCGCCTCCTGGTCACCGCCGGTAGCCCGCTCGGCCTGGACGGGGTGTACCGCAAGCTGCTCAGCGGCGGCGCGACCAGGCCGGAACGGGTCGGCGAATGGCTCAACACCTGGTACGCCGGCGACCCGATCGCCATCGGCTGCCCCCTGCGTCAGGCCTGGGGCCCGGATCTGCGCGAACTCCCGGTAGAGAACCCCAAGGAGCGGGCGCACGACATCGCCGAATACCTCGCCCACGCCGCGGTGGCGGCGACCATCGGGCACACGCTGTCCGCCTGAGCGGCATCACGATTCACACAGCAATCACTCGACACAGGTAGGTGGAAGATGACACTCGAACTCGGCGATCACGTCTGGTACTGGAACGGCAGAATGTCCCTCGATAAGAACATTCCGCGGGCCACCTGGTTTCCCGGCACCAATCCGAACGATCCCACCGATTACGGCGGCCACGGCAAGGAGATCTTCAACTATGTGATCCATTCCGACGAAATAGCCCGTGGCAGACCGCATATGCGCAATCACGAGGGCAGTTTCGCGTGGCTGAACAACAACCCGGGCAATATCACCGGAGTGGCCGGCGGCCCGGACTTCGGGCAGTACCCGGGCAAATTCAATTGGCACAACTTCCTGATCTTCCCGACCTGGAGTGACGGATACTTCGCGATCGCGCAATTGTTGCGGTCGGCCTCCTATCGCGACCTGTCCATTCTGAACGCGTTCGCCCGCTACGCACCCGCCTCCGACGGCAATGATCCGGCCACCTACGCCAATTCCGTGGCCGCCGCGCTCGGCATCGGCGTGGACACCCGCATCGGCGACCTCGACGACGAGCAGATGCGGGTGATGCAGGACAAGATCCAGGAGATCGAAGGCGCGGTCCCCGGCGCCAGCCTCGCCTGGGATTCCGAAGAGGTGCCGCCTGAGATCGCTGCCGAACTGCCGGCTTTCCGCCGCGTCGGCCGTCCCCGGGCGCTGGCCCGTGCGCGGGGCGCGTTCACGATCGACTTCTCGGCGCCGGTCGATCCCGCCGGATTCACCAACGGTCTCGGCGGCCCGCATCAGGGTGGCCACCAGGGGCCGAATTGGTACATCGAGTACGGCATGGATCTCGGTGGCCTTGCGGGTACCCCGGTGTTCGCGGCCTTCGACGGCCACATCACCCGGTTTCAACCGCACAACCCGGGAGCCGACAGCGGAAAGGTCTACGGCGCACAGATTTTCGTACGCGCGCACAACGACATGATGGGTGCCTTCTACACGCACCTCGCTGACGTGCCTGCCGGAATCGGACCGGGCTCGACGATCTCGCGTGGCGATTTCCTCGGCACCGTGTTCGGTTTCGGCGGAATTCCCCCGCATCTGCATCTGGCGCTGGTCGAGATCATCGGCGGCGCGCCGGGCGGGCAGTACACCGGTGTGGATCTGTATCAGACCTTCCTCGGACTGGAGGTGTCGGAGCCGGGCGCGGTGGTCTCGGTGACCTTCCGCCAGGACGGTGGTGCACCCGAGGACGGGTTGCGCGCCGCGCCGCGAGGGCTGAGCAATGCCGCCGCGGTAGTCGACTGAGCCAACGCGTCGGCACGAGAAGAGGCATGGGCTGATGGGCGAGGCGAAAGGCATGGGCTGATGGACGAGGCGAAAGGCATGGGCTGATGGACGAGGCGAAAGGCATGGGCTGATGGACGGCGAGGCGTTGCTGGTCCGGTCGGCGGACCACCTGGTGATCGGAGTCCGCTGGTCGGACTGCACCACCGACGGGACCGGTGTGCTCGTCGCGGGGGAGCAGGCCCGGCTGTGGCTGCTGTTTCCGCCGCAGCACGTGGGTGAGGAATGCTCACCACCGCAGTCGGATGCCCCGCTCTCGTTGGCGGCGGGCAGCACGGGAGCGGAGGTGCCAGGGTGGCGCGGAGTGCTCGCCGGTCCGAGCCGGATCGTCGCGGCGATACCACCAGGTCGGCGAATTCCGTTGACCGCCAACGGAATTCTCGACGCCATGGGTTCGGTTCCGCTCGCGGTGGCGTCGGCGCAGGAGACCGCCGTGGAAATCCCGTGGCGCACGATGCTGGTGCCGGGTGCCAGGACTGACGGCGGCACGGTCGTGTGCAGACATGGCTCGCACACCCCGGCCGCCGGTGTGCACGGGCTGTGGCGAACCAGGCTCGTCGACGCCGAAGTGCCTGCCGTGGCGGCACTGTCGGACGCGCACCTCACCGTTCGGGTCATCGAGCACGACATCGCGAACACCGCCGATCCCGACTTCGGACCGAACAACACCATCGGACTGCCGCGAGCACTCCGTACCCGGCTGGTGGCGGAGACCGCCGTACGACCGGCCACCGCAGCTCGACTCGAACTCAGCTCCCTCGGTGGCACCCTGCACGCCAAGGGGGCCTGGACAGCTTTCGAATGGGAACAACGCACCGTGCTCGGCCGCGACATGCTGGTCCGGGCGCGGCTCGAAGGCGTGCTGTACCCGCTGGGACACCGGGCCGAATACCTCGAGGTCGTCACGCGGGAATTCGATGCCACAGCAGGCGGAGCGGCGGTGTTGCGCCGGGTCGGCGTGCTCACCGTGGTCGAGCCGGTACGTCGCCCACCCGACGACCCCGGGTTACGCCGCCGATTCCCGCTCGGCGACATCGAGATCGAGCAGACGACGTTCACCGACCTCGCCTCACCGAACGCCGCGGTCCCCGGCGCGGGCTGGCAGCGGACCGCACTGCCCGGGATCGGCGAACAGTCCACGCACTTCCGGCCGACCACCGCGGCGGGTGCGCCGGTACTGTTCCCGATCCGGTGCACGACCAGCACCGGTGTCGTCACCTTCGCGATGCCGCTGTTCTTCGTCGCCGAGATCGCCGTCGGCGCAACCACCTCACTCACCGATCCCGGCCTGGCACAGCGCCTTTCCAGCGATTACGGCGCGGAGGCGGTGGCCTTCGCCCCTACCCCGATCGACATCACGGGCACAGGTGGACGTGCCCGCGGCGATATCCACGAAGTGCACGGTCTGACGATCGCCGGCATCGCGAACCAGTCACTCGCCGACGGTTACCGGGCGGGCCTCGCCCAGCTCGAGATCGCGTTGCCCGCGCTGCGGGTATTGCGCGGCGACGACCAGGTCACCTCGGTGCGACTGGCGGACAACTACTTACGCGACGGCGCCGCCGATGTGCTCATGGAGATGGTGGCGAATCAGACCCGCGAAATCGACTTCGCCCGCGACGCCGGGCGATCGGGTGGCCTGCTCGCCCCGAAGTACATCGCCAACGCGATCTCACGCAGCCTCGGGCCGGTCAATCTGGGTGCCCTGCCGCATCCGGCGACCGGGTTGATCGACCCCGCCGCACTGTTTCCCTCGGATCAGGCTGCCCTGCTCGGCTTTCCGTTGAAAACACTGGTGACCCAACTGCGTCTGCCGCCGGAGATCACCGCGGTGCCAAGGCTCGGCGCGGCACCGGAAGTGCGCATGCAGTGGCGCGATGTCACCCTGCGATCGACGGCCGCGTTCGTGGCCCGCCCCGGCACCCGGCTCGATCTCACGGTCGTCGCCTCACCGGAGACGAACGAGACCACCTGCTCGGTCAAGGATTTCAGTCTCGAGCTACCGCCGGGGCCGCGCCGAGTGCTTCGCCTGAATTTCGCGGCACTGACCTTTACCCAGCGGGTAGGATCCGCACCCGATGTGTCCGTTGACGGCATCGGTGTCGAATTCGTCGGCGAGCTGACCCTCCTGAAAGAACTCCAGGACCTGGTGCAGCTCGGCGACACCGGCAAGCTGCTCGACATCACCCCCCGCGGCATCGCGGTGCGCTACGCACTGCCCCTGCCGCCTGTCACCGCGGGCGCCTTCGTCATGCGCAATATCGCGCTCACCGCGGCCGTCGACATCCCCTTCAACGGCGACCCGGTCGGCTTCACCTTCGGGTTCGCCAGCCGGGTCAGCCCGTTCCAGCTCAGCGTGATGATGTTCGGCGGGGGCGGCTACCTCGAGATCCAGCTCGACCGCGACGGATTACGGCGACTCGAGGCGGCCCTGGAATTCGGTGCGTTCGTCGCGGTCGATTTCGTCGTCGCCTCGGGCGAAGTGCACGCGCTCGGCGGGGTCCGGTTCACCCTCGAACGCGACGGCGCGGTGACTCTGTGCGGCTATCTGCGCATCGGCGGCTGCGTCGAGGTACTCGGGCTCATCAGCGTGTCGATCGAGCTGTGCCTGTCACTGACCTACCGCTCCGAACGCAACGCGCTCGTCGGCCGGGCGACCCTGGTCATCGAGATCGACCTGACCCTGTGGTCGGACAGCGTCGAACTCGACAGCGGGGAATGGGTGCTGGCGGGCGGTGCGGCGCGCAGGCCGGCGCTGCGGGATCGGGATACGGCAATGGCGCAGTGGCTCGAATATCGGGCCGCGTTCGCGGGAGTAGGGCGAGAGTGATGGACGAATCCGAGTTCTTCCGAGTGGTGCTCGATGCCGAGCTGACGCACGGGGTCGGCCGGGTGGCCACGACCCACGACGGACGGTGGATCTGCGCGGGCGCGCTGACGATAGGTCCCTTCGGCGTCGGCGGCGGCGGTACGGTGCTCGGCCTGAGCATGATCGACACCCAGACCGGCCTGCCTGCCTGGACGGTGCCGGGCCTGACCTGCTTCGACATCGTCTTCGCCCCCGACGGCGCCTCGGTCGCGGTGTCTGTCCAGGACCAGGACTCCCGGCTGCGTATCTGCTTGCTGCGGACCGCGACCGGCGAGCAGATCTGGACGGTCGACAGCTTCGGCTACCTGACGTTCGGTCCGGACGGAACACAACTGGGTGTCGTCGGTGTCCGTGATCAGGCCCTCGGTGAACCATCGCACGTCTTCGTGCTCGACGCGGCCACCGGCGCACTCCGATACGAGCTGGGAAATACGGTGGCGCGTCCCCGGTTCCACCGCGAATCCCCGTTGATGTGCACCGGCAGTCCATCGTTGGTCGACGCGCCTACGGGCGCAGCGAGGTGGGAGCTGGACGACCACGAGAACGTCCCGTCGGCCGCGGTGTTCAGTGCGGCCGGCGATGCGGTGGTCGTCGCCAGCGCCGGGTGGGCACAGATCGTGACCTACGAGCTCCGCGCCGATGCCGACGGTGCGCCCATCCGGCGCGGGGTGATCGACGTGCCCGAATTGGCGAGCACCAAACTCTGGATGGACCCGCTCGCGTTCGGCCCCGATCTCAGCACGCTGATGCAGATCGGGACCGAGCAGGTGGCCCTGCTGTCGGTGGTCGACGGCAGTGTTCGGAGACTGCTGCCGCTACCGTTGACCGGAAAGCCCTTCGCCGGTGAATTCCTTTCCGAGGGTGCGCAACTGGCCGTGAACGTCACGCTGACCGGATGTGTGGGCATCAGTGTCGTCGAGACCACGGGTGAGGCGTTGGTGTGGTCCGATCCCGGACGAGACGTTTCCCACCTGGCGGTGACCGACGACGGCTCGCGGATCGTCACGGGCGGTGAGTCCAGCGTTCGCGTCTACGAACTCGGCACACCCGCGCGCTCGCGCCGCGACTGCCAGGCCCGCATCGCCGCGGTCGCCGCGAGCGACGGTCCCGCCGGAATCGTCGCGGCCGCCGCCGAATCCCGCCTGGTCGTCTTCCGGGCGGGCGGCGGTGAGCTCATGCTCGAGCGCGTTCACCCCGGCCCGATCGGCGCGGTCGCGGTCAGCCCCGACGGGCACAGCGTCGTCACCGGCAGCAGCGACGGCAGGGTCCGGCACTTCGACACACTGACCGGCGCGCGCTGGACGGCCCGCCACACCGGCCCGGTCAACGCGGTCGCGTTCAGCGACAACGGAACCCGCGTGGCGACCGCGAGCGCCGACAGAACCGCACGACTGTTCGACCGAGTGCCGAGCGGCGACCTCGAGGACGTGGGCGCGCTCTGGTCGCACCCGCATCCACTGGCGGTCACCCATCTCGCGATCGGTCCCGGCGGCGCCTGGGTCGCGACCGCGGCACTGGATCGCAAGGTGCGCATCCTGTCCGCGACGACCGGTACCGAACTGCACCCGCCGTTCGAGCACGATGCGAAGATCCGCGCGCTGCGTGCCGGTGCCGGAATCGTGGTCACGGCGAGCGAGGACGGCAGCACCGTCGCGATCGATGTGGCGACCGGCCAGCGGCGATGGCGCATCGAGCACCCGGGTTCGGTGACAGTTCTCGCTCTCTCGGCCGACGCCACCCTGCTCGCCACGGCGGGTACCGCGAACACCGTCGATATCTGGCGCATCGACGGCGATCAGCAGGTGCTGGTGCACCGGATCCCGACCAGGGCCGCCGTCAACGACTTGGTGTTCGCGGCGAGTGGCGGGCTGGTGGTGTCGGCCGACGACTCGGTGGTGGCGGTCATCGATCCCGTCACCGGACGCGAGATCGATCGGTTCCTGCATCCGATGCCGATGAGCCACTTGGCATCCGGACGTGATCGTCAGATCGTTGTCGGCGCCTGCACCGACAATGTCGCGCGCGTGTACGAAATGGGTCAGCGATGAGCGAAATCCTGTGGGTCGCCGTGCCCGACGGCCGCGACGGCGCGGAGCTGTCGCTGCGGGTGCTGGTGGTGCCGAGGCTCGCGGAAGGCATGCTGAGTGACTTCGGGCTGACGGACTGGCCGTCGATCCTCACCGACCAGGTCGGTTTCGAACTGCGCGTACGCACCGCGGCGGGGGAGCGGGTGATCGGCCGGTCGCCGCGTCTGATCGCCAGGGCGAAGTCGGAACTGTGGACCGAATTCTTCGGCGGGGACGCCGGTTTCGTGCGGCAGTGGGAAGATCGCACCGTCCAACCACCCCGCGTCTCCGATACCTCGACCACGGCACACAAGGTCGCCGCCACCCTGCGCACCGTCACCCGAGCCGGAGCCGAACGCACCCCGGAAGAGACCGAGGCCGCGGTCCGCGACCAGATCTCCAGCTGGAACGGCGCCCCGACACCCCCGATCCCGGACGAGATCGCACCGCCACCACCGGTCGTCACCGACTTCCACCGCACCGTCTCGAACCTGCGCGAACATCCGGCGGTGCTGCTCGAACTCGGTCTGATCTTCGAACTACGGTGCGAGGCAGTCGATCTGGATCCGGGCACCGCGCAACTGAGTGTGCGCTGTATCGATCCGCCGTTCCTGCGTAACCTCGTCACCTCCCCGTGGACGCGCTACGAACTCACCGCGACCAGCTTCCGTCCCGCCCCGACAGCCGAGGGCTCCTCCGGCATCCGCGCGGGCCTGCTCGATCTCTCCGATTCCGCCTCCCTTACCGACCCGACCGCCCCCGCCGCTCAACGTCGTTGGGCGATAGCTACTTTCGACATCGACGGCAGTGCGGACGGATTCCGGCAGGCGGCACACGACTTCGCGCTGAACCCACCCGAGAACGCCACCCTGCCGCCGGTCCGCTCCACCGGCATCTCGCTGATCCGGCCCGGCCGTGCCCGTGAGTTCGCCGCGCGCAGCGGTGCCGGCCGTCGCGCCAGGGCGATCGGCGATGCCGTGTTCTCGGCCGAGGACCTCGTGCTCGGCTACCGCGTGGACATCCGCCGCGAGGGCACCCCGTGGCTGTCGGTGTGTGAACGCGACGCCGACTATCGCGTCAACGGAGTCGACATCGTGTCGGGGCGCGAAGAAGGGCACGTCAAGCCGTTTGCGGCGGTCCGCGGCGCCGACGGGCAGTTGCGCGCCGACGAGGTCGTGGTCCGTTGGGACGGCTGGAGCCTGGCGCTGCCGTCACCGAACCTGCGCGGTGACACCGCGGGCCCGGCGCGAAATCCGGCCCAGCCCTTGCCGTTCGACTTCCGCTGGACGTTCACGGTTCCCCCACGCAGCATGCCCGCCCTACGCTTCGCCGATCTGTACCAGATGCGGGTGCGGATCGCGGATATGGCAGGCGGCGGGCTCACCGCCGCCGAACTCGCCGACGCGACGGTCGCCAGCGCCGGCGTGAGCTACCTGCGCCACGACCCGGTACCGCCACCCGAACTCCACGGACCGGCCGCGCTCGCACCGGGTGCCGCCGTCGCACGACTGGTGATCCGCAGCGACTTCGACCGCACCGTCGACCAGCTCAGCGCCACCGAACCGGCCTATCCCGCGGTCGACGCGCGCGTCCTGCGGCCCCCGACCGCGCCGTTCTCGGTGATCGAACAGCACCGTGTGCTCGACGAGATGAGCAACGAGGAATCCTTCCGGCTGGCACAGCGCGCGATGGACGCCGACGGCAGCGGCTCCGGCCTGCCCGACCCGGTCGCCAGCGGCGTGCGGGCACACGTGCGCGCGGGCGAGGCCGGGCTGGCCGTGCCGATCGGTGACCACAGCGCATGGGCCCCCGACTGGCCGGACTTCGCGTCCAAAACCATAGAGCTGCGCGAACATTCCGGTGAACCGTCGATCGCAGTGGGCTGGATCGGCGACCGGTTGGTCGTCGCGCTGGCCAAGGGAAAGGAAGCGACGATCGAGCTGAGCTCCACCCTCGACGGGGAACTGTCCAACCACCTGGCCATCAGTGACTTCCTCGCCGGTGGGGCGGGCGAGGCGGCGATCTCCCCGGACAGCACCAAGCTCGGTCGCAATCCGGCGGTCACGCCACCGATTCGGGTCGCGGTGGTGCACGCCGTCAAACGCCCACTGCGCCAACCACTGTGGGCCCTGCCCGCGACCGCCGTCATTCGCGGCAAGCACGATCCCACCGTGCTGCTCACACCGGGCTTCCCGCCCATCGGCCCCGACGCCGGTCTCGACCCCGACAGCACTGGACGCCTCGAAGTGGCCGCCGCGTGGACCGAGATCGGCGACACCGGCCCCGAAGCAGGCGTCGATGCTCGCCCAGCGGGGATCGCGCAATTGCACAGCCAGACGATCGCGCCCGGCGCGGAACCGCAGGTGCGGATTCGGCACGAGTTCGGCGACACTCGGCACCGCACCATCGACTACACGCTCACCGCGGTCAGCCGATTTCGGCAGTACTTCACCGCCGACGAACCCGAAGCTGCGTTCAGCGTCAGCCGCGCGCAGACGCCGGTCATCGTCCCGTCCAGTGCGCGACCGACCGCGCCCGTGGTGCTCGGTGTGGTGCCGGCCTTCGGTGTGCGCAGCGAACGGGTGGGGCCCGATCGACTCGAATTCCGCAGGGACAGTGGGCGATTGCGCGTCGAAGTGGCGCGTCCCTGGTTCGAGACGGGCGAGGGTGAACAGCTGGCTGTCGTTCTCGCACCGACCGAGGATCCGTCGCCCGCCGTGCGCGAGTCGGTGAGCCGGATGGGGCGCGATCCGCTGTTCGGCACACCGGCGACCAGGCCCTTTCCACCAGCCGCGTGGTTCCCCGCGTCGACGGGCCAGGCCGAGGTCTTCGTACCGGAGCTCGGTGAGTCGGTCATGATCGCCCCACATGGGGTCTCGCCCGGCGGTGACCGCTGGTTCGCGGACGTGGAAATCGCACCGCCACAGGATGATCGGTCGTACAACCCCTTCGTGCGTCTGGTCGTCGCCCGCTATCAACGCCACAGCTTGGACGGGATGAGCCTGTCGCCGCTCGTCGTCACCGAGAGCGTCCCACTTCTGCCCGATCGGCACGTTGTCGTCGAGCGAGTGGGAGCCGAGCTGCGGGTCACGGTGACCGGCACGTCACCGAATCCACTCAACCGGCTGACGGTGCTGCTCGAATCCTGCCCGGAGGCGCACGCGCCGGACACGGTCGACATCGTCGTCGCCGATCCCGCCGCGTCTCCGGAGCTCGCGGCTTGGCGGTCGGTGCACGCCGTCGAACGCACAGCCGACGGGCAGATCCCCCCGCTGCCGTTGCCAGTCGAGAGCGGTCACCTGCGACTTCGCCTGCGCGAGGCCGAGAACCTTCCCGGCTCCACCGCCGCCGACCTGCCGGAAGATCTGCGCCTGCGCAATGTCTTCGTCGCCACGATCGTCCTGCCCGCCGAATGGCACCGCCCGTGACGGTGCGGGGCGAACCCCGCACCCTCGGCGGCTACGGCGTGAACGGGCGCTGATCGACGAAATCGGCGCCCGCGTTGATCGTGAACAGGTTCGGAACCTGGTCGGGCGGCATGATGTTCATGATCTGCCGGTGGAACTGCGAATACCCGGCGGTGAAGGTGCCATTGCCCCAGACCTCGAGCAACGACCCCGTGAACTGGCCGTTGACCGGCCCGTCATAGGACAGTTGCGAATCCTGGCAGCCGGACAGCAGCAGCACCCCCGCCCGGATATCGGCCCGCGCCTGCGGACCACTGAGCCGCTGGACGAACGAGTACAGCTGCCTGCGCCGCTTGTTGTCCTCGGTCTGCACCTCGCGCGGCATCGCCTTGGGGCTACCCGCGACGACGGTGAGTCCCGCCGGATCGGCGGCGCGCTCGGCCACGTCGATGATCGCCGCCCGCGCGTCGCGAGTGAACACGTCACGGACCACCGACCCGCTGTGACAGCTGTCCGAGCACACGACCACGCGCACACCCGCGGCGAACTGACGCCACATCTGATACAGCTCGTCGTCGACGATCTGGCGATCGAAGGCCACCCAGGTCTCGTCCTGGCTGTCGTCCTCCTCGCCGTCGACATCCCAGGTCTGGCCACCGTGACCCGAATAGGTGATGAGCACGAGATCGCCGGGCTGCGCATTGTGCGCGAGCTGACCGATTTCGCCGATGATCGCGAAAGAGGTCGCCGCACTGTCGAGCAATTTCGTCGAGGTCGCAAATCCTTGTGCCGCGGCCAGCGCGGCCATGGAATTTGCATCGTTGACGCAGCCGGCGAGAGCGCCGTCCCAGCCGTCGTACGCGGCGGGATCGACCCGATTCAATCCGATATGCAAGGAATATCCGGTCACTGTCGTTCCTCCATCTAGAGATATCGAACACCTCTGTGCCGAGAGCTTCGACACCACTCGATCTTCCTGCGGCCGTGCGGAACTCGATAGCGTGGCGGACTACTCGAATACGCGAAACAAACAGTCGCGCGCGCAGTGGGGTAGTGGATTACGCATTCGGAGAGGCGGGCCGACGCGCGACGATAGCTCCACACAGTAATTCCGCCGAGAAAGGACAACGAAATGTTGGAAACGGATACGGAGGACGCGGTCGTGGCAGCGAGCGCCGATACCGAAGAAGAAGACGCGTTCGAGCCGGCGAAAAGCGGCTACGGTGCCGACGAGGCAGGTGTGCGGGCGATCGGCCAGACGAATATCACGTCGATTTTCTGGGCACAGAAGATTCTGCGCACACACGGCACCGGTGCGTGGGTATTCGGATTCCCGAGTGCCGACGTGCGAGCCGACAGCCAGGTCTCGGTCAGCCTGACCGAGATCGATGCCAACGGCACCCCGTTCCTCGGACCGGCGACCACCCAGGTCCTGAATGTGGTTCCGCATGCCGACGGCACCATGACGGTGCGATATCACGTGGGGTGGAGCAGCAATATCAGGGTGCTGTTCAACTTCATCATCGCCAATTGAACGGCCCTCGACGGCAGTGTCACGGATCTGCCGGATGCTGTGCCCGGATCGACAGCGTGGTCGATGCGGGCCATCCGGCCCGTGGCAGTCGCAGGCCAGGTCCGAGTCGCCGACGACGTCGATCAGGACCGGTCGTCGACTCCTGCCGAGAATTACCCGAGCCGGTGCGCAGCGGCCAATGCGGTGAGCACCCGCTCGGTTTTGGTATCGCCGGACGCGATCGGCAAGCCGTCGGCGTGCACGGCGGCTTCGAGATCACGCCGGGCGTCGAGGGCGCGCAGATGCAGATCGACGGGCGAATCACCCTGTCTCGGCGGGACTTTCAGTGACAGTTCGACCAGATCGAGACCCGCGACGGTCCACCGTTCCACATCGACGCGCTGACTCCCCAGCGGCACCCCCGTCCACCGTGCCGAGGCGACTGGGCCCATCGCACACAGGTGATCGACCGCGACGCCCGGGGGTGTGCAGCTCACCAGGAACTGGCGCTGGGCCGAGTTCAGCGTGTCGGTGACGTCGATACCCCGGCCCACGGCCGAACGCAGCGAGCCGGGGGGCCGAAGGCTGATCGCCGAGGCCGACAGCATCCGCCGACTGCCGGACCAATCGCTTTCGATGCGGTACCGGACACCGGGCTCGGTGAAGGGTCTCGCCCAGCGGCCCGCCAGCTGGGAGCTCAGGCACGGCCGCAGCTTCACGGTGAGGTCGTCTTCTTCGCCGCTGCGCAACCGGATCACGATGTGGCTCGACAGCAGGGTGGGCGCACCAGGGGAACCGGAGCGCAGCGGCTCGGCGAACCAGATGTCGCGAGCGGTCGCGGCGGTGTCGGTACATCGGAGCCGGAGCAGTGCACCCGCGATATCTCCGTCGAGGTTCACTTTGATCTCGATCGGCGTGATCACCCGGGCCCCCTTTCCGTCGCTGTGACGAGTACTGCCCGCGGTGTGCGGGCGCCGTAGAACTCAGATTCGCCGATCGACGGGCCGTGGCGCGCGGGTAGTGCGCTACCCGATCAGGTCGGGCGTCCGGGTCGCGGGACGAGCGGCGGCGGCGCCGAGGCCGCACGTAGTCGACTACTCGTGACAGGTCTGACCAGGTGTCGGAGACTGGATCCGATCGGTCCGGTAGGCGCCGAGTCGGTGCCATCCCGTGGAGGTTCTCGATGGTCGACGCACAGCAACAGTCACTGGTCACCCGCGCCTTGGTCGCCGGCGCCGAAGCGCTCGATCGGCGGGTCGGCTGGTTCCGGTTGCCGACCCCCGTGGGGCTGGCCGTGCTGATCGGCCTGCGCAGCCGATTACGGTCACGCAATCTCTTCGACACCGGCCCGCACCCGGCCGGGCCCCTGCCGCCGGACGTCATGGGCGAACACCAGGGCGCGCGCACCATCGACGGCACCTACAACAGTCCCGACGACCCACGCGCGGGCTCGATCGGCTGTCGATTCGGACGCAACGTCCCCCTCGACCGCACCTATCCCGAGGATCCGGCGCGGCTCATGGAACCCAACCCGCGCACGGTGAGCAGGAAACTGCTCGCGCGCGAGGAATTCCAGCCCGCCACCACCCTGAATCTGCTCGCGGCCGCATGGATCCAGTTCGAGGTGCACGACTGGTTCGTCCACGACCCGGCCGAGCACGAACCGTTCATCGTCACCCTGGACGACGACGATCAGTGGCCGGAACCACCGATGACGATCCCGCGAACGGCGACGGTGCCCGCTGCGGATCCGGCAGACCCGCCGACCTACGTCACCGGCGAGACCCACTGGTGGGACGCCTCCCAGATCTACGGCAGCACAGCCGAATTCGCCGCATCCCTGCGCTCGGGCAAGCACGGCCAGCTCGTGATCGACGAACTGGGACTCCCACCGCTGGACGCCGAACGCCTGGTGGCAGTCGCGCCCGCGGCGGCCAATGCCTGGGTCGGCCTCGCCCTGCTGCACTCGCTGTTCCTGCGCGAACACAACGCGATCTGCGCCCGCCTGACCCGGCGCTACCCCGACATGGACGACCAACAGCTCTACGACACCGCCCGACTGGTCAATTCCGCGCTGATCGCGAAGATCCACACTGTCGACTGGACCCCGGCGATCATCGCCCACCCCACCACGGTCGCGGCCATGCGCGCCAACTGGTTCGGGCTGCTGGGGGAGCGGTTGTCGCGGCGCTTCGGCACGCTCCTCGGCAACGAAGTGCTGTGTGGCATACCGGGTTCCGTGCGCGATGACAGCGGGGTGGGGTATTCGCTCACCGAGGAGTTCGTCGCGGTCTACCGCATGCATCCGCTGATCCCCGACGAACTCGTCGTCCGCAGCCTCGCCGACGACACCGTGCTGGCCGCACACCCCCTGCCAGAACTCGGCGTCGCCCACATTCGCAAGCGCCTCGCCGAGACACCGATGGACACCCTGCTCTACTCCTTCGGCCGAGCCAACCCCGGCGCGCTGACCCTGCACAACTACCCCGCGCACCTGCAACACCTCGAGCGCCCCGGCCAACCACCCCTCGACCTCGCGACCGTGGACATTCTGCGGGTCCGCGAGCGTGGTGTGCCGCGCTACAACGAGTTCCGGCGCCAACTGCGACTGCCGCCGGTCGCCTCCTTCGACGAGCTCACCGATGACCCGCGCTGGGCGCGCGAACTCGAACAGGTCTACGGCGACGTAGACGACGTCGACCTGATGATCGGCCTCTACGCCGAACCCAAACCGCCCGGTTTCGGCTTCAGCGACACCGCCTTTCGCGTATTCGTGCTGATGGCGTCGCGGCGGCTGTCGGCCGACCGGTTCTTCACCACCGACTTCCGCTCCGAGGTCTACACCGAGGCGGGCATGGCCTGGGTGCGCGACACCACGATGCGCAGCCTGCTGCTGCGCCATTTCCCGACCCTGGCGCCCGCGCTCGACGGCGTCGCGAATCCATTCGCCCCGTGGAGGAGTCCGCGATGAGCTATCTGCGCTACCGCGCCGACCTGGAACAACCGCGCCCCGACGAGGAACGCGACATCGACAAGATCATCGCGGTGCTGCGCGACAACAACGAACGCGCCTACCGCAAGTACAAGCGCGGCCTGCGTGACGCGCACGCCAAGAGCCACGGCATCCTGCGCGGCGAACTGACGGTGCCCGCCGGCCTGCCACCCGAACTGGCGCAGGGCATGTTCGCCACCCCCGCCACCTATCCGGTGATCGCGCGATTGTCGAGCACGTCCGGGGTGATTCGCAGCGATCAACTGCGCGGGGTGCGCGGACTGGGAATCAAGGTGCTCGGGGTGCACGGGCCGCGCGCGCTGCCCGACGACGAGGCGAGCACCCAGGACTTCATCATGGTCACCCACCGCGAATTCCTCTTCGCCGACGCGCACGCCTACCTCACCAAGGGCATGCCGACCGCCTGGGCGCTGGCCCGGCTCCCCGACCTGGCCCTGCGCGCGGGCAGCGACCTCGTCGCCGCGCTGAACACCCACGTCCTGCGCCGGATCGGGCGCAGCGTGCCACCGAATCTCGGTGTCTTCGTCGCCCCCAACACCCACATCCTCGGCGAGACGTTCTTCACCTCGGCGCCCCTGCGCTTCGGTGACTACGTGGCCAAGCTGCTCTATGCGCCCGTGTCGCCGGAAGTTGTTGCACTGCAAGGCCAACCGGTCGACCCGGACGCGGGTGTCAACGCGCACCAGGACCTGATCGTCGACTTCTTCGCCGGGCACAGCGCCACCTACGAACTGCGCGCCCAACTGTGCACGGACCCCGCCACCATGCCGATCGAGGACGCGACCGTGCCGTGGCCCGAGGACGAGTCACCGCACCGAACGATCGCGACCATCCGCTTCGACGTGCAAGATCCCTACACCCCGCAGCGGCGTGCCTACGGCGACGACGTGCTCTCCTTCAACTCCTGGCGCGGCCTGGACGCGCACCGGCCGCTGGGCTCGATCAACCGGCTCAAGCAGCGGGTGTACGAGGCATCGAGCAACTACCGCCACGACGTCAACAACGCACCGCGCGTCGAGCCACGCGACGCCACCGAGCTCCCGCCATGATCACCGCGCCGCTTCACCCGCGTGCCGACCGGCCGATTCGCTGTGCGGGCGCCGGACGAGAACTACACTTTTCACGCATGGCAGGACTCTGGCAGCTGCTCGATCGTCCCGCCGAATACGACGCCGTCCGTGCGGCTTTGACGAATCCGGATGCCGGCGGGGTGATACTCGTCGGTGCCGCGGGCGTCGGCAAGACCACCCTCGCCCGGCTGGTCACCGCGACGTTGTCCGAACCGGTGCGGTGGGTGGCGTGCACCGCGTCGTCGCAGGCCATTCCGCTCGGTGCGTTCGCGCCCTGGATCGCCGCGTCGGCATCGCGCGATCCGCTCGCACTGCTGCATTCGGCCAGGGAGAACGTGCTCGCCCAACCCGACACCGTGATCGGCGTCGACGACGCGCACCTGCTCGACACCCTGTCGGCCACGCTGGTGCACCAGATCGCCGTCGACCACCGAGCCCGCATCATCGCCACCGTCCGCACCGGCGAGCAGCTCCCCGACGCCGTCACCGCACTGTGGAAAGACGGCTACCTCGAGCGAATCGAATTGGCGCCGTTCACTAAAACGCAGTGCACCGAGATCGTCGAAACCGTGCTCGGCGGGACATTGGAGGGGCTCAGCGCCGACGTGATGTGGGAATCCTCGGGCGGCAACCCGCTGTTCCTGCGCAATATGGTCGAGGGCGGTGTCGAGGCGAGCACCCTCACCGATGTCAACGGCGTCTGGCAGCTGCGCGGGCCGACCGCGGTGCCCTCGGGTCTGGTCGAGCTCCTCAACGAGCGGTTGAGCCGGGCCGGTGCGCCCGTGCTCGACGTGCTGGAAACCCTCGCCGTGCACGAACCGCTCGACATCGACATCCTCAGCGAACTGGTAGGCACCGCCGCCGTGGACGCGGCCGAGGCCACCGGCCTGATCCGAGTCACGAGCCACAACGGGGTCGTCGATGTCCGGTTCAGCCACCCCCTGCTCGGCGAAGTGGTGCGCTGCCGCGTCGGTACGGCGGCCGCGCGCACCCGGCGCGGACGTCTCGTCGAGACCCTGCAGGACCGGGACCTGAGCACACCGGCGCACCGGATCAGGCTGGCGCGACTGTGCGTGGACAGCGATCAGCCGATCGACATCGTCTTGCTGATCGACGCGGCCAAGGACGCGGTGTCGCTGGCCAATCTGCCACTGGGCGAACGGCTCGCACGCGCCGCGTGCGAGCGGGGCGGCGGGTTGCGCGCGGCCGAACTGCTCTCCCGGGCGCTGCTCTGGCAGGGCAGGCCGCAGCATGCCGACGAGATCCTGGCCCGCTTCGATCCCGACCGCCTCGACCCGCTGCAACTGGTCCAGTGGGGTGTGGTGCGGGCGAGTCTGCGGTTCTGGTCGCTGGGCGATGTCGATCATGCCCGCGAGCTGATGGCGATGCTGGGCGCTCGCGTCGAGCATCCCGCCCTGCGCCTGACCGTCGATGCCGCCGCAGCCGCGATGGCGGTGCACGAAAACGATCTCGCCGCCGGTATCGAGGCCGCTGAGCGCGTGATCGCCGACCCGAACTCACCGCGTCAGGCCGTCGATTTCGCCGCGTTCGCCCTGGGTTTGGCGTTGCCGGTGGCCGGGCGCGGCGCCGACTTCGCGCCGATCGCGGCCCGCAGCCGGGCACAGCAGAAATCCACCGACGGGATCATCCGGGTGATGGTCCGCTACGGCGACGTTCTCGCGCTGACCACCATCGGAGACCTCGATCTCGCCGAACGCCGGGCCACCGAATACCGGGAGTTCTCCTCGGCGGGCCAGTTCGTCGGTTGGGCGATCGCGCGCATCGCCGACGGGGTCGTTGCCACCTATCGCGGCCGGTTCCGCGATGCGATCACCGCCTTCGAACAGGCGCTGGCCGCGCTCAACGCCGAAACCTCGCTGCCGTGGAAACTCCCTGCGCGGCTACTGCTGGCCCGCGCCTACGCGGCGCTGGGCGAGGTCGAACACGCCGAACGAGTCCTCGAGGACGCCGACGAACACAGCGGACCCCACATGGCCCTGCACGAACCACAGCGGATCATCGCGCGCGCCTGGCTTGCCGCCGCCGAACACAGCGCGCACTCGGCAGTGGACCTGGCCCGCAAGGCCGCCGATCTGGCCCACAGCGCCGGTCAATACGCCGTGGAAGCCGAGGCGCTGCACCACGCCACCCGATTCGGCGACCGCACCCTCGCCGCCCGCCTCGCCACCGTGGCCGCCCGCGTCCAGGGACCGGTCGCGGCGATCTACGCCCGTCACGCGGCAGCCCTCGCCGACACCGACCCGGGCGCGCTCGACGCGGTCAGCCACGAGTTCGAAGGCGCGGGCCTGCTGCTGTCCGCCGCCGACGCCGTGGCGCAGACGGTGCCGATCCACGATCACGCCGGTCAGCGCCGACCCAGCGCCCAGGCCGCCGCCCGCGCCGTGGCCCTGGCCTCCCGGTGCGACGGTGCGAGCACCCCCGCCATCACCGCGGCCGCCCGGCCACTGCCGATCACCGAACGCGAACGCGAGATCGCCGCGCTGATCGGCCGCGGCCTGTCCAACCGCGCGATCGCCGAACGCCTCTGCGTGTCGGTCCGCACCGTCGAAGGCCACATCTACCGGGCCTGCATCAAACTCGACGCCACCGATCGCGAGCAGCTCGCCGACCTCATCTAGTCAGCTCATCGGCTCGGCTCGGGCAACTGGCATTCGTTCACCCTCGGGTTCACACCGAGATAATTGAGTGGGCCTGCGAGGACGGTGAGCCCGATCGTGCCCCAGTCGCCGCAGTTGACCGGGGTGTTGGTGAAGTAGTCGCGCTGCACGGCGGCAAGCAACCCGGCCCCGAACCAGACCACCATCAGCACCGACAGCAGGAATTGGGCGGTTTGGTGGCGTGGCCGGGCGCGGATCTCCCGGACTTCGCGAATGTGTCGATCCCGTCGGTTCCGCCGGCCACGCATCGTCATCGATCGCACCTTCCCGCTCCTGGACGCCGCCACGACACGCGCGAGGTTCTGCTCCCTCAACAGTGCAGCCCGGCAACCGCCCAGTCAATGGTTGGTGCGAGTTTCGGTCAGGCAGGTACGGGTTGTTCGCCGATGGCCTCGGCGCGCAAACTCCCCAGCAGTTTGGTGAGCTTGCGCGAGACGCTCATCTGCGAGACGCCGAGGCGTTCGGCGATCTCGCCCTGCGACAGCGTGTCGTAGAACCGCCATATCAGCAGTTGCCGGTCCTCCGGGGGCAGCTGGGCCAGCAGGGGCGCGACGGTGATCGTGTCCTCGGTGAGGCGGTAGCGCGGGTCTTCGGAGCCGAAGGTGTCGGCGATGGTCATGCCGGGATCGCCTTCGCTGTCGCGGGCCGGGGTATCGAGGCTGCGCGTTTGGAACGCGTTGGCCGCCACCAGGGTTCGGGTGACATCGGTGATCGATACGTCGAGTTCTTCGGCGAGTTCGGCGGCGGTGGGGGAGCGCAGGAGCCGACGGCTCAACTCGTCGGTCGCCGTGCGCACCTTGCCCTGCAGTTCCTTCTCCCGGCGCGGCACGTGCAGCGGCCAGAGGTGGTCGCGGAAGTGCCTGCGCACCTCACCCATGATGGTGGGCACCGCGAAGCCGAGAAAGGGTGAGCCGGTGGTGACGTCGTAGCGGTCGACCGCCATGACCAGGCCGAGTCGCGCGGTCTGGAGCAGATCGTCGAACATCTCGCCGCGGCCGGCGTACTTGCGAGCGATGTGCTCGGCCAGCGGTAGGCAGACCTCGATGATCCGCGCCCGCACAGCGGCGTGCTCGGGGCCGCGGGGATCGATGAGCGCCCAGTGGGCGAACAGCGGTTCGGCGTTTTCGTAAGTCCTGTGGTCGGGGGTCTGGGACATGTGGATCAGCTCCTGGCCTTCGAGTGCTCTACTCACCGGTTTGCGCGCAAGCGAACCTAAAAGCTGTGCGGGCCGAGCATTCTGAAGGTCATCATCATCGCCACACCCAGGCTGACGCTGCCGAGGATCGCGGCAGGTAGCGATCCGGTCAGCGCGGTCAGGCCGAAGAGGAAGAACACGCAGGTGGCCAACATGATGGTGGTGCTGGTCAGATCCATGCTCGGCGTACTCGTTGTCCGATTACGTGAGGTGGTCATAGATCTAGGGTTCACCGCCGCGGCGGTTATTAAACCGTTATTGGTCGACAGGGGTTGACACGGCGGCAATTTCGGAATTAGATGTTTAACCCATCACGAAATGGGAAATATCAGTTCAGGTCGCGTACGCGTAAATCGCGCGCGAGATGGTCACGCTGCTCGATGATCAAGCGGCGCAACGCGCTCGGCGCGTCCGCATTCACCGCGAGCCACCGGTCCACCCCGTCGAGCGCGTCGGCGGCGGGGAAGAGCCCGACCACGATGCGCCGGGCGATCTCGATACTCCTGGTGTCCCACACCGTGCGCAGCGCCGCGAAGTACTCGTCGTCATAGCGCGCGATCAGGGCGCGGTGGCCGCCCGCGCGGAATCCGTCGATGGTGGCGTCGAGGTGGTCGTTGGTCAGTGTGGTGTCGCCGAGCGCGCAATCCCAGGCCGCGGCTTTGACCTCCGCGTTCGGGCGTGCGGCGAGTGCGCGCCGGTGCGCGGTGCGGCCCGAGGCGGTGTCGTCTCGTTCGAGTTCGGCGTCCAGGTCGTCGGCTTTCGCAGCGCCGGTCGCGGCGAGTGCGGTCCACAGCGCCCAGCGCAGATCGGGGTCAAGGGCAAGGCCCTCCGGTGCTTTGTCGAGCAGGATCGCCCGAATGTCGTCGGCGCGGCGGCTGTCGACCGTTGCGGCAGCCGCTGTCGCACGTGCCCATGCCAGTTGTGCGCCGGAACCCGGTGCGGACGAATGCAGTGTGGCCCAGCATGATTCGAGCCACTCGCCACGCCACCGATCGCGCGCCTGCTCGGGCAGATAGTGGGCGATGGCAAACGACGCGTTCGCCAGGACGGCGGTCAGCAGCGCCATATTCGATTCGGTGGGCGCGAAATCGCGAGCCATGGACAGATAGCGTTCGGCGGCCAGGTCGCCGTCACGGGTGGCGTTCCACAGCGCCGACCAGATGAGGCCGCGGGCCAGCGGGTCGGTCACCCGGTTCAGTGAACGCTCCACCGTGGCAAGCGAATCCGGGTCGAGGCGGACCTTCGCATAGGTGAGGTCGCCGTCGTTGAGCAGCCGCAGCGGGGCAGGGGCGAGTTCGACCGGTGTGCGTTCATCGGTGATGTCGAGTTCCGCGCGTTCGCGAAGTACCAAGTCGCCCGCGGTGTCGAAGTCGTAGAGACCGATGGCGAGTCGGTGTGGGCGCGGATCGGTTTGCACGATCGCACCGTCTTCGAGGGTCAGGGTGGACATCCCGGTCGTCTGCAACCAGGCTCGCGCCCAGCCCGCGAGGTCGCGGCCGGAATCGGCCGACAATTCGGTCAGCAGGTCGTCGAGGGTCGTATTGCCGAAGGCGTGTGTCCGGAAATATCGGCGCACCCCTGTGAAGAATTCGTCCCTGCCGACATAGGCGACCAATTGTTTGAGGACGCTGGCACCCTTGGCGTAGGTGATGCCGTCGAAATTGAGTTTCGCCGCTTCGAGGTCGGTGATGTCGGCGACGATCGGGTGCGTGGTCGGCAGTTGGTCCTGCAGGTACGCCCAGGCCTTGCGGCGGTTCGCGAACGCGACCCAGGCATCGGTCCACTCGGTGGCCTCCGAGCTGGCCAGGGCGCCCATGTAGTCGGCGAAGGACTCCTTGAGCCACAGGTCGTCCCACCACACCATCGTGACGAGATCGCCGAACCACATGTGCGCCATCTCGTGCAGGATCGTGTTGGCCCGGCCCTCGTACTGCGCGGCGGTCACGGCGCCACGGAACACGTAGGCCTCGGTGAACGTGACCAGTCCCGGGTTCTCCATCGCGCCCAGGTTGTATTCGGGTACGAACACCTGGTCGTACTTGCCCCACGGGTACGGGTAGTCGAAGTGCTCGGCGAAGAAATCGAGGCCCTGCTTCGTCACCTCGAAGATCGTGTCCGCGTCCAGGTAGCGGGCCAGCGAGGCGCGGCAGTAGATCCCGAGCGGGATGGTGAGTTCGCCTCGCGTCCAAGAGGATTCGACGCGATGGTACGGGCCCGCCGCGATCGCGGTGATATAGGTCGAGATCGGCAAGGTGGGGGAGAAGACGACGTTCTGCGCCACACCATTGTTCTGGATCGCCGCGAACGGCCGATTCGACACGACCTCCCACCCGGCAGGCGCGCTCACTGCGAATGTGAACGGCGCCTTCATATCCGGCTGTTCGAAGCAGGCGAAAACTCGCCGCGCATCGGCCGGCTCGTACTGCGTGTACAGGTACGTCTGACCGTCCACCGGATCGAGAAACCGGTGCAGCCCCTCACCCGATCGGCTGTAAGCACCGGTACCCCGCACGACAACCACATTCGACGCGGCCAACCCACCGACCAGTATCCGAGCCCCGTCGTAGACAACCGGAACCTGCGCACCGTTCACCGTCACCGATTCCACGGCCGGCCCGATGAAGTCGAGCCACGTCTGCTCGACAGTCGCATCGAACTCGACAGTCGTCACCGTGTCGAAACCCTCCCGGGTCTGATCAGGGGCACCTGTCAGATCGAGTTCGACAGAGTAGGCACGGACGGTGACCGCCGCGGATCGCGCGGCGGTCTCGGAGCGGCTCAGGTTCGCGGAGTTCACGCCTCGATCCTGCCAGCCCGACCTACTCCACGGTGACGCTCTTGGCGAGGTTGCGCGGCTTGTCGACGTCGCGGCCGAGGGCGAGGGCGGTGTGATAGGCGAGCAGCTGCAGGGGGATCGTCAGCAGCATCGGGTCCAGTTCCGGGGCGACCCGGGGGACCCGGATCACTTCGTCGGCCGCGTTCGGGGGCAGGTCCGCGTTGGTGACGGCGATGACAGGGCCGCCGCGGGCCTTGATCTGTTCGATGGTGCTGAGGTTCTTGGTGAGGAGTTCGTCGTCGGGGACGATCACCACGCTCGGCATCTCCGGGTCGATCAGGGCGAGCGGACCGTGCTTGAGCTCGGAGGCCTGGTAGGCCTCGGCGTGCACATAGGAGACCTCTTTGAGCTTCTGTGCGCCTTCGCGGGCGACCGGCCACGCCCGCACCCGGCCGATGAAGAACATGCTGCGAGCCTTGGCGTACCGGTGCGCGATCTCGGCGATGGCGTCCTCGTCGGTGAGGACCTGGTCGATCGCGTCGGGCAGCGCGCGCAGGCCCTCGACGATGCGGTTGCCGTCGGCGGCCGACAGATCTCGGACGCGACCCAGCAGCAGAGCCAGCATCGTGAACGACACGGTCATGTTGGTCAGTGCCTTGGTCGAGGCGACCGAGATCTCCGGGCCCGCGTGCAGGAACACCCCGGCCCCACACTCGCGAGCGATCGCGCTGCCCACCGCGTTGACCGCACCGATCACCCGGCCGCCCTTGCGCTGCAGCTCCTGCACCGCGGCGAGGGTGTCGAGAGTCTCGCCGGACTGGCTGATCGCCACATACAGCGCGTCGGGGTCGACGACCGGATTGCGGTAGCGGAACTCCGACGCGGGCTCCGCGGTGGCGGGAATCCGGGCGAGTTCTTCGACGAGTTGAGCGCCCAGCTGTCCGGCGTAATAGGCCGAACCGCACCCGAGGAACACGACCTTGCTGATGCTGCGCAGTTCGCGGGCATCCATGTTCAGCCCACCGAGATGAGCGGTGGCGAAGCGGTCGTCGAGGCGGCCCCGCAGCGCCCTGCGCACCGCCTCGCTCTGTTCGGCGATCTCCTTGCGCATGAAGTCCGGGAAGCCGCCGAGCGCGTAGTCCTCGGCCACCATGTCGATCGTGGTCGGGGTCTTGTCGGTCTGCTCGGAGTCGACTCCCAGTGTGCTGGTACGGAATTCGCCCTCGCGAATCGTGGCGAGTTCGCCGTCGTCGAGGAACACCACCCGCTGCGTGTGGTGGACAAGGGCGGCGACATCGGAGGCCACGAACATCTCGCCGTCACCGACGCCGAGCACGATGGGGCTGCCGTTACGCGCCACCACCAGCTTGGCCGGGCGGCGCGCGTCGAGCACCAGCAGTCCGTAGGTGCCCCGGATCCGGTGCAGCGCGACGCGAACGGCGTCCTCGAGGGATTCGGTGTTCTCGATCTCGCGGGCGATCAGGTGCGCGATCACCTCGGTATCGGTGTCGGAGACCAGGTCGATACCGAGCGCGGTGAGCTCGGCACGCAGCGGTTCGGCGTTCTCGACGATGCCGTTGTGCACCACCGCGATGCGGCCGCTCGCGTCGGTGTGGGGGTGGGCGTTGGCATCGCTCGGCTCGCCGTGGGTGGCCCAGCGGGTGTGCGCGATCCCGACCGTGCCGCGCAGGACAGTGGTGTCGGTCTTGTCGCGCAGGTCCTGGACCCGGCCCTGGGTTTTGCAGACCCGCACCTTCCCGCGATGCGGCAGTGCCAGGCCTGCCGAGTCGTAGCCGCGGTACTCGAGCCGATGTAGGCCCTCCAGCAGCACCGGAACAGCTTGCCGGTGACCGATGTATCCGACGATTCCACACATGGCGCGACGTTCCCCTTACCCGTAGACGATGCGACGAAGTTGGCGTTCGGTGAAGGGCGGGGCCGCGACCGGCCGCTGGGCGAGCTCGGCTTCGAGCTGTCGCCAGATCTCGGCATTGCGCATCTCCCGGGACTGCAGTTCGGCGTGCCTGCGCCGGACGAACTGCTCGGCCGTCTCGTCGAAGTAACCGACGATATCGGCGACAACCCGGGCAGCCACGCGTTCGGGCAAGCCGGTGGACGCCACCACGTAGCGGACCAGCTCGGTAGATGCCCCGTCATTCACTCGGACGATCATGCCTCGCCGGATCGAGTTCGCCAACTTCCCTGCCCGAATTCGGGCAGAAATAGACGCAGAACGGTCTTGTGGCGACCGGGGCATGTGTGCAGATGGCGCAATTCGTGCACGCGGTGCCGATGCTGTTATCGCCTTGTGAGGTGTGAGCCGAGACTTGCGGACAATTTGCTGGGAGGCTAACAGGGGGCACGGCATACTGCGCATCCGAGTGGAGGTTGTGGTGAGGCGACGAATGGGTGACGCATTCAGTGATCGGCTCTATTTCGCGGGACCGGCGCCGACCTCCGAGGTGGCCGGAGGTCGACCCGAATATGTGGTCGACGCGGCTATCGTCACGATCGCCGAAGAGATCGTGCGAACGGGTTTCGATGCCGAGGATACCGTGCACCAGCGGCTGCGAAGATTCTGCGCACACGCGAAAGCTGAAGGGGCCATGGTGAATTGCCTACTCGGCGCGGCGACCTCGGTGGACGACGGTGGCGTTGTTCCGTTTGTCGGCCGGGTTGTCGGCAGGCTCGGGCACGCGGAGTTGTTGTTCGATCTCGCATTGGGCGAATCCGGTATCGACCCGTTCGACGGGAATTCGGTGCGGAATATGGTCGGGCCGGGGACGATGACGGAGCTGGATTTCGAATTCGTCATCGCGCAGGTGAGTGAACTGGTCGATAGCTTGATGCTGCCGAATTATCTCGCATTGCTGGAATGGCGTGATCTCACCGGTGAGGCGCCGCGGTCTCGTCGCCCGGAGCAGTCGGCCGCACTGCTGTACGAGCTGAACGAACGGCTCACCCCGGTCCTCGGCGAGATGCCGCTGGCCTGGTTGTTGCTGCACTATGCGGAGTTCGGGGTCGCGCCGCTGGCGGACTCGATCCATCGCGCGCTGCTGCGGACCAATGCCGCCGACGCGGTGTCCGCCGCGCGCACGGGGGCGGCGGCGCTGGCCGCGATGTCGTTCGTCTCCCCGTCGGCCAGGGTGGGTGATCTTCCGGTGGTGTCGCGCAGGCCGCGCCATCAGCCGACGCTGGTCACCGGCAACCACGTCATGGCCGATCTCGTCTGCGCGCTGTCGCGGTGCGACACCGTGAACGGCTGGCAGGCCGACGCGAAGCTGCTCAGGCCAGCCGACGCGCAGACGGTCGGTTGGCTGCTGGTCGAGGATCGCCGTCATCGACGGGAAAACCAGTGCGGGCGAGGCGATCTCATGGCCTCGGCGATCGGGCTCGAGATCATGCTCGGTGTCGACCACGCATCGGCCTGTTCGCCGTCGACGGCGCGGGAACCGTCACCCACCGTGATCACCGCCGACCTGCTGCGCGTTCTGCGCCTGCCCTGGGACCAGATCCCGGATTCGGCCGACTACACCCCGCGCCGTCTGAACGGCGCCCTGCGTTTGGCCTGTTGCGCGATGGAGGCCATGGCCCCCGGCGCCGAGGCGACCTCCGACATCCTGCGCCGCGCAGCCGACCGAGCGATCCCCACCCTGAGCGCCCGCCCGGACCCGCCGATCTACCTCCAGGGCGCCCTGGCGCTCCTGGAAGCCTGGCACCACGGCGGCGCCCCGAGAACCCGCCCACTACTCGAAGCCACCGAACCCATCGCCCCCGTCGTCTTCACCACCCTCCTCCTACTCGCCGCCGCCCTACTCGAAATGCTCGCCCAGGAATTCGACGCCGACGTAACCCACGTCCTCGACGCCCTCGAATTGCGGCTACGAGCCCGCGACCGGTTGGCGGAGTAGCAACCTCAGTGGAGGTAGGTGGTGAGTTGGGGGACGGCGTCGGCGATGTGCTGGGCGACGATCGGTTGGCCGATGGGGGTGAAGGCCCAATTCTGGTCGGGGCGGTGCAGTTTACCGAAGACTATGCCGGTGTAGGCGCCGACTTCGGCGAGGTAGAGGCGGACCAGTTCGATGCCCGTGACGTTGTCGACGATGCGGCAGAAGCCGTTGTCGATCTGGCTGAATCGCTGGCCGGAGTAGGAGGTCACGAGGAACACGATCGTGGTGACCGCCGGATCGAGCAGCGTCAGATCCACTGAGATGACCTCGTTTTCGCCGTCGCCGTCACCGGTGACACTGTCGCCGTGGTGCCGCAGCGCGCCGTCGCGCGAGGTCAGCTGTTCGTGATAGGCGACGTCGGTGAAGCTGTCGCCGACGAACGCCAGCGCCGCGGCATTGAGGTCGATGTCCTTGCTGGACAGGGCGGATACCTCGGTGTCGCCCGCGGGATCCCAGCCGAGGCCGAAGCTGACGTGGGCGAGAGATTCGGTCATGCGGTGCTCCTAGTCGAACGGTCGATCCCGCAGCACCGAGACGGTGCCGACCCGAGCCACGCTACCGACGGACTTCCCGCCCTGCCCGCGGGTAAACACCGCGCGGGACTACCGTGACCCGATGAGCGCACGCTTCGAAGAACTCGGCTGGCGGAAGACCCCGATCGGCGAGATCAGTCTGCGGCGGCGATTCGACTCGACCGTGCGGGCCGATGTCTACGAGGTGAAACTCGACGACGAGTACCTCATGTCGAGCTTGTTCACCGTCGCCGAACGTGAGCTGTCGCGACTGGGCTTGGCCCGGACGCCCGGCACCGACCTGGACGTGGTCGTCGGCGGCCTCGGGTTGGGCTACACCGCCCGAGAAGCATTGGTGGATCCGCGAATTCGTGAACTCACCGTCATCGAGTATTCCGACGCGGTGATCGACTGGCACCAGCGCGACCTGCTGCCCGACACCGTCGGCCTGGCAGCCGAGGACCGGGTCGAGCTGGTCTGCGCGGACTTCTTCGCCGCTGCCACCGGACCGGTGGGATTCGACCCGGCACACCCCGGCCGCCGGTACGACGCGGTGCTCCTCGATATCGATCACTCGCCGCGCCACGTACTGCACGGCCCGAACGCCGCGTTCTACACCGTCGAGGGCATGCGTGCGGTCGCCAACCAGCTGGTCGACGGCGGCACCTTCGCGATGTGGTCCGACGACGTCGCCGATGCCGAGTTCTGTTCGGTTCTCGAAGCCGCCTTCGTCGATGTCGAGGCGCGGCGGATCGACTTCGACAACCCGCTGACCCGCGGGCAGGCCGGCGCCACGATCTACCTCGCCACTCGGCCCGACCGCACTCCGGGCACATCCCGCGAAGAGGCGATATGTGACTAGAAACAACAATGCGGCGAAGTGATTGCCATCGGCGCCGGTGGGAGCGATCGTAAATATCTGGGAGTAGTCGTCCCACACACCGAATCCCCGGCGATCGCTCATGCCCGGCCGATTCGGGATCGAGCTTTTCGGATTCGACATCGGAGTCAGGATGAACAGCTTGCTCGAAAACCATCGCGGATGGGTCGCAGACATCTTCGCGGATGGGTTGTACGGACGCAGCGACGCTGCCACTCCGCAGTCGACGGTCGCGATCGACGACCGCCCACTGCCCGCTGAGGATCGGCGCACACGCCGCCCGGAGGAGGTGATCGGGTGGCGGGCACTGTGTTCCTGCGGCAACTGGCACGGCCGAACCTGGCTACGCACCGACCGATTCGCCGACCACGCCCCTTCCGCCCGCGTCCTGCACTGCGCCACCGGTCGCCTCGACCCCGACCTGGCCCGTGCGGTCCTTGCGGAATGGGAATACCACCAGCTCGAGATGCAGGCGCTGATCCCGGTCCGGCTGGCATTCGAAGACACCACCTCGGCGCAGCAGCGCCTGGTCGAAGCCGTCCGCTTCGTGCGCGCGTCGGGCGCATCGTGGGAAGCGGTCGCCCGCGTGATCAGCGCGCCCTCGGCAGATGCCGCCGAAAAGCGATTCAGTAACTGGACATCACCCGAGCACGCTGTGGCAGACCTACGCATTCCGTAGTTCCGAAGCGGCTGCGCCCTGCGCAGCCGCGTGATCGTCGATTTCGCTCAGCCTGACTTCAATGCTGGCCGTGGCCCGTTCCCGATGGTTTCGTGTGACGAGATCGTCCGGGTTCGAGCGAAAGGCCTTCGTATGTCTGTCGATGTGGTCAGGCTGGGTGCGCATATCGGCGCGCGGATCGACGGGGTGCGGCTCGGTGGCGACCTGGACGCGCGCACGGTGACGGCTGTTCGTGCCGCGCTGGCCGAGCACAAGGTGATCTTCTTTCGCGGTCAGCACCACCTGACCGAGGACGGCCAGTACGAGTTCGCGCGGCTGCTCGGCACCCCGACCACCCCGCACCCGACCGTCACCTCGGCCGGTGCGAAGAGCCTGGCCATCGACTCGCAGCAGACCCGCTCGAACGTCTGGCACACCGATGTCACCTTCGTCGACCGTGTTCCGAAGGCCTCGATCCTGCGCGCGGTCGCGCTGCCCAGCTACGGCGGATCGACCACCTGGGCCTCCACCGTGGCCGCCTACAACTCGCTGCCGGAACCGCTGAAGCGACTCGCCGAGAGCCTGCGCGCCCGGCACTCGAACCGCTACGACTACGCCGCCGAGGTCGAGCAGCGGCCCGCCGACACCGACCGGGCCTACCGCCGGGAGTTCGAGTCGACCTATTTCGAGACCGAGCACCCCGTGGTGGAGGTCCACCCCGACACCGGCGAACGAGCCCTGCTGCTCGGCTGCTTCGTCAAGGAGATCGTCGGAGTGTCCAGTAGCGAATCGCGCGCGCTGTTCCGGCTGTTCCAGGACCGGATCACCCGCCTCGAGCACACCACCCGCTGGGACTGGGAGCTGGGCGATGTCGCGATCTGGGACAACCGGGCCACCCAGCACTACGCCATCGACGACTACGACGGCAGCGAACACCGCAGGCTCACCCGCATCACCCTCGCCGGTGAAGTCCCGGTGGGCGTCGACGGCACCACCAGCACCGTGATCGCCGGCGACGCCGACCCGTACACGGCCGCCCCGCTCGAGCATGCGGCGTAACGACCACCTGGCGCGCTTCCCGGAATCGTTACCGCGGATCAATTACTCTTCGACGGCACATTCGTCCGATGATCCAGCGCGAACAGGTAGCCGCCGAACCGTCCCGACGAGGGGATTGCCGTGAACTTGTGGAGCTATGTCCGGGGCAGGGGCGAGCTGCTGACCTTCCTCACCTATCAGCACGCGTCGCTGGCGTTTCAAACGGTGCTGGTCGGGACGATCGTCGCGGTGCTCATCGCCGTGGCGGTCTATCGGCTTCCGCTGGCCTCGGCATTGACCCTGACCTCGAGTCGGGTCGCACTGACGATCCCGTCGCTGGCGCTGCTGGCATTGCTGCTCGTCCCGTTCGGTCTCGGAGTCGTGCCGTCGTTCATCATGCTGGCGTTCTTCGCGGCGCTGCCGGTGATCGGCAATTCGATCGTCGGCCTGCGCTCGGTGCCCGCCACAGTCGTCGAATCGGCGCGTGGCATCGGCTTGTCGCGGTGGCGGATCCTGCTCACCGTCGAACTGCCGATCGCGTGGCCGGTGATTCTCACCGGGATCAGGGTCTCGACCCAGATGATCGTCGGTGTCGCCGCGATCGTCGCCTATGTTCTCGGACCCGGCCTCGGCTCGCTGATCTTCAACGGCCTGTCGCGCCTCGGCGGCGCCAATGCCCTCGAAATGGCGCTCACCGGAACCATTCTCATCGTTGCCATCGCGTTGGTCTTCGACGCGCTCCTCGTCCTGCTCGGACGCCTCACCATTGCCAAGGGACTGTGATGACCGATGTGACCAACCGGCCCGCACCGGCGAGCCCGCAGCGCAATGTGACCGGTGATTCCATCACCTTGGACGGGGTCGTGAAGCGGTACAAGGGCCAGGACACCCCCGCCGTCGAACGCCTCGACCTCGAGATCGACGCGGGCAACATCGTCGCGTTCGTCGGACCGTCGGGATGCGGCAAGACGACCACACTGAAGATGATCAACCGGCTGATCGAACCGACCGAGGGGCGAATCCTCATCGGCGGCCGCGACGTCACCCGGGAGGACCCCGACAAACTGCGCCAGTCGATCGGCTACGTCATCCAGTCCGGTGGCCTGTTCCCACACTGGACGGTCGCCAAGAACATCGGCGCGATCCCCCGGGTGCTCGGCTGGGACAAGAAACGGATCGCCGAGCGCACCGAATACCTCCTCGACCTGGTCGGACTCGACCCGGCGACCTTCGCCGACCGACTGCCAAAGGACATGTCCGGCGGCCAGCAGCAGCGCGTCGGCGTGGCCCGTGCGCTGGCGGCCGACCCGCCGGTGCTGCTGATGGACGAGCCGTTCGGCGCCGTCGACCCGATCACCCGAGTTCGCTTGCAGGACAGCCTGATCTCGATCCAGCACGAACTCGGCAAGACCATCGTCATCGTCACCCACGACTTCGAGGAAGCCACCAAACTCGGCGACAAGGTGCTCATCCTGTCCGAAGGCGGGCATGTCGAGCAGTACGCGACGCCGGAGGTCATCCTCACCGACCCGGCGACGCCGTTCGTGGAGGAGTTCGTCGGTTCCGGCGCGAAACTGGCCTATCTCACGGTGTCTCGGGTGCGCGACGTGGAGGTCGACCCGGTGACCACCGCCCGGATCGGGGAGTCCTCGCAGGTCGTGATCGGGCGGGCGAGAGCCGCGGGAAACACCTGGGTGGTGGTCGTGGACGAGGCAGGGCGGCCGCGGTCGTGGCCCTCGCTGACCGAGGTGGCGAGCAAGCCGGAGGTCTCGGACTACCTCGATCGCCGACTGCCCGTGGTGGCCCAGTCTTCCACTCTCAACGACGCGCTCGACGCCATGCTCGCGGCCAGTCAGGGCGCCACCCTGGTCACCGACGGTCGCGGCGCCGTGGTCGGCTCGCTCAATATCGGCGCGGTCACCGACGTGATCCAGACCAAACTCGCCGAAGGGCACGCCGCCGTCGAGGACCTGTCCTACGAAACCTATGTCGACGGTTCCGATCCCACGCCCACGCCGGTCGTCGCCGCCGACGAACCTGGACCGGCATGAACCGGCTGCGGCGCGTCCCGATCGACGTGTGGTTCGAACCGTTGATCATCGCGGTCATCGGCATCGGCTACGTGCTCTGGTATCGGTCCTCGACCTTCACCGCGACCGAGCAGGCATCCCTTGCCTGGGCCAACCTGCAGACAACGATCCTCGAACACATCCGGCTCACCGTGGTCGCCACGCTGATCGTGGTCGTCGTCGCGATCCCCCTCGGCATCGCGCTGACCAGACCCGCTTTGCAGCGACTCGAACCGATCGCCGTCAACATCGCCAACATCGGCCAGGCCGCGCCCGCCGTCGGTCTGCTGGTGCTGTTCACCTTCTGGTTGGGCACCGGATTCCGCACGGCGGTCGTCGGTCTCGTCGTCTACGCGATCCTGCCGATCCTGCAGAACACCATCGTCGGGCTGCGCCAGGTGGACCATCGCACCATCGAAGCCGCCCGCGGCATCGGCTTCTCGGCCGCACGAACCCTGGTGCAGGTCGAGTTGCCCCTGGCCGTGCCGGTGATCCTCAACGGCGTGCGGACCGCGCTGGTCATCCTGGTCGGCACCGCGACGCTGAGTACCTTCATCGGCGCGACCAGCCTCGGCACCCTGATCACGACCGGGGTCACGCTGTTCCTGCCCAAGTTGCTCATCTCCGGTGCGGTGCTCGTCGGGCTGCTGGCGTTGATCATCGACTGGCTCGGCCGACTCGTCGAACTGGCCGCGACCCCACGAGGTATCTCATGAGACGAGTCCCGTTGCTGATCACGCTGATCGCCCTGCTCGCCGGGTGCGGGCTCGTCAGCTCGTCGGGCACCTTCCACGATGCGAGTCTGCCCGGCGGCGAACGTCCCCTCGACGGCGCGAAGCTGGTCGTGACGTCGAAGAGCTTCACCGAGGGCGTGCTGCTCGGCAAGATCACCGCGACCTACCTGGCCGCGGCGGGCGCCTCGGTCACCGACCTGACCGGCGCTCCCGGTTCGGCGTCCTCACGGCAGGCCCAACTCAACGGCGACGCCGACGTGCTGTGGGAGTACACCGGCACCGGCTGGGTGAACTACCACAACGAGACCGAGACGATCGTCGACCCGCGCGAGCTCTGGCAGCGCGTCCACGACGTCGAAAAGCGCGACTACGACCTGGAATGGCTCGCCCCGTCGAACTTCAACGACACCTACGCGTTCGCCGCGTCGACACCGACCGCGCAACGCCTCGGCGTGCGGTCGCTGTCGGACGTGGCCGCACTACCGGTCGCCGAACGAACCTTCTGCGTCGACGACGAATTCTTCAGCCGCTCCGACGGTTTCATCCCGATGCTGCAGAAATACGGCATCCCCTACAACGACCCCAACGGTGTACCCGCGGGCAACGTCACCCGCATGGACGCCGGCGTCGTCTACACCGCCACCGCCAAAGATGCCCCCTGCCACTTCGGCATGGTCTACACCACCGACGGCCGCGTCAAGAACCTGAATCTTCTGGTCCTCGACGACGACAAGAAGTTCTTCCTCCCCTACAGCGGCACCGCGGTCGTCCGCGCCGCCGTCCTCGACGCCCACCCCCAACTCCGTCCCCTCCTCGACACCATCTCCCAACGCCTGACCGACGACCTGATGCGAGAACTCAACGGCCGCATCGACATCGACGGCGAAGACCCCGCAGACGTCGCCTACGACTGGCTGAAGAGCGCCAACCTGATCGCCTAGCGGGCGCGGCTAGGATTTTGCTGTGCCCCAGGATGCTCTGACCGATGTGAACCGCTTCGATCCGGTGCCGGACCCGCGGCCGATCGATGAGCCGTGGCCCGAGCTGAAGTGGCCTGTCCCGGCCGATGCCGAACTGGTCGGCGACACCGTGCGTTTGAACCCGCTCGACCTGGCAGCGGACGCGGCCGAGTTGTTCGCGGCGCTCGACCACGATGTCGTGTGGGCGCACCTCCCGATGCGTCTGCGCGAACAGCAGCATATGCGGCGGGCCGACGGCACTATTCGTGACTCGGTCCTGTTCTCGATCACGGCCGAAGACTGGCCAAGCGTGCGGGAAGGCCTTGTCACCAGGCTCCGAGGTTGCGCTGAATAGGTGAGCACAACGCACCGCGCGCGCCACGGCTGGGGCCGGGGCGCGCGCGGTGAAGGGTGGTGCGGTGCAGCCTATTTCGTGAGGGGTAGGCCGGTGGGGGCGGGGATCTGGTCGACGGTGAGGCGTTTGCGGAAGACCCAGTAGGTCCAACCCTGGTAGACCAGCACGACCGGGACGCAGAGTACGGCTGCCCAGCTCATTACCTGGAGGGTGTAGTGGCTGGAGGCGGCGTTGTCGATGGTCAGGTTGAAAGCGGGGTCGATGGTCGAGGGCATGACGTTGGGGTAGAGGGAGCCGACCAGCAGGACGGTGGCCGCGGCGATGGTGAGGGCGGTGCCGATGAACGCCCACCCGTCGCGGCCCGCGGCGGTGGCGCCACCGGCAATGACCAGGCCGAGTACGGCGGCGCCGAGGGCACCCCAGGTCCAGCCGGAGCCGTAGGCGAGTTGGGTCCACAGACCGAACCCGCCGACGATCGCCACGGTGGGGATGTAGAGGATCCGGACGCACTTACGGGCGTCGTCGCGAACCTCACCACCGGTCTTGAGCGCCAGGAAGATCGCCCCGTGCAGCGCGAACAGGATTCCGGTGGTCGCCGCGCCGAGCAGCGCGTAGGGGCTGAGCAGATCCCAGACCGAGCCGACGACCTGCTTCTTCTCGTTGAGCGGCACCCCGCGTACGAGATTGGCGAACACCCAACCCCACGCCAGCGCCGGAATCCAGGAGCCGATCCCGATGCCGATGTCGCACCAGGCCCGCCACTTCGGCGAGTTGATCTTGGATCGCCATTCGATGGCGCAGATCCGCAGGATCAACGCCACCAGCAACAGCAGCAGCGCCAGGTAGAACCCGGAGAAGAGGCTGGCGTACCACTCGGGAAACGCCGCGAACATCGCGCCACCGGCGGTGATCAACCAGACCTCGTTGCCGTCCCAGACCGGGCCGATGGTGTTGAGCACGACGCGTCTGCGTATGTCGGAGCCTTTGCCGAGGATCGGCATCAGCATGCCGACACCGAAGTCGAATCCCTCGAGGATGAAGTAGCCGGTGAACAAGACCCCGACCAGGACGAACCAGAATTGTTGCAGACTCATCGTCGTCTCCTAGTACGCGAAGGACAGCGGCTCGACAGGATCGGCGCGGTGCTTGCCGCCACCACCGTCGTCATCGGGACCGGACTGATCATCCGCCGTCGGCCCGGGTTCGGGCCCGACCACGGTGTAGCGGTGCATCAGGTAGTACCAGACCACGGCCAGCGCGCCGTAGAGCAGCGTGAACACGGCCAGCGAGAACATGACGGTGCCCGGTGCGTGGTCGGAGACACCTTGCGCCACGGTCATGCGAATGGTCTTGTCGCCGGTCAGATTCGGCACCACCACCCATGGCTGGCGTCCCATCTCGGTGAACACCCAGCCCGCGCTGTTGGCCAGGAACGGCGTCGGGATCGCGATCAGGCACAGCCAGGAGAACCAGCGTTTGTCGGGCACCCGGCCACCACGGGTCATCCAGAGCCCGGCGAGCAGCAACAGCACCGGCCCGGCCAGCAGCCCGACCATCCCGCGGAAACTCCAGTAGGTGACGAACAGATTGGGCCGGTAGTTTCCGGGTCCGTAGTCCTCGACGTAGGACTTCTGCAGATCCTCCACGCCTTGCAACGTGACGCCGGTGAACTTGTCCTTGGCCAGGAACGGCAGTACATACGGCACCTCGAAAAGGTGCGTGACACTGTCGCAGTTGTTGTGGGTGCCGACGGTGAGGATCGAGAACTTCGGGTTCGTCTCGGTGTGGCACAGCGATTCCGCCGAGGCCATCTTCATCGGCTGCTGATCGAACATGATCTTGCCCTGGATATCGCCGGTCAGACCCACTACGACGACCGACGCGGCAACGACCCACATCCCAGCTCTGGCCATGGGCCGCCACATGGTCTTGGCTTCAGTCTGTTTCGTCTTGTCGCCACTGCGCATGTTGCGCACCATGAACCAGCCCGAGATGCCGACGACGAAGACGGCCGCGGTCAGGAACGCGCCAGCCACGACGTGCGGAAACGCGGCGAGCGTGGTGTTGTTGGTGAGCAACGTCCAGATGCTGTCGAGTTCGGCACGTCCGGTCTCGGGGTTGTATTCGGCGCCGACCGGGTGCTGCATGAACGAGTTGGCCGCGATGATGAAATAGGCCGAGGCGTTGACACCGAAGGCGACTATCCAGATCGTGGCGAGGTGCACGAGCTTGGGTAAGCGGGTCCAGCCGAAGATCCACAATCCGAGGAAGGTCGACTCGAGGAAGAAAGCGACCAGGGCTTCGAATGCCAGTGGCGCACCGAAGATGTCGCCGACGAACCGGGAGTACTCACTCCAGTTCATCCCGAATTGGAACTCCTGCACGATGCCGGTGGCAACGCCGATGGCGAAGTTGATCAGGAACAGTTTTCCGAAGAACTTGGTGAGCCGGTACCAGTGTTCTTTTCCGGTGATCACCCACGCCGTCTGCATTCCCGCGACGAGCGGTGCCAGTCCGATGGTGAGCGGAACGAAGATGAAGTGATACACCGTGGTGATACCGAACTGCCACCGGGAGACATCCAGTGTGCTCATAGCCAGCGAACTCATCGTCGGATCTCCTGCCATCGCAGTGAACTCTTGCCGAACCGCACGCGCTGTCGTGATTGTCGTACGTGTTTATCGCCTGCAGTGCATATCGAGATGAAATGGATGCAAATCAATCGTCCGGCGGTGGGGGATAGGTGATTGCAGGGTTTCTGGGAGTTTCTCGCGGCCGAACTGTGGATTGTGGCGTGACCGGGGGACGGTGCGAATATCCACGAGTTGGGTGACGCCGTAATCGTGGAGCAGACCGACGAATTCGTCAGCGGTCCGCGTCGAATGGCCGATCGTGTACACAGTCAGCACTGCTCGATCCTAGGCGACGAAGACGCGAATTCCGGTCAGGACTCGGCGATCGTCTTCGCGTGCAGCAGCACGTCCTCGATCATCGCGGGGGTCACCCGACCGGTGGCGGTATTGCGCTGGCTCACGTGGTAACTACCGAGCACGGTGACCGCTCGGCCGTCCGGATGGGTGATAACGACCTGCGCGCCGTGGGTGAAACGCAGACGTGGGCGTGGCACGTTCCAGCCGCCTGCCGTCAGGACGGTGAACAGGGCTTGCCAGCCGAAGGCGCCGAGGACGACGATCACGCGAAGCGTGGGGCCGAGCAGCTCCAGTTCCCGGCTGAGGAAGGGTGCGCAACGGTGCCGTTCCTCCGGTGTCGGCTTGTTGTCCGGCGGGGCGCAGTGCACGGGTGCGGTGAGCCGGATGCCAAGCAGTTCGATGCCGTCGTCGCGGCTCACCGGGTGCGCGCCCGTTGCGAGGCCGACCGCGTGCAGGGCGCCGAACAGGACGTTGCCACTCGGGTCGCCGGTGAACATGCGGCCGGTCCGGTTACCGCCATGGGCGGCGGGGGCGAGGCCGACGACGAGAATGCGCGCATCGGCGGGCCCGAAGCCGGGCACGGGCCGACCCCAATACTCTTCGTGGCGGAAGGCTGCCCGCTTGACGACGGCGACCTCTTCACGCCAGGCGACGAGTCGGGGGCAGGCGCGGCAGGTGGAAACGAGACGGTCGAGTTCGTCGATGTCGCGGGTGTTCTTCGCCGCGAGTGGCGCAGTTTCCGGATCGTCGCCGGTCATCGGCCCAGTCTAGGCCGATGCGACTTCGAGACACTTCGCCGCGCGAACCACCTGCGCGGTACCGCGGGTACCACGTACATTCGTGACATGTCGTCCATTGAGATCGTGAGCGCCGACGGTGTCGTGCGCGGTCGAGCGGGCCGTCGGATCGCTCGATGGCGTGCCCTGCCCTACGCGGCCCCGCCCCTCGGAGCTCTACGGCTGCGCGCTCCCCAGCCGGTTCGACCGTGGTCGGGGGTGCGGTCGGCGACCGACTTCGGTTTCGCCGCGGTGCAGAACCCCAGCGGCGCCCGCGTCGGGCCACGCACCTGGCAACCGATCGGCGAGGACTGCCTCACGCTCAATGTCACCGCACCGGTGATACCGTCGCCGACACCGCGCCCGGTGATGGTGTTCTTCCACGGTGGCGGCTATCTGCTCGGCACGTCGAGCATGTACTCCGGCGCCCGGCTGGCCGCGCGCGGCGACGTGATCGTGGTGTCGGTGAACTACCGGCTCGGCGCGTTCGGGTATGTCGACTTCAGCGAATTCTCCACGGCCGAAAGACCTTTCGATTCGAATCTCGGTCTCCGTGATCAGGTCGCGGCGCTGGAATGGGTGCGCCGCAATATCGCCGCGTTCGGCGGTGACCCGGACAATGTCACCATCTTCGGTGAGTCGGCGGGCGCCCACGCCGTGGTCAGCCTGCTGGCGACGCCGTCGGCGGCAGGCCTGTTCCATCGGGCGATCGCGCAGAGCGCACCCGCGGACTGGACGTTGACGCCCGACGAAGCTCGCTTGTTCGCCCGCCGCTGTCTGGAACGACTCGGCACCACCGCCGCCGACGCGGCGACGATGCTGAGCACCGTTCCCGCGAAGGAACTCGGCCGGGCGGGTGACCGCGCGTTGGCTCGAGCCCTGCGCGAGGAGCCCGGCAGCTATCCCTTCGCTCCCGTCGCGGATGGCGACTTCCTCCCGGACGCACCCCTGGACGCGATCGCGGCCGGCCGGGCACATCCGGTGCCGTTGATCATCGGCACCAACCGTGACGAGGCCACGCTGTTCCAGCGTTTCGCCAAGTCCGTCCCGCACACACCCGAACAGCTCACCAGCATCTTCCAACGCTACGAGCCCGGCGCCGAACAGGTGGTGACCGGCAGCTACCGCGGGTATCCGGCCGCACGGACCGCGGTGCGCATCGGCGGCGACCACCTTTTCCTTCGCCCCACGCTGGCCGTTCTCGAGGGCCACAGCCGCCACGCCCCCACGTTCGCGTATCGGTACGACTACGCCCCGCGCGCCCTGCATCTGGCCGGTTTCGGCGCCACCCACGCGCTTGACCTCGTTCCGGTCTTCGGCTGGGTCGACGGTCCGGTAGGTCGCGCAATGACAGCGGCAGGCGGTCGGCGGGCGTTCCTCGCCGTCCAGGACTACATCCAGGACAACTGGTTGAGTTTCGCGCGCACCGGACAACCGTTGCCGCCCTGGACGCCCTACACCGCCGACCGGCGAACCACCTGCATCATCGACCACCCACCGCGCGTGCTGGTCGACCCGGATTCCGCGCGACGTACCGCGTGGCAAGGCATTCGAAGGTGTGAAGCGTGACTGTCGAACTCGACGCCGGGCACCTGGCGGATCGCATCAGATCGCTCTTCGCCGAAGACGAGCAGATCCGTGCGGCGCGGCCCGACGCGGATGTGCACGCCCTCGTGACCACCCCCGGGCTCGCGACGGCGCGCATCGTCGAGACCGTGATGACCGCCTACGCGGACCGTCCGGCGCTGGGCACCCGCCGTACCGTACTGGTCGAATCGGGTGGACGGTCGACCCGAAAGTTGTTGCCGGAGTTCGATCTACTGACCTACGGCCAGGTGTGGGAGCGCACTCGCGCGCTCGCCGCGGCCTGGCAGCGCGACGGCATCGTCGCGGGAGACTTCGTCGCGGTGCTCGGATTCACCAGTGCCGACTACACCGTGCTCGATCTCGCCACGATCCACCTCGGCGGGGTCGCGGTGCCGCTGCAAGCGGGCGCGGGACTCGAACAATTGCGGTCGATCCTCGACGAGACCGAACCGACGGTGTTCGCGGTCGACACCGCGCACCTGGATGTCGCCGTTGACGCGGTGTTGGCCGGCGCAACGCCGCGTTCGCTGATCGTGTTCGACCATCACGCCGACGACGACGATCACCAGGATGCTCTCGCCCGAGCTCGAACCCGTCTGCGAACCGAGGGATCTGCTCTCGTACCCACCACCCTCGACGACACCATCGAACAGGGCCGTCTCGCCGAACCGGCGCCGCTGCACGTGCCCGCCGAAGGTACCGACCCCCTCGCGCTGTTGATCTACACCTCGGGCAGCACCGGCACCCCCAAGGGCGCGATGTACACCCAGCGCCTGGTCGCGGTGGGCTGGCAGCCGCCACGGCCACTGACCGCGATCAACGTGAACTTCCTGCCGATGAGCCACATCGCCGCCCGGCTCACCCTCAACAGCGTGCTCGCTCGCGGCGGCACCGCGTACTTCGCCGCGGCATCGGACCTGTCCACGCTGTTCACCGACATCACCCTGGTGCGGCCCACCGAGATCTTCCTGGTGCCCAGGGTGTGCGACATGATCCTGCAGCGGTTCCGTCGCGAGGTCGAGGAGGGCGGCGACACGGTGAAAACCGAACTGCGCGAACAGTTCCTCGGCGGCCGGTTGATGTCGGCGCTGTGCGGCAGCGCACCGATCGCGCCAGAGTTGCGCACCTTCGTCGAATCGGTGCTGCAGTTGCGTCTGCATGACGGTTACGGCTCCACCGAGACCGGCGGCGGGGTGATCTTCGATACGAAGGTGATGCGCCCGCCGGTGCTGGATTACAAACTCGTCGACGTGCCCGAGCTCGGCTATTTCGGGACCGACAAGCCGTATCCGCGCGGTGAGTTGCTGCTCAAGACCACCACCATGATCGCCGGATATTACCGTCGTCCCGAGGTGACCGCCGAGGTCTTCGATGCCGACGGTTTCTGCCGCACCGGTGATGTGGTCGCCGAGCTGGCGCCGGATCGATTGGCCTATGTCGACCGCCGCAACAACGTCCTCAAACTCTCCCAGGGCGAGTTCGTGACGGTGTCTCGGCTGGAAGCGGTGTTCGCGGGCGCGGATCTGGTGCGCCAGATCTATGTGTACGGCAGCAGCGAACGGTCCTATCTGCTGGCGGTCGTGGTGCCGACCGAGGCGGCGCTGGCCGGATCCGCCGACGAGTTGCGCGCGGCGGTGAGCGCGTCGCTGCACCGCGCCGCCGTGTCGGCCGAGCTGGAGCCGTTCGAGATTCCGCGTGACTTCCTCATCGAAATCGAACCCTTCTCGACGGTCGACGGGATGCTGTCCGGGGTGGGGAAACTGTTGCGGCCCAAGCTGAAACAGCGCTACGGCGACCGCCTCGAAAAGCTCTACGCCGACCTCGCGCAGGGTCAGGAAGACGAACTTCTGCGCCTGCGTCGCGACGCCCAGGGCTTGCCGGTGTACGACACCGTCGCCCGTGCCGCACGCGCCGTGCTCGGCGGCGACTCCGACCTGAGCCCGGACGCGCGGTTCGGCGATCTCGGCGGGGATTCGCTGGCCGCACTGTCGTATTCGACCCTGCTGCGCGAACTCCTCGGGGTAGAAGTGCCGGTGAACGTGCTGCTCGGACCGGACAGCGACCTGCGTCGCATCGCCGACTACGTGCGGCGTGAACGCGAACCCGGCACGCGCAGAGCCGATTCCGATGCGGTGCACGGCCCCGCGGCGACCGAAATCCGTGCGACCGACCTGACGCTCGAGAAGTTCCTCGACGTCACCTCGGCTGCGCAGGTGCCCGCCGCCACGCCGGCGAAGACGGTCCTGATCACCGGCGCGAACGGCTATCTCGGCCGGTTCCTCCTGCTGGCCTGGCTCGAACGGATTGCCCCCGTGGGCGGCACGGTGATCTGCGTGGTCCGTGGTGGCGAGGTAGCCGCAGCCCGTGCGCGTCTCGATGCGGCCTTCTCCAGCGACCCCGAGCTCAGCGACCACTTCCAGCTCCTCGCGAAGGATGCTCTCGAGGTACTGCCCGGTGACATCGGCGAACCGAATCTCGGTCTGCCAGAGTCGGTATGGGACCGGTTGGCCGCCGAGGTCGATCTGATCGTGCACTCCGCGGCGCTGGTGAACCACGTGCTCCCGTATTCCCAGCTGTTCGGCCCGAATGTGGTCGGCACGGCCGAGATCCTTCGCCTGGCGCTGACAACCACCCGCAAGCCGGTGAGTTACCTGTCGACGGTGGCCGTCGCGGCGCAGGGGGAGTCCTTCGCCGAGGACGGTGACGTGCGAACCATGAGCCCGGTTCGCCGACTGGACGACAACTACGCGAACGGTTACGGCAACAGCAAGTGGGCGGGCGAAGTTCTGCTGCGTGAGGCAGCCGAGCGCTTCGGGCTACCCGTCACGGTCTTCCGCTCCGACATGATCCTGGCGCACAGCCACTTCCGTGGCCAGCTCAACGTCCCCGACGTCTTCACCCGGCTCCTGCTCAGCCTGCTCGTCACCGGGCTAGCTCCGAAGTCGTTCTACCGCACCGATTCCCACGGACAACGTCAACGTGCCCACTACGACGGCCTACCAGCCGACTTCGTCGCCACCGCGATCACCGAACTCGGCGCCGCCGCGACAAGCGGCTACCGCACCTACGACGTCGTCAACCCCCATGACGACAACATCTCCCTCGACGTCTTCGTCGACTGGCTGACCGAAGCAGGCCACCACATCGACCGTATCGACAACTACAACGAGTGGTTCACCCGCTTCGAAACCGCCCTGCGCACCCTCCCCGAACCCCAACGCAAAAACACCCTCCTCCCCGTCCTGGCGGCCTATCGCCACCCCGGCCGCCCCCTACCCGGCTCGGCGCTCCCCGCCGACAACTTCCGAACCGCCGTCCGCGCCGCACAACTCGGCCCCGACCACGACATCCCGCACCTACCAGCAGATCTGATCACCAAATACGTCCGCGACCTCACCGACCTGGGGCTCCTCGAGTAGCCCACGGGACTGGCTGAGCGACAGCCGACGAGGATCAGCCCAGCCACCCGCGCACGACTCTCAGGCGGGCCTGGCGCTCGCTGTCGGGTAGGGGAGGTGCTTTGCGCAGCGGGTGAGTAGAGCTCGGAGGTGGGGGAGCGGGGCTTGTCGGTCGCGCCGGTGGCGGAGGGGAGACCAAGGGGCGCTGGGACTTTGATTCGTGCTCGTGATGAGGACAGGGGGTGGCCCCGGGGGTGTTCATTGCAGATAATTAATCATGATACGTACATATGCGCATCAACACATGGATCTCACTCCGGTCTTGTGGCCAAGCATCAACACGCAATCAACTCCTAAAGACGCATAGAGGACAGGGGGTTCGAGGTGGGGCTCGTCGCTGGAGAGGTGCCGGCAGGCGCCGGGGTAGGCGGGTGTGGCGGCCTCGATGCGGTTGATGAACTGTCGGGTTCGGAACTATGGTCGAATGCGGAACCGGATGGTTCTGGAATATGTGAGACGAGGGCTTGATGAGCGCGGACAAACCACGGTGGCAGCAGCTCAGGGAGCAAGCCGACGTCACGACCGCCGATCTGGATCAGCTGTGGACCCGGCTGCGTCCGGCCCGCGCCGAGGACATCCTCGGTGAATGGCGTGGCGATGCCTTCCAGACCGGTCATCCGCTGTGCAGGGCGCTGCCCGCCAGCCGCTGGTACGGAAAGAATTTCCTCGCCCTCGACGACGCGAAGCCGCTGATCTGCCGGGACGAGGACGGTGACCTGTTCTCGAATGTCGAACTGGGACAGGGTGAAGCGACCCTGTGGAACATCGAGTTCCGCGGCGAGATCACCGCGACCATGGTCTACGACGGCCGCCCGGTGTTCGACCACTTCAAGTGGCTCGACGACACCACGCTGATGGGCATCATGAACGGACGGCCCGACGTGGTCCTCGCCGAGGGCGAATACTTCTACTTCCTGCTCGAGCGGGTCTCCTCGGATATCTCATGACACTTCTCTACAACGACGTCGAGAGCGCCGAGACACCGGCCCGAACCCAGCGACGACTCACGGTACTCAGTGCCGCGCGTGCGATATTCGTCGTCCAGGGCTACCACGGTGCGAGCATGGACGACATCAGCGTCCGGGCGGGCATGAGCAAGCCGGTGCTGTACACGCACTACGCGAGCAAGCTCGACCTGTACCTGGCTGTGCTGCAGGGCTATCTGGATCGAATGGTCGACGGTATCCGCGATGCGCTGGCCGACGCACACGGGCAGGAGGACAAGGTGCGCCGCGCGGTGCTGGCCTACTTCGACTTCGTCGACGAGGACGCAGGCGGGCACACCCTGGTCTTCGAGTCGCCGGTGCCGAGCGAACCGTGCGTGCGGTGGCGGGTGCGCAATGCCATGGGTGAGTGCGCGGTGCTGGTCAGTGCCGAGCTCCGCGCGGCGGGCATGGATGACGTTCGCGCGTACGCGTGCGCGTTCGGCGTGGTCGGTGCCAGCCACCTCGCGGCCAGGCATTGGCTCGACGCGGGTCGTCCGATCCCGAAGGGGGAAGCCGTCGACACTGTCGTCGCGTTGTGCTGGAACGGCTTGTCCGGGGTGCAGACCAGCGAAAGTAATCCGGCGTAATCGTGCAATCTGCCTCCGAATAGTCAGAAAACTGATTTTCGGACGCCGTTTTGGGTGATTACGCCGGGTCTGCCGCTGCCGGCAGCGGGCTTCCGTCGAGCAGTTCCTCGCTCGGTAGCTGTCCGACGAGTACGGCCAGCGCCCGCTTCCATCGGCGCAGCACCGCTTCGCGTTCGCCGAGTGTGCCGGTGAGCATGGCGGTCATCGACAGCCCGGTGAGCAGGTCGATGGTGAACTCGACCAGGACCTCGGCGCGGGGATCCGAGGCGTACGGTTCGCCGAGCACTTCGAGGTAGAGCCTGCGCATTTCGGTGAATACGCGACGTTCCTCGGTGACGAGTCGGTCGCGGAGTTCGGTGTCGGTGCGCGCGGCGACCCACAGGTCGAGCGCGGTGTAGAAGGTGGGGCTGTTGAGGTCGCGCCAGGCCAGGTCGACGACCGATTGCAGGCGGTCGCGTCCGGGTGGGAGGAGTTCGGCCTCGCGCCGGAACTGTTCGAGCCGGGTATCGACGACCTGGGTGGTGGCGGCGATGAGCAGTTCGGCCCTGGTGGGGAAGTGGTGCTGCACGGTACCGCGGGCGAGTCCGGCGCGTTCCTGGACCGCGCTCACGGTGGTTGCCGCGTAGCCGCGTTCGAGCAGGCATTCGGCGGTGCAGGCCAGGATTCGCGCGCGGGTGGTTGCCCGGCGTTCGGCCTGGGTGCGGCGTGGTGGTTGCACGGTCACCTGAGAAATCGTACGTGCTGCCGACAAGATTCGATGGATTGGGCAAAATGTGTCGGCAGTCACCTCTTGACGGTGGCGGATCGAGCTGATGCAATCAAGAAACCGTACGCAGTAACTGTTTATCTGGATGAAGGGCTGCGATGACGCAGATCTCCCACCCCGGTTGCGGGCATTTTCCGTTCAGTGGCGACCCCGGCGCCTGTGCCCGTCTTGTTCCAGAAGGGATCTCATGACCCCGTCCATCGCAGTGATCGGCAGTGGGTTCGGCGGCTTGGCGGCCGTGATCGAACTGAAGAAGCGCGGCTTCGACGACATCGTCGTGTTCGAGAAGGCCGGCGAGGTCGGCGGTGTCTGGCGGGAGAACACCTATCCGGGTGCCGCCTGCGATGTGCCGTCGCCGTTCTACTCCTACTCCTTCGAGCCGAATCCGCGCTGGCCGCACCGCTTCTCGCGCCAGCCAGCGATTCTCGACTACATCAGGCATGTCGCCGAGAAATACGATGTGCGCCGCCATATCCGTTTCGGCACCGAGGTGCTCGCCGCCGCGTTCGATGACGAGACCGGGAAGTGGACGGTCCGGCTCGGTGGCGGGGAAGTGGTCGTGGTCGACGTGCTGGTGTCGGCGGTCGGTCAGCTGTCGCGGCCCGCGCTACCGTCGATCGAAGGGCGGGACAGGTTCGGCGGCAGCAGTTTTCACTCTGCCGAGTGGGATCATGATGTCGATCTGACGGGCAAGCGTGTTGCCGTTGTCGGCACCGGGGCGAGTGCGATCCAGTTCGTTCCCGAGATCCAACCGCAGGTCGAGAAGCTGACGCTGTTCCAGCGCAGTGCGCCCTACATCGTTCCACGCATGGATCGTGAGTTCTCCGCGCGGCATCAGCGGGTGTTCGAGAAACTGCCGGTGACCGAGCTCGCCGAACGCGGTACCTGGTACGGCGTGGTCGAAGGTCTCAGCGTCGCCTGGGTTTACGCCGAACCGCTCGCCGCCGCGATCAAGGCGATGTCGAAGTGGCATATGCGCAGGCAGACCAAGGCCAAGCCGGGTCTGTTCGAGAAGGTGTGGCCGGACTATCCAGTGGGTTGCAAGCGGATCCTGTTCTCCGGCAACTATCTTCCGGCACTGGCTCAACCGAATGTGGAGGTGACCACCGACCGGATCGCCGAGATCACCGAGTCGGGGGTGCGTACCGCCGATGGACGCGACCATGAGGTCGACGTGATCATCTGGGGAACCGGTTTCAAGACCACCGAATTCCTGGCACCGATGACGATCACCGGTGCGCAGGGCCGAGAACTCGCGCAGGAGTGGGACAGCGGTGCGCACGCCTACTTCGGCATGACCGTGCCGCGCTTTCCGAACCTGTTCATCATGTACGGCCCCAACACCAATACCGGTGGTGGCTCGATCATCTACTTCCTCGAGGCGCAGGCGAAGTACCTCGGCGACTATGTCACCCATCTCGCGGCGTCGGGTCGCGCGCTGACCGTGCGTCCGGATGTGGAGAAGGCCTACGACGATCGGATCCAGGCGCAGCTGACCGGCAGCGTGTGGAGTCGGTGCTCGTCGTGGTATCGCCAGGCGGACGGCCGGATCACGACCAACTGGCCACTGCTCGGCATCCAGTACAAGCAGCAGGCGCGGTTCGACCCCGCCGACTACGAGGTGATGGCGCGGTGAGTGACTACGACTATGACGTGATCGTCGTCGGTTCCGGTTTCGGAGGGAGCGTGACCGCGCTGCGGTTGACCGAAAAGGGTTACCGGGTAGGTGTTCTCGAATCGGGCCGGCGCTGGAATGCCGAGGATTATCCGAAGACCAACTGGAACGTTCCCAAGGCCATCTGGGCGCCGCGCCTCGGCCTCACCGGACCGCAGCGGATCAGCGCGCTCGGCAAGTGCCTGGTGTTCAGCGGTTCGGGTGTGGGCGGCGGGTCGCTGATCTACGGCAACACGCTCTACGAACCGCTGCCGGAGTTCTATCGCGATCGGGCATGGGCGCACATCACCGATTGGAAGTCCGAGCTCGCGCCGTATTACGACCAGGCCGCGCGGATGCTGGGTGTGGTCGAGAATCCGCGGGTCGGGCCGAAGGACGACGTGCTGTTGCAGGTCGCGCGCGACCTGAAGGTCGCCGACACCTTCCATCGCACCCGGGTGGGTGTGTTCTTCAACGAGGGTTCCGAAGGCGTCGAGGTCGACGATCCGTATTTCGGTGGTGCGGGTCCGCGGCGGGCGGGCTGTATCCACTGCTCGGAGTGCTTCACCGGCTGCAAGCACAATGCCAAGAACACGACCACGCTGAATTACCTGCATCTGGCGGAAAGCAATGGCGCACAGGTACATCCGCTGACGACGGTGACCTCGGTGGCGCCCGATGGTGCGGGTGGTTATCGCGTCGAGACGGTGGCATCGAATGGTTTTGTGCGCAAACAGCGGCGCACGTTCTCCGCGCAGCAGGTGGTGTTCGCGGCGGCGGCGCTGGGCACGCAGAAGTTGCTGCACAAGTTGCGTGGTGACGGCACGCTGCCCGAGCTGTCCTCGCGGGTCGGTGAGCTGACCCGCAGCAATTCCGAGGCGATCATCGGAGTCACCAGTAAGTCGCGGCGTGACTTCGCGCAGGGCGTGGCGATCACGTCCTCGATTCATCCGGAACCGCAGACGCACGTGGAGGTGTGCACCTACGGCAAGGGGCAGAACGCGCTGTTCTTGCAGACGGTGCCGATGGTCGACGGTGGCGCGTTCCGGTTCCTGCGGTTGCTGCTGACGATGGTGTTGCACCCGATGCAATTCTTGCGTTCGCAGAACGCGCATGGTGCGTCGGAGCGGTCGGTGATCCTGCTGGTCATGCAGTCTCTCGACAATTCGCTGACCTCGTATATGAAGGGCAAGCGGTTGGTGACCAAACAGGGCAGCGGGGAGCCGAATCCGGAGTGGATTCCGCTGGCTCACGACATCGCCCGCCGATACGCGGCCGAATCCGACGCCATCACCGGCAATATCGCCACCGACATCTTCAATATTCCCGCGACCGCGCACTACATCGGTGGTTGCACGATCGGTGACTCCCGTGAGACCGGCGTGATCGACCCGTACCAGCGCGTGTACGGCTATCCCGGCCTGCACATCGCCGACGGCAGTGCGATCACCGCCAACCTGGGGGTGAATCCGTCGCTCACCATCACCGCGCAGGCCGAGCGTGCGATGGCGTTCTGGCCGAACAAGGGTGAGCCGGATCCGCGACCTGACCTCGGTGCGGCCTACGAGCGGATCAACCCGGTCGTTCCTGTTCGTCCCGCTGTGCCCGCTTCCGCTCCCGGTGCGCTGCGACTGCCTGAAGGATTCGCATGACGGACGCACTCACCGCACTCGAACCCGCCTGCTCCAGGGAAGCGGCGCTGGCCCTGTTCGACAGCCTCGCTCCGGTGTCGGAGCTCAGCGGCCGGTGGCGTGGACGTGAGCTGTCCACCGGGCACCCAATGGATGGGCTGCTCGTGGCGTCCGGGTGGTACGGCAAGCAGTTCGACGGTGTCGACAGTGTGCATCCGCTGCTGTTTCGCGACAGCGCCGGTGATGTGTTCGCTGTCGATCCGCGACGAGTGCCGTTGGGCCTGGTCGGCAAGGTGCCGACCGCGGTGGTCGAGCGGGGTCGGGGATTGCTCGGGGTGTTGAAACCGGCGTTGCGCAGTCGCCGATACCGGGCCCGGCTGCGGGCGGTCGAACACCGTGGCGTGGTCACCACGGCGATGGTGTACGACCATCTGCCGATCATCGATGTGTTCCGGCGGGTCGACGACGACACCGTATTGGGCCTGATGGACTACCGGAACTTCCCGGATCCGTACTTCTTCGTGCTGGTTCGCGAGAACACGCAGGATGGGAGCCCGTTTGCCCGAGTGAATCGGGGGTACGCGCCGGATGGGGAGGACCTTCGCTGAAAGGAGGACGTGCCATGACCGATTACGTCGACCCCCATCAACACAAGTTCCCCGATACCGAACGCACGACGCGCTCGCATGCGGGGGAGTTGGTTCAGGACTCCCTCAATTGGCCGGGACTGCTGCTCGTCGGCATCGGCATCGTAATGCTCGCGGCCACGCTGACGGCCGCCGGTTCCGGATTTGCCGGATGGGCGGTGATCGCCGGCATCCTCACCGGCGTGTGTTTGCTGTTCGGGGTGGGGATCGTCCTCGCCGAGCATCGCCGGATCAAGGTCGGTGAGGGTCTGCATCTGACCGATCCGTGTGGCCACTGAGGCCGCCGATGGGCGAGCCCGGACTGATCACCGTCGACCATTCGCATCTGTTTCCCGGTGTGGTGGTGCGTGCTGATCGAATGGCCGACGAGTTCGATGTGGTGTTCTCCGACGGGGTGCGCACCGAGGCGGGAATTCTGCGTGACGACAACGGGGTCGCGGCGCTCGATGTCGTCGGTTACGCGACCGCCGCGGGGACGATGCTGCCCGGCCGGATCTGGCCGATCACGTCGATGGAGGATGTCGGGTCTGCGGTGGACATCAAGCTCGGACCCTACCTGCGCTAGCGAGGTGAACCAGGCCGGTTCGTCCTCGCTGGACCTTTCTGTGCCCGACAGCTGGACCGGCGTCCATCAATGGCGCACTGTTGGTTCTCATGAGCGAGCATCCCGCGCAACGGCGCATTCTGGACGTGTTGGTCGCGGCGCAGATCTTCAGCGGGGCGGGGCTTGCCGCGGGTATCACCGTCGGTGCGTTGCTGGCGCAGGACATGCTCGGCTCCACCGGGTGGGCGGGTTTGCCCGCGGCGATGTTCACGGTGGGGTCTGCTGCGGCGGCGGTCGCGGTGGGGCGGATTTCGCAGCGGGCCGGGCGGCGTGCCGGGCTGACGTTCGGGTATCTGACCGGTGCGCTCGGGAGTTTCGGGGTGGTGGCTGGTGCGGTGACCGAGAGCTTGCCGCTGCTGTTCGTCTCGATGGTCGTCTACGGGGCGGGCACGGCGACCAGTCTGCAAGCTCGCTATGCCGGTGCCGATCTGGCCCAACCCAAGCATCGGGCACGGGCGATCAGCATGGTGCTGGTGGCGACGACGGTCGGTGCGGTGGTCGGGCCCAATCTGACGACGCCGATGTCGGATCTTGCTGTGCGGTGGGGCATTCCGAGTTTGTCAGGGCCGTTCGTGCTGTCCGGGGTGGCCTATCTGCTCGCCGGGCTGGTGTTGTGGGTGCTGTTGCGGCCGGATCCGCTCGTGCTCGCCAAGGAAATCGCCGAGGAACCTACCGAGGTTGTCGCGACGGCCGTGACGACGCGGTGGTCGGCGCCGATCGTGGCCGGGACGACGGTGATGGTGGTGACCCAGTTGGTCATGGCCGCGGTGATGACGATGACTCCTGTCCACATGCAGAATCACGGGCACGGCGTCGGCGCGGCGGGGTTCGTGATCGCGGTGCATGTGGCGGGGATGTATCTGCCGTCGTTGCTGTCGGGGATGCTCGTCGACCGGTTCGGGGCGGGGCTGGTCGCGGTGGTAGCGGCCGCGACGTTGGTTGCGGCCGGATTGGCGGCGGCCCTCGCTCCGCCGAGTTCGGTGGCAGCCCTGGCAGTGGCACTCGGGTTGCTGGGAGTCGGCTGGAATCTGGGGTTGGTCGCGGGGACGACGATGATCGCGGACGCGACGCCGGTCGCGACCCGCGCTCGTACGCAGGGCACGGTCGATGTGGGGATCGCGATCGCGGGGGCCGGCGGTGGGCTCGGGTCCGGGGTGATCGTGGCGTTCGCCGATTACCCCGGTCTGGCGTATCTCGGTGCGGGGATCGCACTGCTGATCGTGCCCGCGCTGGCCTGGGCTACTCGCCGATCGGCTGTCCGCGATGAGGTCGTGCGGGTCGAGAGCTGAGTTCGGGAACGTGGGATGATCTGAAGATGCAAGGTCAGACGAGTACCGCCCGGTTGTTGACGCTGTTCGGCGGCGTCGCCATCGTGATGCTGATGGTCAACTGGAGTCTGCTGCGCGCCATCGCGTTCGCGGCGATCTGGGCGGTGGCAGCGGGCGTGCTCGTCCTGCGCGACCGGCGCCGCGGAACCGCCGCGGTGCCCGACAGTTCAGACTCCGGCGAGCGCTGACGCCAGATCCGGCGCATCCAGAGCCTGCACGGCCTGCTGCCGCACGTCAGGACAGTGCTTCAGCGTCACCGTATCGATCACCGCGCGATTACGCGCCACCGCGACATTGATCCCCCCACTGCGCACCGCCCAGTTCTGCACCGTGCCATTGAACGAAACCCGCGCAACCGTGGCCCCTTGCGCCCGCCAAGTATCCAGATCCGGAGCCATCATCTCGCACAGATGCACAGCGGCCGCATCGGAGATCTCCGGCGCGCTCGCGTCCGACGGCGGCAACCCGGGATCAGGCGCCTCGGTACTGGTAGCGCACCCGGCGACAACCAACAGCCCGATCAACGCGGCCCGTCGCAAATGTGTGAACACGGATTTGTCCCTCCGGTAAAGGTTGTTCTTGCTCAGTGCGAATGCCCGCCTCGACAAGGGTCAAACAGCGGACATCTGGAAACCGGTGGGGGAAGCGGAGTTTCGTGCTGACGGCTGGCGCTCGAAAATCAGTGGCTCAGCGCCACTGTGCGCACCTACCATGCTGTCGAATCAGATCGTCTAGTCGAGGACGTGCCGTTGTACATCCTGTGGTCGCGCCCACCTGCCTGCCGCTCGTCCACCGCCGTTGCCACGCGTGTGCGTCCGAGCGCTTCAGGGCAAGCAATAGAATTCGGATCAACGCCAACCACAAACTCATCGATGCCTGGCTGCTCGCGCACTGTATTACCTGTGGGGACACGACAAAGCTCTCGGTGCTGGAGCGGGTGAATGTGCGGTCCATCCGACCTGAGTTATTGGGCCGAATGCATGACAACGACCCTGGTCTGACGGCTGAATTGCTGCAGAATCCGGTCGTGCAACGTCGCAACCGCATCGCTCTGGACTGGGGTGACGCCTGGAGTCTCGATACCGGAGGGTGGGAACACCCCGACCGAGAAGTGGTCGAGGTGTCGGTTCGCTTCGCGGCGCGAATCCCTGTCCGGCCGGTGCGGCTGATCGCTGACGGCTTCGGGTTTTCGCGAGCCGAGGTTCAGAGGCTGATCGAGGAAGGAAGCCTTGTCTCAGCAATCCGGCTGAGCGGCAAGGTCTCCGGCGACTTCGACTTCACCTTCAAGGGCTGAGGCTCGAGGTCGATGAGGCAACACTAGGGTGGCTCTAGCCGGGGCGAGAGGCGCTGCGACGGATTCGGTCCGCCACGCTCGACTTCGGTCACGACGATCAAGGGCGCCTCCTGTAGCGGGAGGTTGATAGTGAACTGTCCGGGAACGACATGGGGTGCCGGTGAATACCCGTTGATGGGCCGGTTTCTCGAGCCCGTGGCTGTGGCGGCCGTGGATGCGGCGGCCGTCGCGCCGGGCGACCGGGTGGTCGACATCGCAACCGGCACAGGCAATGCGGCGCTGCTCGCGGCCGAGCGCGGCGGCAGGGTTGTCGGCATCGACTTCGAAACGGCATTGCTGCGGGTAGCGGAGGAACGAGCCCACGCCGCAAGGTCCGATGTCGAATGGCTGTGGGGTGACTTGGAAGCTCTACCGCTTCCCGATCAGTCGACCGATGTGGTGATCTCGGTCTTCGGCGTGATGTACGCGGCCGATCATGGGATCGCCGCCCGCGAACTCGAGAGAGTCGCCGCGCCAGGGGCGAGGGTCGTCCTCGCGTCGTGGGTGCCGGGCAGCGTGCTGCCTGCGATGGGGCAGGTATTGAGCGGCTATCTGCCACCACCGCCTGCCGGCAGCGGACCGCCCAGCCGCTGGGGTGATCCCGTCGCGCTCACCGGCCTCCTCGAACCCCATGGACTTCGGCTCACCGCCACTTCGACCAGCCGAATTACGTTGCCGTTCACATCATCCGAAGACGCGGCCGATTTCCTGATTCGTACTGCCGGACACGTCGTGTGTGAGCGAGACCGGTTGACTGCGGAGGGTCGTTGGGACGCGTTGCACCAGGATCTGTGCCGATTCGTCGAGCAACGGGCAGAGTCGCGCGCCGGTCATCTCAGCCTGCCGCTGGATTACCTTCTCGCCTCGGCGATCAGGACATCGGACTAGCGTTGCGCAGGAGAAGATCGACACACGAAGTCGGTCGGGTTTTCGGCCACTGTGGGAACGCATTTCATTCTGGTGGCGCCGACTGAGCTGTCGGCGGAAATCGCTTGTGAGGTGTGGGCGGGAAGCAGTTCACGTTCAGTCGGACTGAGGCGTCGGAATCGTCGTGAGCGCAATCGGTGTCGGTGGTCGTGTGTTCGGCTAACGTTTTGGCCGAGGGTTCGGTGGTCAGGAGGGTGTTGGTGGCGGTCGAGATCGTGGTGCATCCGCTGGATGATCCGGTGCGGGCTTCGTTGCGGGGTGAGCATCGGCGGTTCGCGCAGTGGGTGGGGCGGATCGGGCGGTATGAACCGGAGGTGGCTCGGTTCGTTGGGCATCCGCCGGTTTTGGATGATCAGGATTGGGTTGATCTGGGAGTCGCGCTCGGGTCGGGGGGTAGTGCGGGGATCCGCGGGGTAGGGCATGTGCCGCCGGCGGGGTGGACGGTGCTGGAGGAGTTCGACACGGTGCAGATGGAGGGGTCGGGGTTACGGGTTGCTGTCGATCCTGAGCTCGAAATGCTCACTGCTGCTGATGTTCCCGAGATTCTGGAGCTGATCGCCCGAACCGAGCCGGGGCCGTTCGCGCCGAGGACCGTCGAGATGGGTACCTATCTGGGACTGCGGGTCGACGGTCGGTTGGTGGCGATGGCGGGGGAGCGAATGCACCCGCCGGGGTGGACCGAGATCAGTGCGGTGTGCACCGACGCCGAATTCCGGGGGCGCGGGATCGCGTCGCGGTTGATTCGGGCTGTCGGGGCGGGAATCCGGGCGCGAGGTGAGACGCCGTTTCTGCACGCGGTCGCCCACAACACCTCGGCGGTCAGTTTGTACGAGACATTGGGCTTCACCGTGCGCAAGAAAACGATGCTGACGCTGATGCAAGCACCGTGATCACGGTGCGGAGGCGGCCGATCGGGTCAGCTCGTCGGCGATGTCGGTGACGCTGGGCATCGCGGCGATCTCGGCGGCAACAGCGCGAGCGTTGGCCGCAAGGTCGGGATCGGAGATCAGTCGGTTGAGGTGGTCGGCGGTGATCGAGCGGGCCCGCACCGACAGCCCGGCACCACGCCGCTGCACCGATACGGCGTTCCAGGCGCGGTCTCCCGGTGCGGGAGTGGCGATTTGCGGGATTCCGGCGTGTAGCGCCGCGTACACCGAACCTGCGCCCGCGTGGTTGACCATTGCGGTGCAGTGGGGCAGTGCCTCGCGTAGGCCGAGCCAGCCGGTCGTGCGGATGTTCGCAGGTAATGAGCTGGTGCGCAAGGTCTTTCGATCGGGCCGGACGATGACGATGTCGGCGTCGACATACGGCGCCGCGCGCACAATGGTACGCAGCATCGTGTCTGGACCGTCACCGAGCATGGTCGAACGGGTGACGAGGATGCGCCGCCGACTCGACGGTTCCCGAAGGAACGCGGGCAGCTCCGCGCCGGGGGTCGAGTACGGGGTGTAGCGCAAGGGGCGACCGTCGACACGGACGATGCTCGGCGGGGCGATGGACAGGGTGGTCGTGGGTGCGGGCAGCGCGGTGTCGGTGAGCAGGCGGAGTAGTTCGTGGCGGATGACGGTGCCGTTGTCGAGGGCGATGTTGTGCAGGATCGTCGGAACACCGAGTCGGTCGGCCACGATCGCGGCCGCCGAAGCGAACGGTTCGTGCACGATCACGTCGGGTCGGAACTCCCTGGCCGCGCGCAGCAGCGGTTCGATCATCGGCCGATTGGTGACAGCGAAAACATGGGCGCCGCCGCGCGCATCCGCCATCCCCTGCCCCGACCGCAACGCCAGCACCGGATGTCTGCCGAGCCCGCGCACCGCGGCACGCAGGTAGTCGATCGGCGGGGCGACATCGGCGACCGGCAGTTGCGTCCGCACCACGGCGGCAGCATCACCTCCGGTGGCCACCATGATGTCGTGCCCGCGTTCGCGCAAACGCTGCACCAGCGGCATCATCGGAAACAGATGCCCGATCAACGGCATCGCCACGAACAGCACTCGCATCCGGTCTCCGTCCTCGGCCGCGTTCTCGGCCCACCCAGTGATACGGCGTCGCGGCGGCAACGGTTCACCGTTACCCCGCCGTAGCGCCGTGATAGAAGAAATCGCCGAGACCGACGGTGAAGACCAGGATGCCGTACATGGCATGTTCGACCGAGACGGTGAGCAGTGATCGGGTGCGCCGGTATCGAGTGGCGAACAGCGCGCCCGCCGCGGTACTCAGCAGCACCGAGACCCAGTTGCCGACAGTGAAGTGGGCGAAACCGAACGCGACAGCGCTGGCGGCGATGATGCGCGGACCATCGCCGAAGACGGGAGCGTAGCGGTGGAAGAGAAAGGCGCGGAAGAGCAGTTCTTGCGGGTAGACGCTGACCAGCGGATAGAACACGAGCACCAGCACCCAGATCAGGGGCCGTTCGCGGGGCAGATCGAACAGGGAGTCGGGGCGAAGGACAGCGACCGCGCCGATAAGGGCGACCGCCGCGACCGCCCAGAGCGCGAGAATGCCCGGTAGGGCGGGCAGTAGCGCGTCGGCCCGCCAGAAGGAGCGACGGTCGAAACCGGTGTGGCGCAGGTAGATCACGACGCCGACAGTGATCACCAGCAGGAACGGCAGCGGGCCGACACCGCGCAGCAACACCGCGTACAAACCGGTCAGACCGAAGAACAGGGCGACGAATTCGACTGTGAGCCAGGCCTTCCGGCTGGTGTGCTCGACGGTCATGCACCCGAGCCTAATGGGCGCCGCCGAGCACTGCCTGTTAGCGGTGTTCGGCGGCGGCCAGCGTCGCCAGCAGTTCGGGAAGTGCGGTGCCGATGGGCTCGCGGATGACCTCGTCGGCGAGGGCGTCGTAGGGGGTGGGTTCGGCGTTGACGATGATCAAGCGGGCGCCGTGCTCGGCGGCGACACCGGCCAGCGACGCCGCCGGTTGGACCTGCAGGCTGGTGCCGACGGCGACGAACACGGTGCAGGCCTGCGCGATGGCCATCGCATGACCCAGCACCTCGGGGTCGAGTGCCTGGCCGAACATGACCGTCGCGGTTTTGAGGATCCCGCCGCAGCGCAGACAGGCCGGGTCGGGCTCACCGGCGGCGACGCGGTCGAGGGCCTGCTCGGTGGTGGTGCGGTCGTCGCAGGACGTGCACAGCACCGTGCGCGCGTTGCCGTGCAGTTCGAGGACCTTACGGTCGGGCAGGCCGGCGAGCTGGTGTAGTCCGTCGACGTTCTGGGTGATCACGCGCACCGCCGTTCCGGTCGCGGCCAGCGCGGTGACGGCATCGTGCGCGGGGTTGGGGCGGGCGCGCCAGGCGGGGTGTTCGCCGCGCATGAGCCAGGATCGGCGGCGGATGTCGGGATCGGCCATGTAGTAGTCGTAGGTGACCAGTTTCTGGGCGTCGGGGTCGCGCTGCCACAGGCCAGCCGGGCCACGGTAGTCCGGGATTCCGCTGTCGGTGGAGACACCGGCGCCGGACAGGATCGCGACGAGCTGGTTGGTCATGGACTTCAGCGTAGGGCGCGACGATCCGTGGGGTCGACGGGATTTCGGTCGTTGTCTTCGCGAAGGGCTATCGCATCTGACTATGTAACGCTAAAGTCTGCCTGGAGTGGACTACAGCGGAAGGTGGCAGACGAATGACGTCGGCAGCGGTCAAACGGCAGGTGCTCGAACTCGGTGGGGCGTTCATGATCTCGCGCGAGGCCAGGGCGTTCGGGGAGACGACCGGGGTGGCCGGGTTCCACGGCGCCTACACGCGAGGACGCGGCGGGGTGCTCGGTGATGTCGACGCCGACGTGGTGACCGCGGCCTTCGGCTTCTTCGAACCCGAATGTGTGCGTGCCGCCTGGGAATCGGTGTCGATGCCCGCCGCCGAAGCCGCCACGCAGTACATGCTCGCGTGTCGCGGTTTCGGTCAGCGCAAGCTCGCCGGTTTCGACCGGGCCGACCGACTTGCCGAACTGCTGCAACGGGTCGTCAATGCCGCACCGTCGACCGGGCTGCCGTTGTTCGCCGGGTGGCGGGCGATGCCGGTTCCCGAGGACGGACGGGCCGCGGTGCTGCAACTGACACACGTGCTGCGTGAACTGCGCGGCGGACTGCACCTGATCGCGGTGCTGGCCAACGGGCTCACCCCGTTGCAGGCGATCCTGGTCGACGGCTCACCGATCTACGACGGCCCCGGCCATGCGAAGCTCCTCGGCTGGGCAGAACCGTTCGAGCAGGTCACCGACGATATTCGGATGCGCTGGGAGGCGGCCGAGAAACTGACCGACGAACTGATCGCGCCCTGCTTCGACGTCCTCGATGACGCCGAGCGCGAAGAACTCACCGCGCTGATGCTCGAAGCGCACCGAGTCGCTTTGAGCCGCTAGAACTTTCAGGACCCGATGACCTCGCGCCCGCGGCCCACGATCAGTGGGTCCGCGGTGCCGACGATCTCGACATCCTTGTTGTCATAGTCGAACCCGCTCAGCACGTGCCGCATCGCATTGAGCCTGGCACGCTTCTTGTCGTTGCTCTTGACGACGATCCACGGCGCGTGGTCGGTGTCGGTGTGCTCGAAGTTCTCTTCCTTGGCCGCGGTGTAGGAATCCCACTTGTCGAGTGAGGCCAGGTCCATCGGCGAGAGCTTCCAGTGCCGCACCGGGTCGACCTGCCGGATCGCGAAGCGAGTGCGCTGTTCCAGCGGCGACACCGAGAACCAGAACTTGACCAGGTCGATGCCGTCGTCGACGAGCATCCGCTCGAACAGCGGCACCTGCGCCAGGAACCGTCGATGCTCTTCGGGCGTGCAGAAACCCATCACCCGCTCCACCCCGGCACGGTTGTACCAGGAACGGTCGAACAGCACGATCTCACCCGCGGCGGGTAGGTGCTCGACGTAGCGCTGGAAGTACCACTGGGTGGATTCGCGCGTGGAGGGCTTTTCCAGGGCCACCACCCGGGCGCCGCGCGGATTCAGGTGTTCCATGAATCGTTTGATGGTGCCGCCCTTGCCCGCGGCGTCGCGACCCTCGAACACGATGACGATGCGGCGCCCGGTCGCCTTGACCCAGTTCTGCAGTTTCAGCAGTTCGATCTGCAAGAGTCGCTTGTCGAGGTCGTATTCCAGACGCGACAGACGCTCGTCGTAGGGGTAGCCCTCGCGCCAGGTGTCCACGATCAGGCCGCCGGGTTCGGTGAGCAGGATCGGGTCGTCGTCGTCGCTGTCGTCGACGGTGAATCCGGTGGTATCGGCCAGGTTCACGGCGGTCGCGAGATCGGCGATCTCGCTGACATCACGGGGGATCGGACGGATCTCGACATCAGTCATCCTTCGGACGCTAAATGACGTGCGTGTCGCCCAGATGAACACCCGGTGCCCCGCCCGTCGCCAACCCGCGCGCAGCACGAACGAGCACGGTGCACAATCGAAAGATGTTCGACTCAGCAATCCTCGCGGGCTCCCCGTGACCGGGCGCAACGGTCGACGCCCCGGCTCACCGACCGCGCTGCGCGACCAGAACCGGGCGCGCGTGGTCGACGAGCTGCGCAGACAGGGCCAGGCCACCCAGGCCGACCTCGCCAGAGCCACCGGCCTGGCCCCGGCGACCATCTCCAACATCGTGCGCGATCTCGCGGGCGCGGGCAGCCTGCACATCGAAAAGCGCAGCGGCAAACGCAATTCCGTGCGGCTGACCGGCGGAACGGGCTTCGTCGTCGGCGTGGACCTCGGGCATCGCCATCTCACCGTCGGCATCAGCGATCTGACCCATCACGTGGTGGCCCAGACCCGCACCGACCTGCCCGTCGGCCTGTCGGCGGAGGACGCCATGGATCGCGCCCGGCGCCTGCTGGACACCGCGCTCGACGACGCGGGCATCGACCGCGGCGCGGTGGTCGGTGCCGCGATGGGCCTGCCCGCGCCGATCGACCGCACGACCGGTCGGGTCGGCTCACCGTCGATCCTGCCTGGCTGGGTGGGCGTCGACGCGAGCGCGCTGGCCGCGACCGCGCTGGAGTTGCCGGTGCGGGTCGTCGTCGACAACGACGCGAATCTCGGTGCGCTCGCCGAACATCAGTGGGGAGCCGGGGCGGGCACCACAGACATGGTCTATCTGAAACTGTCCGAAGGGGTCGGCGCCGGGCTGATCGTGGGCGGGCGCCTGTATTCGGGGGTCGCGGGCACCGCGGGCGAGATCGGGCACACCACCGTCGACGAATTCGGTGCGGTGTGCCGCTGCGGTAACCGTGGGTGTCTGGAAACGCTGGTCTCGGCACGGTATGTGGTCTCGTTGCTGGCCCCGACCGCGGGCGAGCTGACGATCGAGGAGGTCGTGCGCCGCGCGATCGCCGGTGATCGCGCGTTCGTGCGGGTGCTCGACGATGTCGGCAGGCAGGTCGGGGCCGCCGTCGCGGGGGTGTGCAGCGTCCTCAATCCCGAACTGCTGGTTCTCGGTGGCGAACTCGCTCAGGCCGCCCGGATTCTGATCCCTTCGATCCAGCAGGTGGTCGACCGGTGCGGGGTGCCCTCGGCGGCGGCCGCGCTGCGCATCCGTCCCGCGATGCTCGGCCCGCAGACCCATCTGCTCGGCGCGATCGCGCGGGCCATCGCCGATGCAGACCACTCGGTGTTCATTTCCTGAACACAAAACACGGCGATTTGGGCTCGATTCGATGAATTCCTGCATGTGTCATTCAATTCGGTGCACACTGTGATCTGATTCACACTGCTACTCGCGAGGCAATGACGCCCGCCGTGGAGAGGACGAAGCCGATGCACGATGGAGGCTCCTTCACCGACCGATCCGCCCTTCCCGACGGGGAGGGATCCAGCAACCGCGTTGTGCTGATCGCGTCCGTCGCGGCGCTGGGCGGATTGCTGTTCGGCTTCGACAGCGCCGTGATCAACGGCGCTGTCTCCGCTATCCAAGACGAATTCGATGTCGCCGACGCAGTTCTCGGCTTCGCCGTCGCCTCGGCACTGCTCGGTGCCGCGGCGGGCGCGATGACCGCGGGACGGATCGCCGACCGCATCGGCAGGCTCAAGGTGATGAAGATCGCCGCGGTCCTGTTCTTCCTCAGCGCGATCGTCACCGCCTTCGCCCCCGACGTGTGGACCCTGGTCCTGGGCCGCATCATCGGCGGTATCGGCGTCGGTGTCGCGTCGGTGATCGCGCCCGCCTACATCGCCGAAACCTCACCTGCGCGCATCCGCGGCAGGCTCGGTTCCCTGCAACAGCTCGCCATCGTGCTCGGCATCTTCCTGGCGCTGCTGGTCGACTACGTGCTCGCCGAACTCGCAGGCGGCGCGAGCGAGACCCTGTGGTTCGGCCTGGAAGCCTGGCGCTGGATGTTCCTGTCGATGGCGATCCCCGCCGTGGTCTACGGCGTGCTGGCCTCGACGATCCCCGAGTCACCGCGCTACCTGGTCGCCACGCACAAGATCCCCGAGGCGCGACGCGTGCTGTCGATGCTGTTCGGTGAGAAGAACCTCGAGATCACCATCAACCGGATCGAGCACAGCCTGCAGAGCGACACCAAACCGTCGTGGAAGGACCTGCGTCGCCCCGGTGGCGGGCTGTACCCGATCGTATGGGTCGGGTTGATGCTGTCGGTGTTCCAGCAGGCTGTCGGTATCAACGTGATCTTCTACTACTCGAACGTGCTGTGGGAAGCCGTCGGCTTCGAGGAATCGCAGTCGTTCCAGATCAGCGTGTTCACCTCCGTGGTCAATATCGCCACCACCATCGTCGCGATCATGCTCATCGACAAGGTCGGGCGCAGGCCGCTGCTGCTCACCGGCTCGATCGGCATGACCGTCACCCTGGCCACGATGGCGATCTGCTTCGGGGCCGCCGATCAGGTGCCCAACGCCGAGGGCGTGCTCGAACCGCACCTGAGCGGGGCGTGGGGTCCGATCGCCTTGGTCGCGGCGAACCTGTTCGTCGTGTTCTTCGGCATGAGCTGGGGTCCGGTCGTGTGGGTGCTGCTCGGGGAGATGTTCCCGAACCGGATCCGTGGCGCCGCGCTCTCGCTCGCCGCGGCCGGCCAGTGGGCGGCGAACTGGGCGATCACCGTCTCGTTCCCCAGCCTGAAGACCTTCTCGCTCGGTTTCGCCTACGGGATGTACGCGGTGTTCGCGCTGCTGTCGCTGGCATTCGTCGCCAAGTTCGTGCCAGAGACCAAGGGGATGTCGCTCGAGGACATGGACGAAGCCGCCGGATACGAACACCCCACCGCCAAAGCCTGACCAGTTTCCGCTCGTCCGATACCGGAGCTCCGCCATGTCTTCTTCCGTGCCCTCTGCTGCCCGTTCCGGCCGAAAGATCGCTGTTCTCGGCCCGATTCCGCTCGACCACGTCGTCACCCATCGCGGCGAGGTCATCGACAAATACGGCTGCGCGCTCTACACCGTCGCCGCCCTTGCCTCGCTGCTCGGCCCCGATGATGTGGTCCGCCCGATCGTGCATGTGCGCGAACGCGATCTGGGTCCGATCACCGAGCAGCTGTCGCGGTTCGACAATGTCGACCTCACCGGGATCCGTTCGGCCAGCGACCGCGGCGACGTGGTGGAGCTGCGGTTCCGTGACCAGAATTTCCGTGACGAACGCCAAACTGGTTTCATGCACCCGATCTCGCCCGCCGATGTCGAATTCGCTTTGGACTCCGATGCTTTCGTGTGCGTGCCGATCACCGACTACGAGGTGGCCCAGCCGACGCTGGCCTACCTTCGTGCCAACAGCGACGGCCTCATCCTGCTCGACTGTCACGGCCCCACCGTCGCGCTCACCGCCGCAGGACACCGGGTGAGCAGGCTCTGGATCGACCGCGACGCCTGGCTGCCCACGATCGACATCATGAAGATGAATCTCGAAGAGGCGGGCCGGGCCTGGTTCCCGCCGCCGGGCGGTGACCCCGACGAATTCGGGAAACCGCTGCCCAAAGAACAGTTGCCGGAGTTCGCCCTGCACTGCCTGCGCCGTGGGGTGAAGGCGGTGTGTGTCACCCTCGACGAGGAAGGCTGCGCGATGTATTTTCTCGGCCCCGACGGTGAGCTGCGGGAGGAGATCGTGCCCCGGATCCACGTCGAGAACGTCATCGACACCACCGGCTGCGGTGACTCGTTCGCCTCCGGTATGGCCTACGGTTACCTGGCCTCCGGTGATTTCGTCACCGCCGCCCGCTACGGCAATGCGATGGGGGCGCAACGATGTTCGGGCAAGGACCTGGCGGTGTACCGGTCGCTGGCCGAGACCAACCAGCAGTTGCGTGAGGCATACGGCGCCGAGGCGGTGGGGCAGTGAACGCACCCACCCGCAACGCCACGACCTGGACCGTCGTCGAGGACGGCTGGAATCCGCAGCGCGCCAACTACTTCGAGACGATCTTCACCGTCGGCAACGGGCGTCTCGGGACTCGGGGCTCGCTCGAGGAACGTCATACCGGGGCGTTGCCCGGCACGTTCATCGCCGGGGTGTACGACGCCTACGACTCGCCGGTGATCGACCTGGTGAACGCGCCGGACTGGCTCGACAGCGAGGTCTTCGTCGACGGTGTGCGGTTGGACACCGAGTCGGCGAGGGTGGTCGAGCACCGTCGTGAACTGGATCTGCGATGCGGAGTTCTGCACCGCGACACCGTGTTCGAGCTGCCGGACGGGTCGCGGGCCAGGTTGCGCACGTCCCGGTTCGCGAGCACCGCCGACCGTGATCTGTGCTGTCTGCGGATCGAGGTGACCTGCCTGGATCGAGCGGGTGCGGTAACGGTGCGCACCGGTGTCGACGCGAATCGGCGCAATCTCGAACGCCTGCCGACCTATCGCGAACAGACCGCCTTCGGCTACGAACGCAAATGGGACAAGTGGGCCAAGTCCACCCATCTGTCCTCGGCCGGTGCTGGGTTCGAGGGCGAGGTCGGTGTCATCGCCAGCCGCACCATCGACAGCGGGATCGACCTCGCCTACGCCTTCACCAGCACGGCCGAGGGCGGGCGGCGCCAACAGCGTTCCCGGCACGACGCGATCGAGGTCGAGTGGCAATTCGACTGCGGCGCAGGCGAATCGGTGCGGGCCGACAAACTCGTCGGGATCGCGACCAGCCGCGACTACCGGGCCGTGGACCCGCCGCGGGAGCGAGCCGTGGAGACGGTGGCGCGCGCCGGGAGCTTCGACGCCGCGGCCGAGGCGAACCGGGCGGCATGGGATCGGGTGTGGGTCGACGCCAACTGCGAAGTGGTCGGCAACGACCGAGTGACCCAGGCGCTGCGGTTCGCGATCTATCACCTGCTCATCGCCGCCGACCCCGACGACCCGACGGTGAGCATCGGCGCGAAATCGCTGTCCGGCGAAGGGTATCGGGGCCATGTCTTCTGGGACACCGAGGTGATGTTGCTGCCGTTCTTCCTGTTCACCCAGCCGCGTGCGGCCCGAGCCCTGCTCGGCTACCGCCACCACACGCTGCCCGGTGCGCGGGAAGTGGCCGCCGACAACGGCACCGGTGGTGCGCGCTTCGCGTGGGAATCGGCTGACACCGGGCGGGAGGAATGCCCGCAGTACACCCCTGACGGCAAGGATCGTTTCTACACCCGCGAGGAAGAACTGCACGTCACCGCCGATGTGGCCTATGCGATCATGCGCTACGCCTCGGTCACCGGCGACGACGATTACCTGTTCGGCGAGGGCGCGGAGATCCTGTTCGAGGGTGCCCGATTCTGGGTGCAGCGGTGCGTGCCGGACGGGGACTCGCTCGCCATCCGGATGGTGATGGGGCCCGACGAATTCCATTCTCACGTCGACAACAACGCCTTCACCAACAAGCTTGTGCATTGGCATCTGCTGCAGGCCGCAGCGGTGTACGACCGGATGGCGACCGAACGACCCGAACAACTACGCGCCCTGATGGATTCGATCGGGCTCGATCCCGATGAACCGGGCCAATGGCGCGCCGCCGCCGACCGCTTGCAGGCCCCCACCGATCCCAACTGCGGTGTCATCGAACAATTCGACGGCTATTTCGAGCGCACCGACGTACCCATCATCGAATGGGACGACAACGACATGCCGCGCTACCCCGAGGGCTACAACCATTTCAACTGCGAAACCACCTCGCTGCTCAAACAACCCGACGTGGTGATGCTGCTGCACCTGCTGCCCGACGAATACTCCCTGGTCACCCGGCGGGAGAACTACGAGTTCTATGAGCAGCGGACCCTGCACAAGTCGTCGCTGAGCCCGTCGATCCACGCGATCGTCGGACTGCAGGTGGGTGACTCCCGCACGGCCGAACGGTATTTCGGGCGGTCGGCGTTCGTCGACCTCGATGACAACCAGGGCAATACCGAAGAGGGCATTCACATCGCCTCAGCGGCGGGCACCTGGCAGGTCGCCACGCACGGGTTCGGTGGTTTCCGGGCCTCGGCTGACGGGTTGCATTTCGCACCCGCGCTGCCGGAGTCGTGGCAGCGGTTGCGGTTCTCGGTGCACTGGCGTGGGCGCACAGTTCGGGCCGATCTCGGACACCGTGACGCGCGATTCGAGCTGGTCGGGGACGGGCCGAGCGAGCAGATCACCGTGTGGGACCGCCCGATGACCCTCCAACCCGGGATCCCCGTCGAGGTCGCGGCGTGACCCACGTCTTGGATTCGCAGGCAGTGCTTTTCGACCTCGACGGCGTGCTCACCGACACCGCCGCGGTGCACCGGCGGGCCTGGTCGGCGCTGTTCACCGAGTTCCTGCCGTCGGTGGTTCCCGATGCCGCGCCGTATACCGATGCCGACTACTTCGCCTTGGTCGACGGCAAGGCGCGGGCGGCGGGTGTGCGGTCGGTGCTGGCCTCGCGCGGGGTTCACGTGCCGGACGGGGCAGCCGACGACCCGCCCGACGCGCAGACCGTGCACGGGCTGGGGAACCGCAAGAACGTCCGGTTCACCGACATCATCCGGGGTGACGGGGTCGAGGTGTTCGACGGGTCACTGCGGGTGGTCGACGCGCTCGGGGGCGCCGGGATCCCGATGGCGGTGGTGTCGAGTTCACGCAATGCGGTGCTGGTGCTCGAGACCGCCGGGTTGCTGGACAGGTTCGCGGTGGTCGTCGATGGTGTCACCGCCGAGCGTGAACACCTGGCGGGCAAACCTGCGCCCGACATGTTCCTCACGGCCGCAAGGTCTTTGGGCGTGGATCCGGCGCGGACAGTGGTGATCGAGGACGCGGTGTCAGGGGTCGAGGCGGGTAATCGCGGTGGGTTCTGGGTGGTCGGGGTGGACCGGGGGACCGGGGTGGCGGCGTTGGTGGAGGCCGGTGCGGACGAGGTGGTGACCGACCTTGCCGACCTTCTGGCAGGTGGCAATTCCGGGTAGGGTGCCACGCAACTGAACAATCGACCAAGTTCGTTGGGTGTTCATGTTCGCGACATCGGCTGACGCTAGGTTCGGATCGCATGATTCGACCCGGTCGTCTGGTCTAAGCTGCGGCGTCGCGATCATGCCTCGAGCAGGCCGGTTGAGCCCCTACCCGGAAGGTGACCATGCACGAACAGTTCTCGAACGGAATCGGCCGTCGTGAAGTTCTGGCCGGCGCCGCAGGCGTGGTCGCCGGACTGTCACTGGTAGGGCTCACTCCTGCGGCGGCCGTACCCGCCGAGGTGCCCAAGTTCGCCCCGAAGGCAGGTCGTCACGTTCGAGTCCTGATCACCGGCGACGCGGGCACCGGCACCCGACCCCAATGGGCCGTCGCCGACGCCGCACGCGAATACCATGCGCGCCAACCCTTTACCCTCGCCGTCGGCCTCGGCGACAACATCTACGACAGCGGCCCCAGCGGACCCGACGACGAACAGTTCGCCACCAAATTCGAGAACCCCAACGCGGGCCTGGACTTTCCGTGGGCCATGGTGCTGGGAAATCACGACACCTCCGGGGTGTTCCCCGGCGACGGCGGCTGGCTCGCGCGCGGCAACCACGAGGTCGAATACCACGCGAAGTCCGCGCGCTGGTGGATGCCGAGCCGCTACTACTCGGTGCGGGTGCCCGAACAGAACCCCGTCGTGGAGTTCTTCGTCCTCGACCTCAACCCGCTCGCCGCCTACATTCCGCCGCTGCTCGACCCCTACTGGGCCGTCGACGGCCCGTACATGAACGAACAGCGTGCCTGGCTCGACCGCGCGCTGGCCGAATCGACCGCGCAGTGGAAGATCGCCTGCACCCACCACCCCTACCTGAGCAACGGACCACACGGCGACGCGGGCAACTACGAGGGCCTGCCGATCGAGCCGATCAACGGCGTACACGCCAAACGGTTCTTCGAAGACCATGTGCTGGGCAAGGTGTCGTTCGTGCTCTCGGGCCACGACCACACCCTGCAGGTGCTCGAACCGACCCCGGCCACCTTGGGCACCCGGCAGATCGTCTCGGGTGCGGCGGGCAAAACCGCAGGCGGCCACCCGCGCACCGGCCCCCATCAGGCACTGTTCGAAACACAACACGAACTGGGGTTCATGGTCATGGACCTCGCCGCGAACTCGGCGAACCTTCGCATACTCACCGTCGACCCCGCCTCGGGTGCGAGCACCCAGGTTTTCGACCGCCGAATCGGCTGATCCGGGCTCCCGGCGGGAGGATGATCGAACGATGGGCTTCTACACCGACCGGATCCTGCCGCACATCGTCGACAAAGTCTGCGGCGTCACCCAGAACGCGCCACTCCGCGAACGAGCCTGCGCCGGTCTGCATGGGACGGTCGTCGAAGTCGGCTTCGGGTCGGGCAACAACATCGGCTTCTACCCCGCCGCCGTCGACCGGGTCAGCGGAGTCGAACCGGCCGACGGCGCATGGAAGATCGCATCCAAACGTGTTGTGGCAAGCGCGATCCCGATCGACCGCGCCGGCCTGGACGGCCAGTCACTGCCCTTCCTCGACGCCACTTTCGACACCGCCCTGTCCACGTTCACCCTCTGCACCATCCCCGACGTCGCAGCGGCGCTCGCCGAAATCCGCCGAGTCCTCCGCCCCGGCGGCACCCTCCACTTCGTCGAACACGGCCTCGCACCGGACGAATCGGTGCGAACCTGGCAACACCGACTCGACCCTATCCAGCAGAAGGTCGCCGGCGGCTGCCACCTCAACCGTGACATCGCGGGCCTGATCACCGACGCGGGCTTCGAGATCACCGAACTCGACCGCTTCTACCAGCCAGGTGGACCGAAAGCGTTGGCGGCGTTGTCACTTGGGGTTGCCAGGATTCGCTGAGGGCTCTGGCTATCGAGCGCCGTCGACCGCTTGCTGAATTCCCTCACGCGGGACGCCGCTGGGCTCGCGGTGCACGATCCATCCCGCAGTTGATTTCGTGGAAGCGAGAAGCAAGACGATCAGCGACGGAAGGGCCATGACGAGCGGCAAGGGGTGTTCTGAGTCGATAGCGATGACGGCGAGGTGGATGATTCCGGCGACGGAACTGCCGATGACGAGCGCGCGTCCCAGCGATTTGCGAACGAACAACAGAATCGATCCCGTCGACGAGACGATTGCTTCGACCCCGGCGGCGAAAGCTGCCTGTTGGAGCTCTCGGACCAGCATGCTGGATCGCATTCCGGCGTCCTCTGCGATGTACATGGCAGCACCTTCCGCAGCGCTTCGGGCGATAAGCGCCCAGTAGATTCCTACAGCTAACGCGAGTGTCGCTGCGACTATCCCGGTGCTGCGGCCCATCGCGTGCATCAGCCGAGTGGCCATCGCGTTCCTCCCCTGTTCTTCGAGCATGGCGCCTACCGAGTGGCCACAGATCCGGCTTGATCGGAACGCATGCGGGAACTACCGCCTGTGTCTTTCACAACCACGCCAATGTACTTACATGCCGCCGACCCGGGCGGTGCGCGATCGAGCAGTCTTCCAGCCGGTGAACTCGATCCGGGAAATTGGTTTCGCGGCAAGGGCGTACCTGCAGAATGGACCCGCTCAGCAGGCGCCGTTCTGCACCGGAAAATGGATGACGACCGCGCCACCGGTGGCGTAGTTGGCGACATCAGCTGTCGCCTGCAGGCCCTGCGGAGACGCCCTCGCCGCGGTCATTGCCGCAACGTCAGCGAACTCGGCCTCGAAGACCGCGAAGTACGGCGACTGTCCCTGCGTCGCTGCCACCTCGAAGCTGTAGCGCCACGCGAGCAGGCCGGGCATGCGCATGACCAGCGGGAGGTGGTTGCGCACGTAGTAGTCGCGGAAGTGGTCGGGATCGGGATACAGGACCATCAGCTTGTGCACAACAATCTCCGTTCAGCGGCGAGCGACCACAACACGACGGAGTGCGCGATCAACGCGAGGTGGACAGTAGATCAGACTTCACACCAAGATCAAGTGGATTGCGGCGACCGCCGACGAACGCACTGATCTGCCGAGTCGGGTTGGTCGCAGTAGGCGCAACCTCGCCCACAAGACCGCGCCGCGCTACCAGGATTCGATCAGCGGGGCATCGTGCTCGCTGCGGTGCCAGTGTTCGGCGAAGCGGATGAGGCGGTGGGGTGCGGCGATGCTGTGAGTTTCCGCGATCTTGTCGTCGCGGATCTCCAGGATCGCCACGCCGAGGACGCGGTCCTCGACTGTGAACACGATGGCTGGGCAGCCGTTGACAACGGCGGCGTGGATCGAGGGGGCGCCGCCGGCGAGTCGGCGTTTGGCCGGTGTCGGGGTGAAACCTGCCTGTACCGCGCGGGCGAGGCGTCGCGGGTTCGAGTAGCGGATCAGCTTTGCGGACAGGCCGCCGAAACCGTCGGAGATGCCGGTCGCGTCGTCGGTCAGGAGGGCGATCAGGCGTTCGGTGCGGCCTGAGGAGGCGGCGTCGACGAAGGCCTCGACGATGCGGCGGGCTGACCGTTGGTCGGTGCCGGTGTTGTTGCGGGCGACTGTGATTCGTGTGCGGGCGCGGTGGAGGTGTTGCTGGCTCGCGGAGACGGTGAGGTCGAGGATGTCGGCTATTTCGGCGTGGCGGTAGGCGAAGGCCTCGTGTAGCACGTAGACGGCGCGTTCGACCGGTGACAGTCGTTCCATCATTGCGAGTACGGCCAGGGTCACCGATTCGCGCTGTTCGACGGTGTCGGCGGGGCCCAGCATCGGGTCGCCGTCGAGCAGCGGTTCGGGCATCCAGGTGCCGACGGCGCGTTCGTGGCGTGCTTTCGCCGAGCGGAGTCGGTCGAGCGCGAGGTTGGTGACGATCTTGGTGAGCCAGGCCTCTGGCACCTCGACGTAGGACCGGTCGGCGGACTGCCACCGCAAAAACGCGTCCTGCACCGTGTCCTCGGCGTCGGCGGCCGAGCCGAGCAGGCGGTAGGCGATCGAGGCCAGCCTGTCGCGGCTGGCCTCGAAATGCGCCACGGTGGCGGTGTCCATGAGCACGACTCTAGGCGGGGACTGCGTCGTGATCTCGGGTAGTGGCCGCGCGGTATCGGCGACTGGGCAGTCCGAAGGTCGGATGGCTCAGGCTCCAGGGGTTGGCCCCGAGGACCGCTGCTTTCACGCGCGCGGCCGCCCGACCGCGCAAGGCCCACGACTTCGATCGCGCGTCACCGCCGACCACCTGGAAGAGCCCGTCCTTGCGGCCCAGGCTGATGTGGTTGCCGACGTAGGGCAGCGATTTCGTCGAGATCTTGCGTCCGGTCAGGTCCCCGACGATCGTGGCGGTGGCCTGCATACCGGTGAACCCGGCGGACGCGCACGACATCGGCAACGGCTGTCCGTTGTCGCCGATGACGAAAGCGCTGTCACCGGCGACGTAGACGTCGGGGTGCGAAACCGAACGCATCCGACGGTCGACGGTGATCTGACCGTTGGACTCCACCGTGAGACCGCTGGCCGCGGCGATCGGATGGGCGGCGAAACCGGCGGCCCACACCGTCGCGTCGGCAGCGAACGTGGCGCCGTCCGCGGATACCGCGCCTCCGGCTTCGACCCGCTCGATGGCGGTGTTCTGGTGGACTGTGACGCCGAGTCGGGCGAAGGCCTCGAGCAGGTGACGGCGAGCCGTGGTGCCCAGCCAGCCGCCGAGTTCGCCGCGGGTGGTCAGGCTGACGCTCAGTTCCGGATGGGACTCGGCGATCTCGGTGGCGGCCTCGATCGCGGTCAGGTTGCCGCCGACGACCAGCACCTTCCCGCCCTCGCCGAGAGCGTTGAGGTGGGCGCGCAGTCGCAATGCGGCCGGGCGCGACGCCACGTGGAAACCGTGTTCGTCGACGCCGGGGACATCGTGGTCGTTCGCGGTGCTGCCGAGTGTGTAGAGCAGTGTGTCGTAGTCGAGCCGGTCGATGGTGTGCCCGTCGGTGATCGTGACGGTCTTCTGCTCGACGTCGACGCCGGTCACCCGCGCTACGTGAAGCCGGATGCCGGTGCCCGCGAACATCTCCGCCAACGGCAGATGCCGCAGATCCTGACCGGCGGCGAGCTGATGATTGCGCAACCGCTCGGCGAAATCGGGTTCGGCGTTGACGACGGAGATCTCGAAGTCGTCGGAATGGAGTCGGCGGGCCATGGCCCCGGCGGAGAATGCTCCGGCGTATCCGGCCCCGAGGACGACGATGCGGTGCTTCATGATTCGCTCCTGTCTGGTTCGCGTGCACCCTGAACGAGACAGCCCACGATTTCCTGACAGGTTCGCTAAGTGATGTGAGTCACGTTCCATGGAGCCTCGGGCGGGGCTACGGTGCGCCGGTCGCCCGGCGTGGAAAGTGTCGCAGTCAGCGGTTGGCGGTTGTGGTGGTGAGGAATTCGGTAATGGCGGTGATTACCGCAGTGGGCTGGTCGAGCATCGACAGGACGTAGGCGTTGTCGATTTCGACCAGGCGGGCGCGGGGGATGAGCGCGGCCAGTCGGCGGCCGTGGTCGCGCGGCATGACTTTGCCCGCCGAGGACCAGAGGATGAGAGCTTCGCCGGGGAAATGTTGGAGGGCTTCGGTATTGGTGACGAGGCCGCGTTTGTCAAAACCGGAGCGGGTGTAGGCGAGTAGGTCGGCGCGGATGCGGGGGTCGCGGAGGCCGGGTTCGGTCCAGGCGTGGACGAGGGTGTCGGGGAGGGGTGTTTTCGCCATCCAGCCGAACATCAAGGGGGAGCGGCGGAGCCAGCCGATGCGCATTTGGCGTAGGGCCAAGGTGATGCCGCCTGGAAGGGCTGAGGCGAGGGTGGCGGTTTTGCCGGGCAGGCCCGGTGGGAAGTTGTCGAAGGCTTCGCTGGGGAAGATGATCAGGCGGGCGACGCGCTGGTCGAGGCCGTAGGCGGTGAGGAACAGGGCGCCGCCCCAGTCGGAGTGGACGAGGGTGACGTCGTGCAGGTCAAGGGCGGTGAGGAAGTCGGCGACGAGGTGGTTGAGGCCGCGCAGGCTCAGGTCGGTGCCGGGGTTCATCGGTTCGGGGTGGGCGCCGAGTGGGAGGTCGGGCAGGACGTAGTGGAAGCCGGTGGGGAGGTCGTCGATGATCGCGTCCCAGACCGTGTGGTTCATCAGCAGGCCGTGGAGCAGGACCACAGGGAGACCCTCACCGCGTTCGCGGTAGTGAATACGGCCCGCCGCGAGATCGACGGTCGGCATGACATCCTCCGTTCGACTAGAGCGTTCACTCTAGTGCGTTTGCTCTAGTCTGGTGGAGTGAGCGAGCAGATGTCAACGACTACCCGCGACCGGCTGGTGACCGCGGTCGCCGAGCTGATGCGGGTGCACGGGTACAGCGCGATCACCGTCAAACAGATCACCGCCGCCGCCGGGGCGCCGATGGGGTCGCTGTACCACCACTTCCCGCAGGGCAAGGTGCAGATCGCCGCCGAGGCGTTGCGCAGCACGGGGGCTGTCTACATCCAGTTGCTGCCGCTGCTGATGGATCCACACGAGGATCTGCGGGTGGCCGTGCCCGCCGCGTTCGATGACGCCGCGCGCACGCTCGAGGAATCCGGGTGGATGAACATGTGCCCGGTGGGCACCGTCGCGGGGGAGGTTGCCGACAGCGAACCGGCCTTGCGGGAGGTCGCCGCCGAGGTGATGCGGGACTGGATCGACCGGGGCGCAACGTATTTCGGCAATCGCGGAGTGGAGGAATCTGCGGCGCGTGAGCTGATTCTGGCGATGTTGTCCGCGCTGGAAGGGGCGTTCATCCTTGGCCGCACATTGCGTTCGGCCGAGCCGTTGCGTGCGGCCGGTCGGGTGATGGCGGCGCGGGTGGAAAATGTGCTGGCCGAGGGCGCTGCCGTCGATCGTTGATACACCACAGTGGCCGTGTCACGGGCCCTGTGACACGGCTGTGGTTGTGCGGGTAGATCTTTCATCACGCGGCGGCGAGCGCTCCGGTGATCTTGCGGGTCATGTCGGCCATCGTCGGGTTCGGCTGTGTCTGGAAGAGCTGGGCGGTGTCGACGGCGACGGTGATGGTGTTGCGGAAGTTCTCGGCTTCGACCGGGTCGTGCTTGCCGAGCAGGCACATCGCCGCCGTGAGAGCGGGCAGCACCTGATCGGCGAGTTCGGCGACGGACGAACCGCTCAGGGCGATGCGTCCGGACTTCTCGGCCAGGACATGGCCGACCAAGCCGGTCGCCGACGACAGCGCGATGCTGCCGGATGTGGCGATCTTGTGCGGCTTACTGGTGGACGCGCCGGCCGCGGCGAGGAGCGAGACGGCGCCGTACGCGGCGGTCCGCAGGGTGGCCTTTTCCTGGGCGGTGAGGGTGACAGACATGATCGTGATCTCCTTGAGTGTTGGGGTGAGGGAAGGGATTCAGTTGGTTGCCGACGAAGTCGCTTCGACCTCGCGGACGGCGTCGGCGATGGCGCGGAAGTCCTTGCGCAGGATCGCGCCGTGGTTGCTGGCAACCTTCGCGCTGATGCGGATGTTCGGGTTGGTGGCGAGGACGGCGTCCAGGCCGGCGCGGATCTTTTCCTGCTCGTCGCCCTTGCTGCCGAACGAGGTCCCCGACGCGACCACGTAGCGCACCGGGACGGTGATGGCGTTGAGCACCGGGCTCAGCTGGTTCACGCCCGAGAGCTTGCCGAGTTCGATGTTGCTGTCGGCCTGCTGCTGGGCGGTCAGGCGGGGCGCGAGGCCGGTCGGTCGGGCCAGCGGCAGTACCCAGCTCAAGCGCTTGAACAGCTTGCGGATTCGCAGCTCCATGGCCTCGTCGAGCCAGTCGTAGGGGAAGGCGCCGTCGACGAGGACCGCGCCGATGGCCGCGTCGGGGTTGCGGCTGGTCCAATGCGCGCCGAGATAGGCGCCGTAGGACCAGCCGACCACGATCGGCTTCTCGGTGATGCCCCTGGCGGCGAGGATCGCGTCGATGTCGCGCACGCAGGTGTCGAAGGAGTAGTCGGCCGACTTCTTGGACTTGCCGCGGGCCCGCTCGTCGAAGGTGATGTGGCGGTAGCCGGGGCCGAGGTCGGCGATGACCCGGCGCCAGTAGCCCTGGGTGGCGAACTGGCCGTTGAGGTAGATCACCGGGGTTCCGGTGCCGCCGGTGTCGGTGACGGCCAGTTCGGTGTCGTCGATCGCGACCTTGCCGGTCCAGGGGGCGGTGGTGGTGTTCGAGGAAGTCATTGCCGTGTCCTTGCGTTGCGGTGTTCAGTATTTACTGATGTCTAAAACATAGATTGCGTTCACTACTCTGTCAACACTTTGATGCGATTAAAAGTCAAGGTAGAGCACCACATTTGGTTACCGTTGCAATGATTATGAGAGTGAATGCAACGCTGGATTGCGTTGCGTATTGCAATGAAATGAGAGTGAATGCATACTGGTCGTGGTCCGGTGACGAGCTCCGTACCGGTCGACGAGAGAGGTGACCAGCAGCGATGCCAGGAGGCAGACTCACCGACGCGGACCGCGAGCACATCGCCGCGGGGCTGGCAGCAGGACTCGGCTACGCCGAGATCGGGCGGAAGCTGGGCCGACCCGCCTCGACCGTGATGCGCGAGGTCACCCGCAACGGCGGCCCCGACGACTACCGGGCCGAGCGCGCACAGGAAGCCACGCAGCAGCGCGCGCGCAGACACAAGCAGTCCGAGCCCTCGGCGCCGCCGCTCGCCGACGGCAGTTACGGACGCGACCCCCAGGCCGTCGCCGACTTCGCCGAGTCGTTCACCGCCCTGCTCATCGAACAGGGCCTACCGCGCATGGAAGCCAGAGTGCTGGCCTGCCTGCAGATCACCGACGTGGGCGCGCTCACGGCCGCCGAACTGGTCGAACGATTGCGTGTGAGCCCCGCGTCGATCTCGAACGCGGTCGCCTTCCTCGAACAGCAGGGCATGCTGCGCCGCGAAATGGTGCCCGGCGCGCGGCGCGAACGCTACGTCATCGACGACGACATCTGGCTGCGCAATCTCGTCGCGTCGGTGCAGATGCAGAACGCACTGGCCGCCATCACCCAGCGCGGCGTCGAGGTACTCGGCGCCGATACGCCCGCGGGCGCGCGCTTCGAACTGTCCGGCGAATTCGTGGAAATCGTGGGTGCGGCGCTGCGGCAGGCGATGGAGCAATGGCAACAGCGACTGGCCGAACGCGCCATGGAACACAGTTGATCAGGGTCCGGCGCGAACCCGCACGATACTGCCCGCCGACGTGCACGACTGCCATGGCCGAAGCGGGTTGAGTCGTGACACGGGCGGAAACGTCTACCGGCGCCGTTGAACTGGCCGTGCCGGGTAGTGGGGACGGTCGGCGCGTCAGGCCGAGGATCCGCGACGCCATCGCGGACGAAGACCGCGTGCCCTCACGATCGTGCGAGGGTGCGGCGAAACATGGCTTGCTACAGGCTGATTCGACCTAGCGCGTCCGAGTGAGGACGATGCGGGCGATCAGTGCTCGATGGTCGGCGCCGGGGAGATCGACGGTTTCGACGGTGGTGGCGTGGGCGTCGGCGAGGAGGAAATGGTCGATGCCGACCAGCGGGGGGATTGGCTTGTCGGTGGGGTAGGTGACGAGGTGGCCTGCACCAGCTTGGGCTGCGGCGTCGGCGAAACGGCCGGTGGTCATGGTGCGGAAGCGGGCGTGGTCGTAGGTGGCGTTGAAGTCGCCGCCGACGATGGTGGGGCGGTTGGGGGAGCGGCGCAGGATTTCGTCGAGGCGGGCGAGCTCGTCGGCCCAGACTCCGGTGTCGTAGACGGGCGGGACGGGGTGGAAGGCGTAGATCGAGACCGGGCCCACCTCGGGGACGGTGGCGGTGGCCGAGATCTGGTTGAGGACGTAGCCGTCGTATTCGACGGTGTCGGACAAGGGGAATCGGCTCCAGATGCCGGTGCCGCTGGCCGTTTGACCGGGGGCGAGATAGCGGTGGGGGAGGAGCTGGTCGAGGCCGGCGCGGGCGAGGTCGTCGACGGCGGGGCGGGTGAGTTCGTTGACGGTGAGGATCGCGATGTCGCGGTTGCGCACCTGATCGACGAGTGCGGCGGAATCGGCGCCGTCGAAGAGCAGGTTGGCTTGCATCGCCATGATCGGATGACCGTCGCCGCCGGGCTCCGCGAAATACAGCGGCGCCTGGGTCGCGATCCCCGCGCCCACCACGACCACCGCCACACCGGTCGCGATCCACTGCCTGGTGGCCGCGAAACCGACGGCACCGATTACCGCACCACCCATCAGATAGGGCGCCCCCGACGCTGCCAACACGAGCGGTTCCAGCGGCCACCGCAGGAAATGCAACGCGACCCCGCCAGCTCCGACCGAGGTCGCCGCCCAGGCCAGCACACGGACACCGACTCGGACTACCTGCGCTCGCATCCAGCCAGCCAAGCACGCGGCGGGGCCGTACGCGAATTCGATTGCGCCTCCCGGCATTGCCCGCACGTGAGATCGGCGAACTCTGGCCCGCAACGCCGATGCCGCGCTCGCTGGCATCCTGGTGCCGGGCGCGCAGTCGCACACGTGGATCCGGAGTTCTGCTCACGGTGAGTCTGTGGCGGCGAGCAGCGGCACGAGGGCGGACGGACCGGGAGGTGGCGCGGTGGGTGTGGGAATGGTGGTAGGAAAGGGGGCGTGTCGGCATCTGGCGAGAATTCTGGTTCCAACGGGCGGTCCCGCGCGGAAGACGAGGTGGTGGAGCTGGTCAGCAAGCTGATCCAGTTCGACACCTCCAATACCGGCGAGCTGTCCACCACCAAAGGTGAGCGGGAGTGCGCCGAGTGGGTGGCGCGGCAACTGCACGAGGTCGGCTACGAGACCGAATACGTCGAGTCGGGTGCGCCGGGACGCGGGAATGTGTTCGCGCGGTTGAAGGGCGCGGACTCGAGTCGCGGTGCGCTGATGATCCACGGACACCTCGACGTGGTGCCCGCCGAGGCCGCCGACTGGAGCGTGCACCCGTTCTCAGGTGCGGTGCAGGACGGGTACGTGTGGGGTCGCGGCGCGATCGACATGAAGGACATGGTCGGGATGAGCCTGGCCCTGGCCCGCCAGTTCAAAGCCGAAGGGACCGTGCCGCCGCGGGATCTGGTGTTCGCGTTCCTCGCCGACGAGGAGAACGGCGGCAAATGGGGCTCCCATTGGCTGGTGGAGCACCGGCCCGACCTGTTCGACGGCGTCACCGAGGCGGTCGGTGAGGTCGGCGGGTTCTCGCTGACCGTGCCGCGCCCCGACGGCACCGAACGCAGGCTCTACCTGGTGGAGACCGCGGAGAAGGGTCTTGGCTGGATGCGGTTGCGCGCCAAGGCCCGCGCCGGACACGGGTCGTTCCTGCACGAGGACAACGCCGTCACCATCCTCGCCGAGGCCGTCGCGCGTCTGGGCCGCCACACCTTCCCGGTGGTGCTGTCGGATTCGGTGGCCGAATTCCTCGCCGCGGTGAGCGAGGAGAGTGGGCTGGCGTTCGACCCGCACGGCCCCGATATCGAAGGCCAGCTCGCCAAGCTGGGCACCATCTCCCGCATCATCGGCGCCACCCTGCGCGACACCGCGAATCCGACGATGCTGCAGGCCGGCTACAAGGCCAATGTCATCCCGCAGACCGCCGAAGCGGTGGTCGACTGCCGGGTGGTCCCCGGGCGACAGGCCGCGTTCGAACGCGAGGTCGACGAGCTGATCGGCCCCGACGTGGAGCGGGAATGGATCACCAAACTCGACTCCTACGAAACCACCTTCGACGGCCACCTCGTCGACGCGATGAACGACGCGGTCCTGGCCCATGACGCCAACGGGCGCACCGTGCCCTACATGCTCTCCGGCGGCACCGACGCGAAAGCGTTCGCGCGGTTGGGGATTCGCTGCTTCGGCTTCGCACCACTGCAGTTGCCGCCGGAGCTGGACTTCACCGCCCTGTTCCACGGGGTGGACGAGCGGGTGCCGGTGTCGTCACTGGAATTCGGCACCCGGGTCCTGGAACATTTCCTTCTGCACAGCTGAAAGGTATTGCATGACCTACAACCCGTATGACGCGCTGCCGCAGGTGCCGTCGTTCACCGTCACCTCCACCGACATCACCGATGGTCAGCCGTTGGCCAATGATCAGGTGTCGGGGGTGTTCGGGTCCGGCGGCAAGGACATCTCGCCGCAGCTGAGCTGGTCCGGATTCCCCGAGGGCACACAGAGTTTCGCGGTGACCGTGTACGACCCGGATGCGCCGACCGCTTCTGGGTTCTGGCACTGGGCCGTGGCCAACATTCCGGCGTCGGTCACCTCGCTCGATACCGGTGCGGGCAGCGAAGGTGGGACTTTGCCCGCCGGTGCGGTGAGCTTGCGCAACGACGGCGGTTTCCCCGGCTTCGTCGGCGCGTCACCGCCGAAAGGCCATGGCCCCCACCGGTATTTCGTGGTCGTGCACGCGGTCGACGTCCCCGAACTCGAGGTCGGACCGGACGCGGGGCCCGCCTACCTGGGGTTCAACCTGTTCTTCCACACCCTGGCCAGGGCCACCCTGATCGGCACCTACGAACAGCACTGAGACACAACAGCGGCGGCCCTGAAACTTCCAGGGCCGCCGCTGTTTTCACTGCTACTTCACGTTGACGACATGCTCCGGCGGAGTCGCCGCGTAGAGCTGCTCGATGGTCTCGGCGTACTTGTTCGCGATCGGGGTGCGCTTGAGCGACATCTTCGGGGTCAGCTCGTCACCGCCCGGCTCCCACAGGTTGTCCACGATCACGAAACGCTTGATCTGCTCCACCCGCGACAGTTTGCGGTTGCCCGCGAGCACCGCCTCCCTGACCTCGTCGACGATCTCGGCGCGCCGGGCCAGTTCCGCGTGGGTGGCGTCGGTGGCGTCGAAGTCCTTGGCGCGCAACGCCGCAACGTCGGGATCGAGCATGATCAGGGCGGTGATGTAGGCGCGAGCCTCACCGATCGCGACCGCCTGGCCGATCATCGACGAGGCCGCCTTCATCGCGTTCTCGATATTGGAGGGGGCGATGTTCTTGCCCGTCTCGCTGATGATCAGTTCCTTCTTGCGGTCCACGATGCGCAGGTAGCCGTCGGCGTCGAGGGTGCCGATGTCGCCGGTGTGCAGCCAGCCGTCGCCGTCGATCGCCTCGGCGGTCTTGTCGGGCATATTGCGGTAGCCGGGGGTGATGATCGGGCCGCGCAGCAGCACTTCACCGTCGGCGTCCAGGCGCAGCTCGCACCCGTCCATCACGCGACCGACCGAGCCGGGGCGCGGCTTGTCGATCTCGGTATAGGTGCCCACACCCGCGGTTTCCGACATGCCCCACACCTCGGTGACGGCGAAGCCGAGGCCGAGGAAGTATTCGAGGGTCTCCGGCGGCACCGGCGCGGCACCGGACGCGGCGACTTTCAGCTCGTCGAACCCGAGCGCCGCGCGCAGCTTCGACAACACCAGCGCGTCCGCGATCTTGTGCTGCAGGCCGAGCAGCAGCGAACTCTCCCCGGCCAGCTTCGCCCGCGCCTGCGCGACACCGACCCCGATTGCCCAATTGGCCAGCACCTTCTTGACCGGGCTCGGCTCGACGGCGAGCTTGTTCTCGATGCCGGTCTTGATCTTCTGCCACACCCGCGGCACCCCGAAGAACACCGTCGGACGGGCATCGGGCAGGGCCGCGGCGATCTCGCGCGGATCGGGGACGGTGGTGATCTGGATGCCGGTGAGCAGGCTCATCGCGTGCGCGGAGATGCGGTCGGCGACATGCGCGGCGGGCAGATACGACACCGCACGGTCGTCGAAACCGACCGGCAGCGGGCCCGAGCACAGACCGGCGACCTGGGCGATCACATTGCTCTGGGTGAGCTCGACACCCTTGGACGGGCCGGTGGTGCCGGAGGTGTAGATCAACGTGGCCAGGTCACCGGGCTGCACCGCCTGCCAGGCCGCGTCGAAATCGAAATCCGGTGCGGGATCGGCTTCCAGCTCGGCCAGGGTGATGGTGCCCTCGGCGGTGCCGTCGACGATGACGGTGTGCTCGACCCCGGTGCCTGCGGCGCGGATCGTGTCGAGGAACGCCTGCTCGGTGACGACCACGTTGTTGCCCGCGTTGGCGAACACGTGCGCGATCTGGTCGGTGGAGCTGGTGTTGTACACCGAGAACGGGGTGGCGCCCAGGTGCAGGGCGGCGGTGTCGATCAGGTTGAACTCGGGTCGGTTGGTGAGCATGATGCCGACCGCGTCGCCGTGGCGCACACCCAGTTTCGCCAATCCGGCCGCCAGCGCTTTCACCCGGGTCGCGTACTCGGACCAGGTGATCTCCTGGGTGCCACCGACCGTGCGCAAGGCGATCTGGTCGGGCCGCAAAGCGGCAGTCTGCTGGAAGGCGGCGGGCACGGTGTGCACCGTGACCCCGGAGGCGTGCGCGAAACCGATGTCTGTCATATTCCTGTTCCCATAGGCCGAGCTGGATGCCGAGCCAATGCGAGTGAAACTGTCTCGTTATCTCGAGACAGGGACGTCAGCAGTGGCGTGGCTCACTTATCGTAACCGGACATACAGGATTGTGAAGTGGGTTACTCGCGATGCCCTCTGCGGAAACGGTGCCACCATTGCCGCTGGTCCACGGCCTCGGGGGAGGTCGTGACCTCGTCTGCTGTGCTCGACAGGGGCGCCCATGGCGCGAAATCGCGGGGGATCATGTGCTTGCGGCGGCGGACCTTGGCATCGAGATAGCGGCGGCCGCGTTCGGTGTCGAGTCGGATCGCCAGCGGGATCACCTCGACCGCAATTCCCGCATCGGTGAGCGCCCGCACCTTCTCCGGGTTGTTGGTGAGCAGGCGGACCTGGGTCATCCCGAGGTCGCACAGTGTCTTCGCGACCAGTTCGTAGCGGCGGGTGTCGGGATCCAGGCCCAGCCACTCGTAGCTGTCGAAGGTGTCGATATCGAGCTGCTCGCTGGTCTGGTAGCCGATGGCCTTCCAGATCAGGCCCGCGCCGCGCCCCTCCTGTTCGAGGTACACCAGCACGCCGGCGCCTTCGTCTTGGATCATGTTCATCGACAGGGCCAACTCGGGGCCGCAGTCGCAATCGTCGGATCCGAGGGCGTCGCCGTAGAGGCAGCGCGAATGCACGCGCACCAGCGGCTTGTCGCCACGCTGACACACCTCGTCGACATCGCCGAACACCAGGACGTAGCCGCCATCGGTGGGGCTGTCGATGGTGTGTACCTGTACTTGCATCTGAGTGCCGTTGCGGCTGAATTGATGCACCGGTCGCAGTTCGTCAACGCCTCGTCCGTTCGCCGGTTCCGGCGTGGTGCGGACGGGATCGGTGATCGTCAAGCGCTCCTCCGAGGGCTGTTCCGGCACCGGGAAACCCGCTGCGTGGACGGCATGATCTTGGCAACGGCGCGACTCTACTCGGCATCGTTGGTGAGGCAGGTCACTTGGGTGTCACGTCAGCGTTAAGCGTGTCGTTGTCGGCGCGCGCATACAGCCGCACGATCCGGTCGATCTCGGCGACGCTCGGCATCGACACCGCTACCGCACCAAGATTCTGGGTCGGAGTCATCGCTGCGGTGGCCCACACGTAATCGTCTGCGATCAGCGGTGTTTCGCAGTTCACGAGCCGGTAGGCGAGGGCGCCGGTGAAGGCGGCGGCGGCACCGACGGAGGCTTTGAGTACCTGTGGAAAGTGATCGATGACTTCCTGGACCGTGTCGGAGGCGACGACGCACTGGAAGTTCTCGACGGTGCAGATGGTGCCCACGCCCAGGCCACGCAGCATGCGGGCGATGTCGTCATTGGATTCGACAGGTGCGTTCGGCAGTAGGGCTGCCAAGTCCTCGGCCGCACCGACCAGATAGTCAACCGCGCCCAGAAACTGGTAGAGGGTTTGCGGAACGGCCATGGGCGGCGTCGGACACACGATGACGGGTGGTTTGGGGCGCATCTGCGACACCGTCGACAGGACCTGCTCGATCACAGCGGGGGGTTGCTCGAAGCTGAGGATCACCACGTCGGAGGCCTCCAACGCAGCGCGCATTTCGGGACGGTGCAGGTCTTCGTCCTGGAGTTGGACGCGGGTGTCGCGGCAGCCGATGATGCGCGTTTCTCCGTTGGGCGTTATGACTACAGCGGTCACCAGCGACGGCGCGAAGGGAACGACCTTCACCAGTTCGAGGTTCACACCTTCGCCATCGATGTATTCGAGGATGCGGCGGCCGTATTCGTCACCGCCGACCGCGCAGGCCAGGTGCACGCCGATGTCGAGGCGGGCGGCCGCAACGGCTCGGTTGAGCCCTTTGCCGCCGGGATGTCCGGCGAACGAGCCGCTGGCGGCGTTCTCGGCGGAGGGGAACGTGTCCACCCGGTAGAGGTGATCGATGACCGCGTCGCCGAACACAGTGACGACACCGCGCCTCGCCGACACCGCCGTGGCCGGTACTGCGGGCGCACCGGCCATGGGATAGCCCGAATCGGTGGCGAGTAGACCGGCGAGCGCGGTGAACGCGTTGTGCTCGGAGACCGTGCGCAACCGTTTGACGGTGGGCACCTCGGGAACCGGGTCGACATCGAGCAGGGTGTGCAAGCCAACCCACTGTTCTGTCAACGCCTCTCGACGTTCCCCGAGGTTATCTGCATAAAGGCGTTCGATATCGACACCGACGCCAGACCGGTCCCGGAACAATCCCAGAGACAGCACCGCGTCCACGATCAGGCGGTCCGTCGGCGGCAGCCACTGCGCTACCTCGCACACGACCGGCAGGATCGATTCCTCGACGGTGACCCCCGTGCGACGGGCGTATCGACGCACCGACAGCAGCTCTAGCAGCGGCGCAGCGTCGATCTCGGTGTGGCGCAAGCGTTCTGCGCTCAGGCCCGCGTACTTTCCCAACCTCGCCAGGATGGAGCGGATCGCGGCGACGCGAGCGTCCTGGGGAACCGTCGCCATGTTTCCTCCCAGAGCTTCTCGACCTACCGGGTGACCGATCAGGGGCGGACGCCGGACTGCGATCGCCGGAATTCGGAGTTTGCCACGCCCGAAATCCGGCAATTACCAACGTACAACGGCAATTGACCCCAGTGAAGGGCAAATGCCACACTGCAGTTGGCGATACAGCGAGTTCACGCAGGACACGGCGAGCTCGAGGTGCAGTCGGCGCCACCGTCGATGCACGTGCCGAACGCGAAGTGAGGGGCGCGTTGGCATCTGAAGGAACTGGGAGCGCGAGCTCCCCTTCGTGGAATCGGAGAATCCGATGACCATTCACCTGACCCCGGACGACATGCGCAGCACCCGGAGCCCCGAATACGCGGTGCGGGTGGTCACCGACCACGACGTGTGGCAGCTGAGCTGGCTGCCCGAACGCAAGCTCACCCGCGAGCAGGCCTACGCGGGAATGAAACTCGACGAGTTGATCAGCGATCTGGCCGCCGCGCACGACCGGCTGGTGCACGCGCAGATCAGTGCCTACGCCGACGAGCTCGGGATCGTCTGGGAACAGGCCATCATCCGGCTGTTCAAGCGAATGATCGAACGACTGGACAACGGTGACCCCGAGGAGGCGGCTTATCGAGCGGCGCCGTCGGGTGGCCCGCGTACCGCGCCGCAGCTGTTCGGCCACGGTAACGCGAAGCGGCGCGTCTACTTCGGGTGATGCACACCGTGTTCGGCGCCGACCGCGTCCGACAGTGACGCGTAGCCACCGGCACGCAGCTTCGCGGCGATGCCGCGGTGGATGCGGGTGGTCCAGAAGGGGCCACCGTAGATGAAGCCGGTGTAGCCCTGCAGCAGGGTGGCGCCGGCGAGGATGCGGGCCCAGGCCTGCTCGGGGGTTTCGATGCCGCCGACGGAGATCAGGACGACCTGGTCGCCGACGCGGGTGTAGAGGCGGCGCAGGACTTCCAAGGAACGGTCGGCAACCGGGGCGCCGGACAGGCCGCCTGCGCCCATGGCCTCGACTTCGGCGGTGGGGGTGTTCAGGCCGTCGCGGCGGATGGTGGTGTTGGTGGCGACGATGCCTGCCAGGCCCAGTTCGACGGCGAGGTCGGCGACGGCGTCGATGTCGTCGTCGGACAGGTCGGGGGCGATCTTCACCAGCACCGGCACCGAGACACTGTCGAGCACGGCCTGCAGGATCGGGCGCAGCGATTCGACGGCTTGCAGGTCACGCAGGCCGGGGGTGTTGGGGGAGGACACGTTGACCACGACGAAGTCCGCGAGCGGGCCGAGTAATCGGGCGCTGGTCGCGTAATCGTCTGCCGCGGCTTCGGGTTCGGTGACCTTGGTCTTGCCGATGTTGGCGCCGATCGGGACGGTGGGGTGGGCGCCGTGCAGGCGGGCGGCCGCGGCGGCGGCACCGTGGTTGTTGAAACCCATCCGGTTGATCAGGGCGTGGTCGGCGGGCAGCCGGAACAGGCGCGGTGCGGGGTTACCCGGCTGGGCGTGCGCGGTGACGGTGCCGATCTCGGCGAAGCCGAAACCCAGTGTGCCCCAGGCATTCGCGCCGTCGGCGTTCTTGTCGAAACCGGCGGCCAGACCCAGCGGTGCGGGGAAATCGATACCGAACGCGGTGGTGGCCAGGATCGGGTCTTGCACCACGGTGAGCTTGCGGGCCAGCCAACGCGTCGGCGGGAACCAGGTGGCGAAACGCAGGGCGGCGAACACCAGGTGATGCACCCGCTCCGGCGGGATCAGGAACATCAGGCGTAACAACAGGGCGTACATGGTCGGCTCACAATCCGGGTTCGGGCACAGGCAGGACGGCGTTCTTGCGGCGGCGCAACAGCACCCGGCGACTGCCGTCGGTGTAGGCGCGGACCCGCGACAACTCCCAGCCACCGAATTCGGCCTGGATGGCCAGTCGCATCGAGGCGGTGACCCGGTTGACCTCGGGTGGCAGCCGCAGGGGCACGTATTCGTAGTCGTCGTTGCTGGTTTCCCAGCCCGGCGGTATCGCTGAACGCGAATTTCGAGGTTTGGCCATCACTGCCCTCTCTTCCGCTCGTCCGCGCCGATCCGCTGCACACCCTCGCCCGTGGCCGAGGCCACGTACAGGTCGCCGGTGCGTTCGTCGACGGTGATCGCGTCGGGTTGGCGCAGCGTCGCGAGCCTGGCCACCTCGACACCGATGCCGGTCGACAGGTCGTAGCCGACGACCTCGTTGGTCTGCGTGGTGCTCACCCACACCGTGTCCGAGCGCGGGTCGTAAGCGAGCGCGTAAGGCGACGATGATACCGGGAAACGCTGCCGCAGCACGAGCGGACCGGCCGTATAGACGAGCAGTTCGTCGCCCGCGGTGTCGGCCACGATGATGCGGCCGTGCGGGTCGGTGACGGCGTTGGTCGCGCCGTCGCCCGCGCGCAGCATCAGGCCGAGTGCCTGTTCGCCCACGGCGACGACGGCGGTTTGCTTGCGGTCGACGACGGTGATGTTGTCGCCGGTCAGCGCGAGGACGTCGGCCGAGACGAGGCCCGTGATGGTGCGGGTGGCGGTGCCGTCGGTGGTGAGTTCACGAACCGTGCCGTCGGCGGTACCGACGACAAGACTGCCGTCGGTGCGAGTTTGCACGCTGTGCACGTCACCGTCGACAGCGGTCTCGGTGAGCGATCCCGTGGCGGCGTCCACCCGCAAAACCCGGTTGGGGGCGGCGACGAGGACTTCTCCCTGCTTGCCCTGGGCCAGTGACACGCCGGGAGCGGGGAGGGTGATCGTGCGCGCGGTGGTCGGTGCGGCGGGGTCGATCAGGGTCAGTGTGGTGCCCGCGGTGTCGAGGGCGGCGAGGCGACCGGTCGAGCGTTCGGCGAGCAGGGCCTTGGTCGCGGGTGCCGGGAAGACCTGCCCGGCCGGATTCGCCGCGGCAGGGGAGACCGCCGCGGTCGCGGGTGCCCTGGTCGGAACGTCGGGACCGCCGTCGTCACCGCTGCAGCCGGTCAGTACTACCAAAACCACCGCGCCGACCAACGCAGAGGCGACCGAGCCACGAGGGCGCATGCACCGAACTCCTTCAATCCGCACGAGTGACTCCCTGGATCACCATCTGACCATGATGACTCACCAGTAGCTTCGACCGGGTAGCGCGCGTCGGAGGTGTCAGTGACGCACGTTACTGTTGACACGTCGACAATTGTTTGCCACTCAGCGGCAGGAGAAGCCCACGATGACCGACCGGACGCCGGCGGGTTTCGGCATCGATGACATATCCGTCGGTCCGTTCGCCCATGGCTTCGGCACCACCGACGACGGCCACCCGTTCGCCTTCCGCACCAACCACGCCACCCTGACCGTGCAGATCTACCGCGCCGACCTGGGCGAGGCGGTCCCCGACTCCGATGACGTGGTGGCCCAGGCGCAGGCACCGGTGACCGATATCGACCTCGGTGACGCACGCAGTGTCAGTGCCTTCGTGCGCGATCTGATCCCCGACGCGACCCCTGTCGGGGTGCCCGCTTCCGGTGACATCTCCACAGTTCGCGCCATCCTGGGGCGGATCAGTGCCGTCATTGATGGTATGTAGATGGTGATGTCTTCCACACTTTCCGCCAGGGCCGCTGCGGCCACCGCCTGCCTCACGGCCCTCGTCTGTCTTACCGCGTGTGCGGGAAGCTCCGACGAGGCCTCGGTCGACGCCGCACGGTCTTCGGCCAACGCCTCCCTGTCCTCCTCCGTCGCGGTGTCGGCCAGCAAGGCCAACGTGCCGCTGCCGACCGCCCAAGTTCTCGACGCGCAGATCAAACGCGCGCTCGACCCCGCTCTGCCCGACGTCGAACGCACCGAACTGATCGAGGACGGCGCCGCGTTCTCCGACGCCATCCCCGACATGTACAAGGCGCTGCGCGACAACCCGCACGCCGTGTACGGCGTCGTCGACCCGGTGTTCGACAACCGCGACGGCACCCTCACCGCCACCATGCGCCTGGACAAGGACGGTTCGGGCACCAACGTGCGCACCACCATCGTGCATTTCGTGCTGCTCGACGGTAAGTGGAAGATCTCGCGCACCGACCTCTGCGGCATCCTGCGCTCGGCCGACTACCGCACCGCCGCCTGCGGTTGAGATGAGCGAATCTCGATCCACGCGGTGGGGCAGGTTCGTCTACCGGCACCGGTTCCTCGTGCTCGGCTTCTTCGTCCTGGTTGTGCTGTTCTCGGGGTGGTTCGGTCGCGATCTGTCCGACCGCTACACCCAGGAGGGCTGGTTCGACGAGTCCAGCCAGTCGGTGGCGGCGTCGAAACTTGCCGACGACACCTTCGGCCGCGACACCGACGGCGACCTGATCGTCATCTACACCGCCCCGGCGGGCACCACCGTCGACGATTCCGCCGTGCGCGGGCCGGTGACGAAAGCACTGGCCGATCTGCGCAAAGAGCACGGCGACCGGATCCACAAGATCGACAGCTACTGGGACAGCCCGTTCTCGGCCAATGCCTCCGATCCGACCAAGCAGCACGCGTTCGCCAGTGTCGGGCTCGCCGGTGGCGGCGGGACCGAGACGGTCAACAACTATCTCGCGCTGAAACCACACCTGGACGCCGGTGTGCCCGGTGGCGGGCCCGGCGGGACGACGGTGCAGCTGGCCGGGCTGCAGCCGGTGGTCGAGGGCATCAATATCGGGATGCAGCACGACATCAAGCGCGCCGAGATCATCGCGTTGCCGATCGTGGCGATCCTGCTGTACTTCGTGTTCGGCGGGGTGATCGGCGCGCTGCTGCCGGTCCTGATCGGCGCACTCACCATCCTCGGCACCTCCGGGATCCTGCGGGTACTCACCGCCCACATCGAGGTCAATGTGTTCGCCAGTGCGGTGATGACCTTGGTGGCGCTCGGGTTGGCGATCGACTACGGACTGTTCACCGTGACCCGGTTCCGGGAGGAACTGGCCGCGGGCCGCTCCGTCGAGGACGCGACCGCACGGACCGTCGCCACGGCGGGGCGCACCGTGCTGTTCTCCGCGGCGATCATCGCGGTGAGTCTCGGGGCGCTTTTCATCTTCCCCAACGGTGTGCTGCGGTCGGTGCCTTACGGTGGCATCTCCGCGGTGATGTTGGCGGCGCTGCTCTCGGTGACCGCGCTGCCCGCCGCGTTGGGTATCGCCGGGCATCGGATCGACTGGTTGGGCTGGAAACGGTTCTCGCGCAGCAAGACCGAAGCAGAGATCGACGCCGGGTTCTTCTCCCGGCTGGCCCAGTGGGCGATGCGACGGCCGTGGGCGGTGGTCATCCCGATCGTGCTCGGTCTGCTGGCTTTGAGTATTCCGTTGCGCAACATCGAGTTCGGTGGGATCAGCGAGAAATACCTGGCCGCCGACAACCCCGCGCGGGTCGCCCAGGAAGACTTCGATCACCTGTTTCCCGGCTTCCGCACCGAACCGTTGAAACTGATCGTGGTCGGTGCCTCGCCCCAGCAATTGAGCGATATCCGGTTCGAGGCCAATCAGGTTCCCGGACTGACCGGGCGGTTCGAACCGGCGGCGGCGACCACGGACAACCTCAACGTGCTCTCCGCCGGGCTCGGTGACAAACGCGACGCGGACCGGGTGATCGACACATTGCGTGCGCTGCCCGCGCCACCGGGCGTGGAGGTGATGGTGGCTGGAATCCCCGCGCTCGAACGCGACAGTATCAACGGGTTGATCGACGGACTGCCGCTGCTGTTGGCGATCCTGGTCGCGGCGGCGTTGGCGTTGATGATCGCGGCATTCCGGTCGGTGATCCTGGCGGTGAAAGCCGTCGCGATGAGCGCACTCAGTTTGTTCTCGACTCTGGGTGTGTTGACGTGGATCTTCGTGGAAGGGCACGGGTCCGAGACCTTCCAATTCACGCCGGGCCCATTGATGTTCGCGGTGGTGGCGCTCATCGTGACGGTGATCTTCGGCCTGTCCACCGACTACGAAGTGTTTCTGCTGTCACGAATCGCCGAGAAACGCGCCGCCGGAGCCGACGCCGAAGAATCCATCCGCTACGGAGTAGCCCACACCGGCGGCGTCATCACCTCGGCCGCCGCGATCCTGATCGTAGTGACCGGGGCATTCGGGTTCTCGGATCTGGTGCTGATGAAATACATCGCCTACGGAATGATCGTGGCGCTGATCATCGACGCCACGATCATCCGCATGGTCCTCACCCCGGCCCTGCTGAAGATCATCTGGAAGTAGCGCTCAGATCGGATCCGAACACCCGATGTTCACGGTTCGGGGTTGGACTGTGACCGCAGGATCAGGCCCTCAGTCCCGTGTAGGCCTTCAACTGCTTGTGGGCCGTCCTCGATGTGTTCGCCCGAGACGCCCTCTTGGGAGTCTCGGGCGAACACTTCCCAGGTGGTGGGTTTGCCCGACTCGATCACCGGATCCTCGAGATTGACGTCGTAGTCGTCCTCGTTGTCGTCGACGGGTTCGGGTTCATTGGTCATCGTCCTCACATCCTGTCCTGTCATCGGTGTAGCCGGTACTCCTGTGACCGCCGCCGGGCAGATTCGAAACCAGATGGCTGCCCCTGCGGCCATTGTGCCGACTATCAGATCGCGAACCCTGCAACCGATGATGGCGGGATCGACCGCGCGCCTTGATCGTCACCGGTGTGTTGCTGTTCGGAAGGCGTTTAGGGTTGGGCCTTCGGAACCCGGGGTCGCTGGCAGTCGGTTGGGTCACCGTTACCGTGGCTCGTCACCACGGCACTGTTCCGGCGTCGTTGAAGAAGCCGCCGGTCGGGCCGTTGTCGGGCAGGGTTGCGAGGTGGATCGCGATCGCGGCTCCCTGCTGTGGTGTGCGGTGGCCTTGGAAGGCGTTGAGGTCGGTGGCGGTGTAGCCGGGGCAGGCGGCGTTGATCAGGATGTCGGTCTCGCGCAGTTCCTTGACGTACTGGGCGGTGACGGCGTTGAGGAAGGTCTTCGATGCCGAGTACGCGGTGAGAATCGGGCCCAGGTCGATGTCGGGGGTGGTCTGGAGGGCGAGCGAGCCGACGCTGCTGGACATGTTGACGATTCGCGGTGACGGCGAGCGGCGCAGCATGGGCAGCATCGCGTTGGTGACCCGGATGACGCCGATCACGTTGGTTTCCACGACAGTTCGTATGGTCGCGAGATCGATTGTGGTGGGTGTCTGTGGCATGCCGCCGGTGATCGCGGCGTTGTTGACCAGGACGTCGAGCCCGCCTTCCTCGTCGGCGATCAGCTCGGCCGCGGCGGCGACACTCGCGTCGTCGTTCACGTCGAGCGGCACGCCGAACGCATCGACCCCGGCCGCGCGCAGCTTCTCGACCGCGGTCTCGCGGCGTTGTCGATCCCTCGCGCCCACCCCGATTCGCCAGCCGAGGGTGCCGAGCCCCGCCGCGATCTCGTAGCCGATGCCTTTGTTCGCGCCGGTCACCAATGCGATCGTCTGTTCACTCATGCCGTTGATCATGTTGCGAACCCGGGTGAGGCGTCCAAGACCGATCCGGTGGGCGGCGATACCGCACGGGTATCGGTCGTGGTGAGCGGCGGATACGATGAGTCGGTGGAGACTCGGGAGTTGCGGTACTTCGTCGCCGTCGCCGAGGAGTTGCACTTCGGGCGGGCGGCGCAACGGCTGTCGATGGCGCAACCACCACTGTCGCGGGCGATCCAGCAGCTGGAACGGCGGCTCGGAGTCGTTCTGCTGCACCGCAATTCGCGTGCGATCACGTTGACCGAGACTGGGGCGGTGCTGCTGCGGGAGGCTCGGGTCGCGCTCGAAGCGGTCGAGGCCGCTGAGCGTCGCACCCGTCGCGCCGGTGCCGAGCGGTCGGGTGTGGTGCTGGCGACCAAGGCGGGAGCGTCGAGCGAACTGTTGTCGAAGCTGTTGGACGCCTACGCCGCTGAGCCCGGCGCTGTCGCTGTCGAAGTGGTGCTGTGTGGGCCGGGCGAATCGGAGGGTCTGCTTCGCGACGGGCGTGCCGATGTTGCTCTGCTGCACCGGCCCTACGATGCGATGACCGGATTCGACACCGAGGACCTGCACAGCGAAACGCAGGTCGTGGTCCTGCCCGCGGGGCACGCCCTCGCCAACCGGCCCCATGTGTCGATGGCCGAGGTCATGGCCCTGACCGACCTGCCGTTGCCGAGGTGGCCTCGACAGGATGGAAGCTATCCGGACGGTCCAGGGCCGCGGGTTCGCGACCATACCCAGTTGACGCAGTTGATCACGCTCGGACGGGCCTGCGCGGTGGTGCCCGAGTCGCTGCGAGCTCAGCTACGCGACGATCACGCTGTCGTGCCGGTGTCGGACGCTCCGGTCGTCACGACTGTTATCGCCTGGCCACCACACTGCAGATCCAGAGCGGTCGCCGACCTCGTTCGTACGGCTACACGCCTCTAGCCGCGTAGCTGTCGGTGATCTCGTCCGTACGGCCGCACGCCTCCGGCCGCGTAATGGGACGGTTCGAATACCGCTGTGGCATCAGAAGGGCAAGTCAGAGGGCTACTTGCCAAGCGGGCGGGTTCGTCAGCGGTGGCCGCGTTCGGGGAGGACGAGTTGGGCACCGGTGTGGGGGTGATCGAAGACGTCGACGGGGTGGCGGTAGACGGTGGTGAGGAGTTCGCTGGTGAGAATTTCGCGTGGGGGGCCGTCGGCGGCGACGCGGCCTGCGTCGAGGACCGTGACGCGGTCGGCGTAGGCGGCGGCTACGCCGAGGTCGTGGACGACGACGACCACGGCGGTTCCTTCGGCGGCGCGGGTGGCGGCCAGGCGGAGGACGGCTTCCTGGTGGCCGAGGTCGAGGGCGGCGGTCGGTTCGTCGAGTAGGAGGGTGGCGGTGTCCTGGGCGAGGACGCGGGCCAGGGCAACGCGGGCGCGTTCGCCGCCGGACAGCGACGGGAAGGCGCGGGTGGCGAGGTGGGTGACGTCGGTGGCGGCGAGCGCGGCGGTGATGAGGGTGTCGTCGTTGTCGGCGGCTGGGGTGTGGAGCCAGGGGGCGCGGCCCATCGCGACGACTTCACGGGCGGTGAAAGGGAAGCCGACGGTGTGGGATTGGGGGAGGACGGCTCGGCGGCGGGCCATGTCGGCGGGAGTCCAGTGCGACAGCGCATGGCCTTCGAGTTTCACCGAGCCGGTGCTGGGTTCCAGTTCACCGGCGAGGGCGGCGAGCAGGCTGGACTTGCCCGCACCGTTCGGTCCGACGAGCGCGACGATCTCACCGGCGGCGACCTGGAAGTCGACGTTTTCTAGGACCGTGCGAGTACCGCGCTGGAGCGTGAGCCCGGTGGTGCGCAGGGTGACGGTGCCGGGTTCGGGCTGTGCGGGCACGTCGGGGGTTCGTGCGAACAGGGACCGCAAGGACGGCCGGCGCCGGAGGGTGGACTCGGTAGCAGGGGTGGCGGTCATCCCCAACCTCCGGCTCTGGCCCGGGTGCGGCGCAGCAGCCAGAAGAAGAACGGGCCGCCGATCAGGGAGGTGAGCATGCCGAGCGGTAGGTCCGCGTTGTGGACCAGGGTGCGGGCGAGGACGTCGGCGCCGAGTAGCACCACCGCGCCCACGATCGCACTGAGCGGGACCAGGACCCGGTGGCCGGGGCCGACCATCATGCGCACCAGGTGCGGCACGATCAGGCCGACGAACAAGATGATGCCGCTGAACGCCACACCGGCGGCGGTGAGCACCGCGACAACCACGATCACCTGCCTGCGCAGCCGCTCCACGTCGACACCGAGGTGGCGGGCCGCCGAATCGCCGAGGGCGAGCAGATCCAGGCGCGGTGCGATGAGGATCGCGGCCAGGATGCCGACCGAGGCCAGCGCCGCCACGACTGCCACCGACGGCCAGGTGGCGCCGTTGAGGCTGCCGAGCTGCCAGAACACGATCTGATCGCGGGCGGCGGGCGTGGCGACGAACAGCAGCAGCGCGATCAAACCACCGGCGAAGGCGTTGATCGCGACACCGGTGAGGATCAGGGTCACCACTTCGGTGCGCCCGTTCGATCTCGACAACACATAGACCAGTGCGGTGGTGATCAGGCCCGCGACGAACGCGGCGGCCGCGACCGACCAGGCGGCCACGAACGCGCCACCGACCACGATGACGGTGCCCGCCCCCACCGCGGCACCCGCCGATACCCCGATCACGCCGGGTTCGGCGAGCGGATTGGCGAACACACCCTGCAATAGCGCACCCGCTGTCGCGAGCGCCGCGCCGACCAGTATCGCCAGGGCAACGCGAGGAAAACGCACCTCCCAGAGCGTCACCTCACCGGCCGGATGCGCGGGCATGGGCCCGATGTCGAGGCCGATCCGGTGCGCCACACTGCCCAGCACCTCGGCGGCGGTCGTCGGTACCTGCCCGAGCACCGACGACACGATGGCCAGTACCACCAGGGCCAGCAGCGCGACGGCGAATACCACGGTCACGCGCGCGCCCCGGTGCGTCGACGGCGGTAGTGGGTCGGGGGTGGCATCGGTGATCCGCGCGGTGACAGTGGATTTCATCAGGTCGGGTGCATCACTCATGCGATGTCCGTTCGGCCCACTGCGAGACGAGCACGCGATGGCGACGACGCCCGAACCGACGTCGGCGACGACTGATCGCTCATGCCGCTTTACCGTAGATGGCGTCGGACAGCGCCGAGACGACGCGGCCGGTGTTGGGGCCGAAGCTCAGGACCACCGCGTCGGACATGTCGACCACCCGCCGGTTGCGGCCCGCCGGGGTCTGGGCGATGCCGGGCACCTTCTCCAGGCCGTCGACGCCACCGACCGATTTCAGGCCGTCCGACATCACCAGCAGCACATCCGGGGAAGCCGCGATCATCGCCTCGCTCGTGATGGTGACGAACGGCTCGTTCACGCCCGCGGCGGTCCCCGCGTCGACGCCGCCGACCGCGGTGATCAGCGAATCGGCGCCCGAGCCCCGGCCCGCGATCATGGTGATCGCCGCACTGCGCAGGTAAAGGAACGCGATCTTGGGCTGCGGATCCAGCTTCGGCACGCGGGCTGTCGCGGTGGCGATCTCGTCGCGGGTGCGGGCACCGAGCTGCTTGCCCGCCTCGGGAACGCCCAGCGCAGTGGCCACGGCCTCGATCTGTGGGACGACACCGTCCATGCTGCGATCGGGGTCGAAATAGACGACCGTCACTCCGGCCGCCCGCAACTGCTCACGGACGGCGAGCGCCGCGCTGGTGGTATCGGTGAGGAACACCGACGGGCGCAGATTCAGGACAGCTTCGACGCTCAGGCTCCCGTTGCCGCCCGCCACATTGGGCACGCCTGCGACAGCGGGGAAAGAGGCGGAGGTGCTGCGGCCGACGAGGTTCGCGCCGAGACCCAGCGCCCACACGGTTTGGGCGAGCGTGCCGTACCGGTCCACGGCGATGATCCGCGAGGTGTCGGCGATCGTCACGTCGGTGCCGTCATAGGACTTCACCGTCACCGGCAATTGCGGTGTCGGTGCGGGCACGAGCGGGACCGGGTCCAGGTCGGCGAGCTGAGCCGTCACCGGCCCACCCGAATTGGCAGTCGATGCAGGTTTGCTCGAGGTGCAAGCGACGGCGCCGGTCAGCACCGTCGCCGCGAGCATCGCCGTCAGCACACCACGCAGTTTCATGAAGGTGAGGCTAGCCATCATTCGGAACGGGCGCTCACATCGTCCAGTGCCGCCGCGATCGCGCGCGGCAACTCGAGGGTCTCGGCGGCCAGCACTCCGGTGAGCTGACCGATATCGCGGGCACCCACGATCATGCTCGCGATGCCGGGCCGGTCGCGAATCCAGGCCAGCGCCACCGCCAGGGGTGAGGTACCGAGCCCGTCGGCGGCGGTGACCAGCGCATCGACCACTCTGGTGGCGCGATCGTCGTCGAGCCTGCGCCGGATCTCGGCCGCCGTCGCCTCGTCGGCACCGCGCGAATCCGCGGGGACACCGTCGCGGTACTTGCCGGTCAGGATCCCGCCAGCGAGGGGCGCCGAGGCGATGATGCCGACCCCGTGGTGGCGGGCGGCGGGAATCACATCGTTCTCGGTGCCGCGCGCGAGCAGCGAGTACGGCGTCTGCGCGGCGGTGATCGGTGCGATAGCGGCCAGGCTGGCCAACTGCCACGCCGCGAAGCCGCGCACACCCGCGTACCGGGTGCGGCCGGTGCGCACCGCGGTTTCCAGGGTGGCCGCGACCTCGTCGAGTGGTGTGTACGGATCCCAGGCGGCGATGTTCCAGATGTCGAGATGGTCGGTGCCCAATTCGAGCAGAGTGCGGTCGAGCTGTTTGAGCAGCGTGCGCCGCGACGAGTCGACCACCGGGCCCACCGCCGCCGGTGCGGGCACCGAATCGCCGACACCGGCGCCGGGCGCGTGCATCACCACACCCGCACTGCCGCTGAGGACCAATTCGTCACGCGACACCAAGTCGCCGAGCAGATCCGCCAGGATCCGCTGCGCCGCCCCCTCGCCGTAGACGGGCGAGATGTCGACGAGCGTGCCACCGGCCTCGGTGAACGCCGCCAACTGCACCGATGCCTCGTCGGCGTCGGTATGTGTACCCCAGGTATGGGTCGCCAACCCGATTCGCGACACCCGAAGTCCGCTGCGTCCCACCGTTCGCTGTTCCATCACCGCGCCCGCGCATTCGTCACGGCGACAGCCTAATGGGCGCAGCCCGCGCAGCGTCGTCAGCCGCGCACGGCCGGAGCGAATGCGGAGGTACGCCTAGTAGGCACAGTCGCGCCAGCGTCGTTGGCCGCGCACGGTCGGAGTGAATGCGGAGCTACGCCTGATGCGCGCATCGGTCGAAGCTCGCTCGGCGACCCGCGCCAGGGCGCGGCAGAACCCGATCTCGGTGACCGGCGGGCGACGACCGTCGGTGTCGACGGGTAGGGTCGCTGCGAGATCGTGGCCGTGATGGCCGGATGTGAAGCAAAAGCCCAGGAGGACGCGGTCTTTCGGGCGCGAGTCAGCAGGAGGACGTGGTGGGCGAGTCGATGACCTGGTTCCAGGCATTGGTACTCGGATTGGTGCAGGGACTCACCGAGTTCCTGCCGATCTCCTCCTCTGGACACCTCCGAATCGTCTCGGGCGTGTTCTTCGGTGACGACGCGGGTGCCTCGTTCACCGCTGTCACCCAGCTCGGCACCGAACTCGCGGTCCTGGTGTATTTCGCCAAGGACATCTGGCGCATCATCATCGCCTGGTTCACCACCATCGGAATGCGCTGGCGCGAACGGTCACAGCGCGAGGTCGCGGTGGGGGACCGGGTCACCACGAAACTGCCGGTGATGGACCGCAGCGCCCGCGAGGCGCACGACCGCGACACCCAGCGCGAACTCGACTACCGCATCGGCTGGTACGTGATCATCGCCACCATCCCGATCGGCGTGCTGGGGTACCTGTTCAAGGACGAGATCCGCACCGGTGCCCGCAATCTGTGGCTGGTGTCGTTCATGCTGATCGCGTTCGCGCTGGTCATCGCCGCCGGTGAGTACTTCGGCAAGAAGGAACGCTCGATCGAACAGCTCACCACCCGCGACGGCATCATCATGGGCCTTGCGCAGTGCCTGGCGCTGATCCCCGGTGTCTCGCGTTCCGGCGCCACCTCCACCGCGGGCCTGTTCCTCGGCTTGAAGCGTGAGGCGGCGGTGCGGTTCTCGTTCCTGCTGGCCATTCCGGCGGTGACCGCCTCCGGGCTGTTCAGCCTGCCCGATGCGTTCGAACCGGCCGGTGAGGGTCTCAATGCCAGTGGGCCGCAGTTGCTGGTCGCGACCATTCTGGCGTTCTTCGTCGGGTATGCGTCGGTGGCCTGGCTGTTGAAGTTCGTCGGCAACCATTCGCTGTACTGGTTCGTCGGCTACCGGATCATCGTCGGCCTCGCTGTGATGGGCCTGCTGGCCGCCGGCGTCGTCTCCGCCACCTGATCATGATGCACTTCAGTAGTTAGGCTGGTCCCATGACGGTGATCCTGCTCCGGCACGGAGTGTCCACCTCCAACACCGCGCGCACCCTCGCGGGCCGCGCACCCGGCGTCGAACTCACCGAGCGCGGCACCGAACAGGCCGCCGCGGTGGCCGACCGGCTCGCGATGTTGCCGATCGTACACATCGCCAGCTCACCGCTGCTGCGCTGTCAGCGCACGGTGGCGCCGCTGGCGGAGAAACTGGGTCTCGAACCCGACCACGACGAACGGCTGATCGAGGTCGATTACGGCGACTGGACCGGGCGTCCGATCGCCGAACTGGTGACCGAACCGCTGTGGCGGGTCGTGCAGGGGCACGCGTCGGGGGCGGTGTTCCCCGGTGGGGAAGGGCTGGCGCAGGTGCAGCAGCGTGCGGTGGCGGCGATTCGCGATATCGAACGCACGCTGGCCGAAAAAGCAGGCCGGGATGTGTTGTGGGTGGCGTGCGCCCACGGCGACGTCATCAAGTCGATCCTGGCCGACGCGCTGGGCCTGCACCTGGACAGTTTTCAGCGGATCGCGGTGGAACCGGCCTCGATCAGCGTGGTCCGCTACAGCCCGCACGGGCCGTCTGTGTGGAAGTTCAACGACACCGGCTCAGACCTTTCCGCGCTGGCGACCAGTGCACCGCCGACACCGACACCCGGTGGAGAGGTGCCGACGGACACAAGCGCGGATAATGGGAATGCGGGGCACCGCGATTCTCCTTGACGGAGTTGTGTTCGTGAGTGTCGATCAGGGTCACGTATCAGGAGGTGCATGTGTCACGCGCAATCCATGTATTTCGCACCCCCGATCGTTTCGTCGCCGGGACCGTCGGTGAACCGGGCGATCGTTCGTTCTACCTGCAGGCCGTGCAGGATCCACTGGTTGTGAGCGTGCTGCTGGAGAAGCAGCAGGTGAAGGTGCTCGCCGACCGGATGGGTCTGCTGCTCGACGAGGTCGCGCGCCGCTTCGGCGCGGAGGTGCCGCCGGAAGGGGAGGACGTGCGCGATGTCGCGCCGCTGGTCACCCCCATCGACACCGAATTCCGGGTCGGCACCATGGGTCTGGGCTGGGACTCCGACGCCAACGCCGTGGTGGTCGAGTTGCTCGCGATCACCGAAACCGAGGTCGACGAATCGGTGGTGCTCGACGACACCGAGGAAGGCCCCGACGCGGTGCGGGTGTTCTTGACGCCGATCCAGGCACGCGAGTTCGCGTTGCGCTCGGCGCGGGTGATCGCGGCGGGTCGGCCTCCCTGCCCACTGTGCGGGGAACCGCTGTCCTCGCGCGGGCACATGTGCGTGCGCACCAACGGGTACAAGCGTGGCGAGATCTTCGGCGCCGCCGAGCTCGAAGAGGAGTGATCGCGTGCCGGTGATCACCGAAGGTGAACTGGACATCGTCGGACGGGTCGGCGTGGCCAGCAATCTCACGCTGGTGTGTGAGATCGCCGCACCCGAACCCGACGGTGCCCCGTTGCGGGTGGTCTACAAGCCGGTACGCGGTGAACGGCCGCTGTGGGACTTCCCCGACGGCACCCTCGCGGGCCGCGAGGTGGCGTCGTATCTGATCTCCGAACACCTCGGCTGGGGTGTCATCCCCGAAACAGTGCTGCGCGACGGGCCTTTGGGCGTCGGCATGGTGCAGCGCTGGGTGACCTCGGTCGACAATCGCACCGACACCCGCCAGCGCCTCGACCTGGTCGACCTGTGCACGCCGGGGACGGTGCCCGACGGGTTCTGTGAAGTGTTGCGCGCCCTCGACGAACAGGGCAACGAGGTCTCGCTCATCCACGCCGACGACCCGCGCCTGCAACGGATGGCGGTGCTGGATCTGTTGCTCAACAACGCCGATCGCAAAGGCGGGCACGCCCTCGAAGGTGTCGACGGCCAGGTTTATGGCGTCGACCACGGCATCTGCCTGCACACCGAACCGAAACTGCGCACCGTGCTGTGGGGCTGGGCAGGCCGCCCGGTGCACGAATCACTGATCCCCGACATCACCACCTTCGCCGCGAATCTGCCCGGCGCCGTAGCCGATTCGCTGGCCCCGCACATCACCGACGCCGAGATCACCGCGCTCACCGAACGCGCGAAGGCCCTCCTCGACGACCCCGTGATGCCGATCCCCAACTCCTCGCGCCCGATTCCCTGGCCCGCGTTCTGACGGCCGATAAATCGGTCGTGCTCCACCCGGCCCGGTTGTTACCGTTGCCGCTATGAAGGTCACTTCACGCATCGCCGCCGCGACCGCACGAGCTCTCAGCTCGCCGGTCGCTGCCGCCTGACCTTCTTCCCCCACGCCGGCGACCGGAAACGGTCCGCTGACGTGCGTCGGTCCTGTCGTCGTGAGTCCTGGTCGGCCGCTTCCGGTCGATTCACATCGATGGAGCAACCACCATGATCACCACAGACCAGACCGTTGAGACCTTCCTCGACTATTTCCGCGAACGCGGGCACCGACTCACACCAGACGGATCGCTCATTCCGTCGCCGGAGGATCCGGTGCTGTTCACCAGCTCCGGAATGCATCCGTTGACCCCGTACCTGAGGGGTCGGCCGCATCCACTGGGCCGGCGGCTCACCGGCTTACAGCGCTGCCTGCGCACCACCGATCTCGACGAGGTCGGCGACGACACCCACCTCACCGTGTTCGAGATGCTCGGATCGTGGTCACTCGGTGACTACCACGGTCCACAGAGCCTGCGGTGGGGATTCGAACTGCTGCGCGACGGCTTCGGCATCGACCCGAACCGGATGCACGTCACGGTGTTCGGCGGTGACGAGCGCGTCGAGCCCGACCACGAGTCGTGGCGCACCTGGAACGATCTGGGCGTGCCGGTCGAACCGACCACCGACGACAACTGGTGGTCCAACGGCCCGACCGGCCTCTGCGGACCCGACTCCGAGATCTTCGTCTGGACCGGAGACGACATACCGCAGGGCACACCGACATCCGATGACCGATGGGTGGAGGTGTGGAATCACGTGATGATGCGCTACGTGCGCCATCCCGACGGCAGCCTGGAACCGATGCACCGGCCCTGCGTCGACACCGGCATGGGCCTGGAACGGCTGGTGCGAATCCTGCAGAACACGCCGTCCGTCTTCGACATCGACGTCTTCGAACCCTGGCTGACCACCCTGCCCCGCCTCTGGGGTCAGCTCGATGAACGATCACTGCGACTGCTGTCGGACCATCTGCGATCGAGCATCGTCGTCCTCGGGGACCGGGTCACGCCGTCGCCGTCCGGCCGCGGTCACATCCTGCGGCGTTTGATCCGCCGCACCCTGACCACGTTGTGGCGCGACGATCCGACCCGCACGCTCTCCGACCTGCCGATCGAGCTGGTGGAACATACTCTCGAGCACTTCCGGCAATCTGCGCACCCGCAGGACGTGCGCACCGTCCTGCTCGACGAGCAACGCAAATTCGATCTCTTGCTCCAGCGTGGGCGAAAGGTCTTGTCCCACCGGCGGTTCAGTGGATCGTTGACCGACGACGACTACCGCTACCTACACGACACGCATGGCCTGCCCCGCGATCTCGTGGTGTATCTGATAACCGGAGTCGGTTGAAAAGGTCGCTGTAGCAGGTTTTCGGAAGCGTAGGGGTCGCACCGAGTGTGAGGATCGGCAGACATCGATCCGAGGAGAATTATGCGGCGACATGCTGGGCTGGCCATGTTGACGGTCGCGGGGTTGCTCAATACCGCACCTGCTGTCGGTGTGGTCGCACCGCAGGGAATGTACGGGGCGTACGGCATAGCTCCGGCAGGGCCCGATCTCGAAGTGGTGCTGCGGCATCGGGCCGTGCTGTTCGCGATCGTCGGTGTCGGTTTGCTGGTGGCGGTCTTTCGTCCGTCGCTGCGGCCCGTCGCGGTGGGCGCCAACGCCATCAGCTTCGGCAGTTTCCTCGTTCTGGCCGTCGCCGCGGGACCGGTCGGGACGGGGTTGATGCGCGTGGCAGCCTTCGACGTCGCGGGGCTGGCGGCACTCGGAGCCGGAGTCCTGCTGCTGCGTACCGAGCCTGCCGTCCTGCGGGCGCGCTCGATTGCGGAAGTGCGATGAAACCGTTCCGCTGTGCGAACTGCGGTCCGGGGTAGCGCCGCTCCTGCGATGATCACGACTATGACCGTCGACGCGGGCGCCCGCCGCCACCCGGGCGAGCGCATCCTCTGGCTCTGGCAGGGGCAGGCGGCCTACCTGGGCACATCGTTCGATCTGGATACCCATTCGACACCGGTGCAGTGCTTCGTACTCGGGGTCGACGAGCCGGTCACCGTCCGCACGTCGAACGGTGACCGGCGGGGCCGCAGCGTGCTGATTCCGGCTCGCACGACCCACAAACTCGAAGCCGACGGGCGAGTCCTGTTCTACTATCTCGATCCCCGCTCGTCGGCCGCTGCCCGCGTGCGGGCGAGGATGAGCGAGCCGCCCGCGCCGGTAGCAGCGCGACACCGGGACGAAGCGGCACTGATCGCGCACCTGAATCGGTCCGGACCTCCCGACCCGCTGGTACTGCGCCGGATCATCGTCGGCTGCGAGGCACCGGCGACGATCGATGAACGGATCCGAGCGGTGATGGACGCGATCGTCGACGACCCCGCCGGGCGCGCCGGTGCCGTGGAGCTGGCCGCGGGCCTGGGGATCTCCACTTCCCGCTTCCTGCACCTGTTTTCGGCCGACGCCGGGACCAGCTTTCGTCGCTTCCGATTGTGGGCGCGGCTGTTGGTGGTGGCCGGTGCCGTCGCCGAAGGCGTCGACCTGACCCGCGCTGCGGCCGACGCCGGGTTCGCCTCACCCAGCCATTTCAGTGACACCTTCCGCACGCTGTTCGGGCTGACCGCGACCGAGGTACTCGCCAGGGACATGGAAATCGTCGTCGTCGCGGACACCTTCCCGTAGTTTGTCGATGCGTCGAGGGCTGTCCGATGAATTTCGCGCGCGAAGGAGGTCTACACAGTCATGAGGAAACTGATCTACGGGTTCGGTGTATCGGTGGACGGGTACGTCAACGACCGCGAAGGCAGCATCGACTGGGGTGATCCGAACGACGAGCTGCACCAGTTCCACAATGACAGGTTCTGTGGGCTGGAGCTGGTGTTGAACGGGCGTCGGCTGTACGAGCTGATGGCCGACTACTGGCCGCACGTGCCTGCGGACGCACCACCCATCGAGCGCGAATTCGGCGAGCTCTGGACGCGCACACCCAAGGTCGTGTTCTCGCGGACCCTCGACGAAGTGCAGTGGAACAGCACCCTGGTCCGGGAGAACGCGGTCGAGGAGGTTCGACGGCTCAAGGCCGACGGCGACGGGGTCATGGAAGTCGGTGGCGCGAGCCTGGCCGCCACGTTGATGCCGCACGGGCTGATCGACGAATATCAGCTGTTCGTCTCGCCCGTGGTGCTCGGCGGCGGCACCCCGATGTTCCCGACGCTGGACAAACGCATCGGGCTCCGACTGGTCGAGACCAGGCGCTTCGACACCGTGGTGCTGCTGCGTTACCTCGCGGACTGAGGTTTCTCGCGGGCATCGAGGCTTTGTGGCCTGCTCAGGCCCGGTGCTAGTGTCCTCCAAGCACTTTCGTTATCCCCGCGAGATCCGAGGAACCACATGTCGACCCGTTCCATTGTCACCACCTCCGCCGCCGCGCTGCTGCTCACCGGTGCCGCCGCTGTCATCGCCGCGCCCGCGCAGGCGTTCCCGAGCAGCTGGTGGGCCGAGGAAACCTATGTCTGCTCCGCGGCCGATCGTTTCGGCACCCCGGTGCCCGACGTGACCGTGGAGGCCGCCGATCCGGTCGCCGCCTCGTTCGAAGCGATCATGCAGTACGGCCCGGAGGTCAACACCGCGAACGTGCAGTGCCGCCAGCAGTGATGTGAACCGGATCGGTGTCACCGCACGTCGGGGAGCGGTGGCACCGATCGATCACCCAGCGTGGGTTCGCACGAAATCCCGTACCGCCACAGTCTGATTCAGCAGGCCGTGTCCGACGCCGGGCAGCACCCGCACCTCTCCGCGGGGGAAAGCGCCGCGGGCACGTTGTGCGGTGCGCGCCGAATCGAACATGGCGTCGCGGTCGCCGACGATTACCAGGACCGGGATGTCCACCTTGCGTAGTTGTTCGTCGCGGAAGCGGGGCAGCGCGGCGGGGCGCGGCGTGAAATGCGCGAACGTCAGTTCCACATCATCGAGGATCGGGTCGGCTTCCGGTCCGTCGAAACCCAGAATGATCCGTGCCATGTCGCGCACGCTGTGCCTGCCGAGCAGCCACAGCCCGATCGCCTTCACCATCCAGCCGTAGCGGTGCTTTCCCAGCCCACCGGGGCACAGCAGGACCAGCGTCGTGACCCGGTTGGGCCTGCGCAGCACGTAGTCGAGGGCGGTCCACCCGCCCAGTGACATGCCGGCCAGCGCCACGGTGTCGAGGCCGAGTCCGTCGATGACCTCGTCGAGCCAGCTCGCGGTCGCGTCGGTGTCCAGTGCAGGCCGGGTGGGGGAACTGAATCCCGGTTCGCCGGGCAGATCCACCGCGTACACGCGGAAACGGCTGGACCAATCCGCGATGTCGGCGCGCCAGGTGATGGCGTTGGCTCCTGAGCCGTGCAGCACGACCAGCGGCGGTGCGTCCGCGGGTCCGGACGCCACGACGAACGTTTCGCCGATACCGGTGTCGATCCGCAATTCCTCGCGCGGGACCGGCCAGGCGTCGAGGCGCTCGCGGTAACGCTGGTGGATGAGCCGTCGGCCTTCGTCGGACTTGTAGATCATGAGCTGAGGATTCCGTCCAGGTAGTCGAGCAGGCGGGCGCTGTCGGCCAGGCTGCCGAGCAGGATCACTTTCAAGCGATTCCGGGCAGGGTCGTAGCTGGTTTCCACGCGCATGCGCTGACCGCCCCTGGTGCCCGCGGTGGCGGTGAGCAGGGTGGTGATCCGGTCGACGGTGGCGCGGTCGATGTCGTCGATCTCGACGATGCAGGAGGACTCGGCGTGCCGAGGCGCCGACGTCTGCGGGGTGGTGATCGGCAATCCGGTGAACGCCTCGAGGTCTTCGTGGGTGATGCGGTACTGCTTGCCGATGCGGGCGGCGGGGAGCTTGCCGTCGCGCACATAACTGCGCACGGTGCGCACATGCAGTCCGAGCAGTTCGGCGACCTGCTCCACCGAATAGAGACCATCTGTCATGAAACAACCGTAAACGAACGTACCTATAGGGAGCAATACGGAAGTTAGGGGAATTGTGGACTGTGACAATGATCGCGATGGCAACCGTTCGCCCAGCTCGCGACGCACACTGGGCGCGACACACCCGATTCGCCCCGTTACCCCCATGACCAGCGGATCTGCTCGAGCGCAACCCTTGACGCCGACGCCACAACACGTTTGTGTGCAGGTAGCGGGCCGTGCCGCGACGCCGCGAGCAACCCCATGTGCCGGGCCGCGAGCCGAGCCCGTCGGCGGGGGCTCTACCCTCGAAGACATGCAGTCCTGGTCCGATATCGCCCTGCCGACCGTCCCCGGAACAGGGCCGCCGTTGCGTTTGTACGACACCGCCGATCAGCAGATCCGCCCGGTCACCCCCGGCGCGACCGCGAAAATGTATGTCTGCGGCATCACCCCCTACGACGCCACCCACCTCGGTCACGCGGCCACCTATCTCACCTTCGACCTGGTCAACCGGATCTGGCGCGACGCGGGCCACGACGTGCACTACGTCCAGAACGTCACCGATGTCGACGACCCGCTGTTCGAACGCGCCGACCGCGACGGCATCGACTGGCGCGACCTCGGCACCCGCGAGATCGAGCTGTTCCGCGAGGACATGACCGCCCTGCAGGTGCTGCCGCCACGGCAGTACATCGGTGCGATCGAATCGGTCGAAGAGGTGGTGGAGGTGGTGCAGAAGCTGCTCGCCATCGACGCCGCCTACATCGTCGACGACGCCGAATACCCCGACATCTACTTCCGTACCGACGCCACCGAGCAGTTCGGGTACGAATCCGGCTACGACCGCGCCACCATGGAGAAGCTGTTCGCCGAGCGCGGCGGCGACCCCGACCGGGCCGGTAAACGCGACACCATCGACGCGCTGCTGTGGCGGGCGCAACGACCGGGCGAACCGTCCTGGCCCGCGCCCTTCGGCGCCGGTCGGCCCGGCTGGCACATCGAGTGTGCGGCGATCGCGCTCAACCGCATCGGCGCCGAGTTCGACGTCCAAGGCGGCGGCTCGGACCTGATGTACCCGCACCACGAATACTCCGCCGCGCACGCCGAGGCGATCACCGGCACCCGCCGCTTCGCCCGCCACTACGTGCACGCGGGGCTGATCGGTCTCGACGGCGAGAAGATGTCGAAGTCCAAGGGCAACCTGGTGCTGGTGTCGAAGCTGCGCCGCGCCGGAGTCGACCCCGCCGCGATCCGGCTCGGCCTGCTCGCCGGGCACTACCGGTCCGACCGCATGTGGACCGACGAGGTGCTCACCGCCGCGCAGACCCGCCTCGACCGCTGGCGCGAAGCGGTCTCGCTCACCGCGGGCCCGTCGGCCACCGACACGGTCGCCCGGTTGCGTCAGCACCTGGCCGACGACCTCGACACCCCGAAGGCCCTCGACGCGATCGACAACTGGGCCGAGCAGGCCATCGCCTATGGCGGCACCGATGCCGAGGCGCCCGCCCTGATCCGCGCGGCCGTCGACGCGCTACTCGGCATCACCCTCTGAGACCCTCTCGGTCGGGCATCAGCCCCACCAGGGCCTCCCTGATCGACCCTGTCGACCCGTCCTCCCCGGCGCCCGTGTGCGTCCGGCCAGGGGTGCGGGCCCGTCAGCAGCGCCTTCCGTGCCGGTACCTCGGCGCCGATATCGCGAAAGCGCAGGCCAGGTCCCCGAAGATCGCGTTCAGGATCGGTACTCTCGCGGGGAGACTGAGGCGCGTGGCGCTGTCGCGTCGTGCGTTCGACCGGCGACAGGAGCGGCGATGCGCGACCCGAAGGAACAATCCGCTTCCGATTCCGCCACGGCCGTTCTGCACGTCGGCGGGCAGCATCGCGCGAGCTCGCGCCGGATCCTGATCAACGGGTTGCGTCACCGTCCCGGCGTGCTCGCCGTGGAACCGAACCCGGTCGCCCAAACCGCCACTGTCACTTACGATCCCGCCCGAACCTCCGTCAGCGACCTGTGCACATGGGTTCACGACTGCGGCTACCGGTGCGCGGGTCGTTCCACACCGAACCACCTCTGCGACCCCATGAGTGGACCCGCGACGCACGCCGACCATCCCTCGGGTTCGCGGCACGACACGGGGGACTCCGCTCCTGATCATCCGGACGCGAAGCCCGGGACCCATCACGGCGGTCATGCCTCGATGTCGATGGACAGCATGGCCCGCGACATGCGCGACCGGTTCCTGGTCGCGCTCGTCTTCTCGACCCTGGTGATGCTCTGGTCGCCGATGGCCACGCACATGTTCGGCCTGCACCTGCCCACACCGTTCGGGATGCGCGCCGATATCTGGATGCTGATCCTGAGCCTGCCGGTGATCTTCTACTCCTCGACCATCTTCTTCACCGGGGCGTGGAAAGCGTTGCAGGCGCACACCCTGGACATGATGGTGCTGGTCGCAGTGGGCATCGGGACGGGCTGGCTGTATTCGCTCTACATCACGTGCACCGGTGGCGGTGAGGTGTTCTACGAGGCGTCCACGATGTTGGCGACGTTCGTGTTGCTGGGGCACTGGTTCGAGATGCGGGCGCGCAGTGGCGCGGGGGACGCGGTGACGAGCCTGCTGGATCTGTCGCCACCGAAAGCTGTTGTGCTCCACGACGGCAAGGAGACCGAGGCGCCGACCGCCGATGTGCGGGTCGGTGACGTGCTGGTGGTGCGCCCGGGTTCGAAGATCGCCGTCGACGGCACCGTGCTCGAGGGTTCCAGCGATGTCGACGAGTCGATGGTGACCGGTGAGAGCCTGCCGGTGCACAAGCAGCCGGGTTCGGCGGTGATCGGTGCGACCATCAACACCACCGGCAGTCTGCGGGTGAAGGCCACCAAGGTGGGTTCGGACACCGCCTTGGCGCAGATCGTCGAATTGGTGCAGCAGGCACAGAATTCGAAGGCGCCCGGCCAGCGTCTGGCCGATCGGGCCGCGTTCTGGCTGACCCTGGTCGCGCTGCTGGGCAGTCTGACCACGCTGGTGGTGTGGTTGCTCGTCGGGGCGTCGTTGAGCAAGGCGTTGTTGTTCGCGATCACCGTGGTCGTGGTGACCTGTCCGGATGCGCTGGGATTGGCGACGCCGACCGCGATCATGGTCGGGACCGGTCTCGGCGCGAAACGTGGTGTGCTGTTCAAGAACGCGACGGCGCTCGAGGACGCGGCGCGCATCGACGTGGTGGTGATGGACAAGACCGGCACCCTCACCAGCGGCAAACCCGAAGTGACCGAGGTGGTCACCGCGCACGGCATCGACACCGACCGAATGCTCGCTATGGCCGCGGCCGTCGAACGCGAATCGGAGCATCCCCTCGCTGAGGCGATCGTCGACTACGCCAAAGACCATGGTGCACAGACACTTTCGGTCGAAGCATTCCAGAATGTGGCGGGGCGTGGCGCGAAAGGCACCGTCGACGGGCACCACGTCCTCGTCGGCAACCGCGGCCTCCTCGACACCGAACACATCGACCTCGGCGACCTGGCGAAACAGCGCGACCAGTTGGCGGCGTCAGGCCACACTGCGGTCCTGGTCGCCGTCGACGGTCGCGCCCAAGCGGTAATCGCCCTGGCCGACGCCCCACGCCCGACATCGGCCGCCGCGGTCCAAGCCCTGCACGAGCTCGGTGTCGGCGTGGTCATGCTGACCGGCGACAACAATGGCACCGCCGAACGCATCGCCCACGATCTCGGCATCGACACCGTGATCGCCGACGTGCTGCCCAAGGACAAAGCCGACCGGATCGCCGACCTGCAACACTCCGGCAAGAAGGTCGCGATGGTCGGCGACGGAGTCAACGACGCGCCCGCCCTGGCCCGCGCCGACCTCGGCATCGCGATCGGCGCGGGCACCGACGTCGCCATCCAGACCGCCGACGTCGTGCTCATGCGCTCGGACCCCTTCGCGGTCTCGACCGCACTGCGCATCGGCCGTGGCACCGTCCACAAAGAACACCAGAACCTCGGGTGGGCAGTGGGTTACAACGGCATCGCCCTGCCGATCGCGGCCGGCTGCTTCGCCCATTGGGGCCTGACCATGCGCCCGGAGATCGCTGCGATGGCCATGTCGGGATCGAGCCTGATCGTCGCGCTCAACGCCTTGCACCTCAAACGTCTGTCGTTGCCCGCCGAGCCACCACAGCGCTGACACCTCGGTTGCTCGTGGTGTGCTGCGCTTATACTGTGGGCCACAGCGCAGCTGACCTGCCGTCGATCGGAGAGCGCCACATGGGTTGCTACCAGCGCATCATCGTGGGAACCAACGGGTCGGAGTCCGCGCAGACGGCGGTAGCGGTGGCGGGGGAGTTCGCGGTACGCCTCGACATCGGGGTCACCGCGGTGAGCGTGTGGAAAGAAGCGGGACGCAGAAGCACCGACGCCGCCTGGGCCGAACAGAACACCGCCGCGGCCGCCGACGTGCTGCTCGCCACCGGCGTCACCGAGGTCACCCGCATCGAACTCGAGGGCACCGCGGGCGCATTGCTGCTCGAAGCCGCCGAACCCGGCACCGTGCTGATCATCGGTGGCGGCAGTCTGGGCAGTTCCAAAGCGCGCTTGCTCGGCTCGACGGCCAATCACGTGTCCCACCACAGTCAGACCGATGTGGTGTTCACCCACAAGATCCCCAAGCGTTGGACCACCGTGGGCCTCACCACCGACGGTTCGGCGAGTTCGCTGACCGCCGTGCGCCGCGGCTACGACCTCGCTCTCGCGTTGAGTGCGCGCCCGTTCCTGGTGACCTCGGCCAAAACCGACGACGACGGCGCCACCACCCTGATCGACGTGGAAGGCCAGATCGCGGTGAGCGACCCGGAATTGTTCGGCCGTGACGTGCTCACCGGCGTTCCGGCGGCGGAGGCCATCTGCAACGCGGGCTGGAAGTACGACCTCGTCGTCATCGGTAATCGCGGAATGAGCGGTCCCGCAAGACTTCTGGGATCGGTGGCGAACAAGGTCACCCATGACATCGACACCAACTTGCTGCTGGTGAACACCACCCACTGAGTCGTCGGCACGGTGTCGGTCCGGTCGAGAACGGCCCCCGGCGGTGTCTCGCGCCGTACCCTGGAGAAGGTGTCGGCCACAGGCTCGGAAACCGCCCCGCACGTCGTCGTCTTGTTCGGCGCCACCGGCGATCTCGCTCGCCGCAAACTCCTACCAGGGCTACTGCACCTGTCCCGGTCGCACCTGGCACCCGACCTGCGCATCATCGGCGTCTCCCTCGACGACCTCGATGACGAGTCCTTCCGCGCACTGGCCCACACCGCCTGCGAAGCGTCCTCGCGCCGTGGCGTGCTCGAGGACTGGGACAAGTTCGCCGAAACCCTCACCTACGTGCCCCTCACCGCGGGCCCCGCAGCTTTGCGCCGCGCCGTCGACACCCAGCGCGCCGCCCTGGGCCCCGACACCCAGGTACTGGCCTACCTGTCGGTGCCGCCCAAAGCCGCACCCGCGGTGATCGCGATGCTCGCCGAAGCGGGCCTCACCGATGACGCCCGGGTGGTGATGGAGAAACCGTTCGGCGTCGACCTCGACAGCGCCCGCACGCTCAACGCCGCCATCCACGAGGTCTTCGACGAATCCCAGATCTTTCGCATCGACCATTTCCTCGGCAAGGAATCCGCACTCAACATCCTCGCGTTCCGGTTCGCCAACGGCCTGTTCGAACCGATCTGGAACCGCAATTTCATCGACCACATCCAGATCGATGTCCCCGAAAAGCTCAGTCTCGAAGGACGTTCGGAGTTCTACGACGCCACCGGGGCGTTTCGCGACATGGTGGTGACCCACCTGTTCCAGATCCTGGCGTTCGTCGCGATGGAACCCCCGACGGCCTTGGATTCGGAGGCGATCACCATCGAGAAGAACAAGGTCTTCCGGTCGATGTTGCCCCTGGATCCACGCAAGGTGGTGCGCGGGCAGGTGCGCGGCTATCACGACGAACCCGGTGTGGACCCCGATTCCGACACCGAGACGTTCGTGGCGCTGGCCTGCGGGATCGACAACTGGCGGTGGGCGGATGTGCCGTTCTACCTGCGCACTGGCAAGTACCTGGCCCAGGGGCAGCGGATCATCTCGATCGCCTTCCGTGAGCCGCCGCAGTCGATGTTCCCGCCCGGTTCCGGCGTCGGCGCGCACGGGCCCGACCATCTGACCTTCGATCTGGCCGATTCGTCGAAGGTGTCGTTGTCGTTCTACGGCAAACGCCCCGGTGTCGGTATGAAACTCGACAAGCTCAGCCTGCAGTTCGCGCTCGAGGAAACCGACCGCGCCGGTGACGTGCTCGAAGCCTACGAACGCCTGATCCTGGACGCGATGCGCAACGACCACACCCTGTTCACCACCGCCGACGGCATCGAACGCCTCTGGGAGATCTCGGCGCCACTGCTCGACGACCCGCCCCCGGTACGCAACTACGACACCGGCTCCTGGGGCCCCAACGCCATCCACCAGCTCGTGACGCCGCGCTCGTGGCGGCTGCCGTTCGAACGGGCCTGGCGCGAACGCCGCGTCTGGACCTGACACCGGGTTTGCTCCGATATAGCGGAGAACCGCAGAATTGCCCGGAACCTCCCGCTTTCTCACCTATGATGACCGAACGCGCGATGTTTGCGAACACGACGGAGTGGACGCCGGATGAATGCTGGGATCGAGGCGGCGGGCTTCTTCGGCCTGCTGGACTGGGAGAAGACCACCGGCCTGAGCAAATTCTGGGTCGACATGATCACCATCCCGATCTTCAGTGCGATGGCCGGTCTGATCACCAACTGGACCGGGGTGATCATGCTGTTCGCACCGGTGCGCTTCACCGGTTTCTATGTGCCGGGTCTGAAGACGATCTTCCCGTTGCTGCCACGCAAAGTGCAGATCCTGCCGACGTTCGCCCCCGGTGGCATTCTCGGCTTCCAGGGGTTCATCCCGGCCCGCTCGGAGAAGATGGCGAGCCTGATGGTCGACAACGCCGTCGCCAAGATCGGCACCGCCAAGGACTTCTTCGACCAGATGGACCCGCGCAAGATCTCCGCCCAGGTCGCGCACGCGGCGCTGCCGAATGTGCGCTCGATGGTCGACTCGATCATGACCACCGAGCACCCGCAGCTGTGGTCCGACATGCCCCCGCGCGCCCGCGAAGCCGTCTACAGCCGGGTGGAATACGAGCTGCCCGCGATCACCGACCGCGCCTTCGATTTCATCGGCGAGAACATCGACCAGCTCCTTGACGTGAAGCTGATGGTGGTCGGCTATCTGCGGCGGCGTCCCGAACTGCTCAAAGACGTCATCTACGGGCTCGGCGCACCGGAGTTGCGGTTCATGACACGCAGTGGGGTGCTGGGGTTTCCGTTCGGGGTGATCGTGGCGCTGTGGTTGTCGCTGCTGCACTACAGCACCCCGCACGGCGACACCCCCGCGCTGATCTCGCTGCCCGGCTGGCTCTACAGCATCCTGCATTTCCTGCCAGCGTGGGCGTGGGTGCTCGCCGGCGGCGCGGTGGTGGGTGTGCTGGTCAACATCATCGCGATCAAGGTGGTGTTCGAGCCCGCCGTGCCGCAGCCGCGCTACAAATACCCGTGGCGGGTCGCGAAATTTGCGAAACGTCAGCATCAGGCGGCGGCGGATCTGGGGCATGCGATCGGGTATCAGATCGTCACCCTCGACGTGGTGACCGAGCAGTTGCTCGACGGGCCCAGCGGTGACAAGACCCGCGCGGTGATCGCCCATTTCCTCAAGCTCGAGATCGACCGGGTGCTCGGTCCGCTGCGGTCGGTCACCCGGCTGGCGGTTGGCGCACGCCAGTTCGACGCCATCCAGGCCACCGCGGGCGCCAACCTGGCCACCGAGATGAAGCCGTGGCTGGTCGACGACGTCGAGTTCTCGCAGACGACCGCGGCCAGCGTGGACCGACTGGCCACCGAGAAACTGCGCGAGCTGCCACCCGAGGAATTCGTCGAAATGCTCTACACCGCCATCGAACAGGACGCCTGGCTGCTGTATCTGCACGGTGGCATCCTCGGTGCCTGCATCGGTGCCCTGCACCTGCTGATCTTCGGAGCGTGACCATGGATGAGAAGCAGCCCGACCGCGACCCCGGGATCCCGACCGACCTGCTCGGTTTGGCCCGCATCGCCGGATTGTCCTTGCGCCACATCGTGGGTGCGGTCACCAAGGGCGCGGTGCACACCGCCACCGACCTCGTCGACGACATCCGCGCGGGCGAACCGATGTCGCAGATCTTCGACGAACGCGTCGACCTGCTGCGCCGCACAGCCTTGAGCGCGCTGGGCCTGTCCGCCACCCCGACCGGACTCTACGGCCCGGCCGAAAACGCCGTCGACGCCGAAGATCTCAAGGCTATGGGCGACGCGATGATCACCGAGGGCTGGGATTGCGCACAGCAACCGCGCGACCTGCACCCCTCGTTCGTGCCGATCCTGCACGACCTGACCCCGGACGAAGCGCGCATCCTGCGCTTCCTCGCCGTCGCCGGACCACAACCCGCCATCGACATCCGTACCAAGGCGCCGTTCGGGATCGGCTCGCAACGGCTGGCCGACGGCATCAACATGATCGCCGCCATGGCCGGTTGCGCGCTGCCCGACCGCGACCACCACTACCTCGGGAACCTGAGTCGGCTGGGGCTGGTTCGCTTTTCGACCGAACCCGTCGCCGACTTCCGCCGGTACGCATTCCTCGAAGCCCAGCCACCGGCCCAGGCCGCCTACAAGTCGGTGAAGATGCGCGCGATCAGCTCCTACCGCAGCATCTACCTCACGGTGTTCGGAAAGCAGTTCTGTGACGCGTGTTTCGTGCTCGGCGACTACACCGGGGGTGGTTGGGCAGGCGATGATCGCGGTGACATCTATCTGGGCAAGGGCCCCCGGTTGCCGTGATTCAGTCGCGGGTGCGCAGCGCGTCGAGGACGTCGGCGAACATCACCGATTTGATGGCTGTCATCGTGGGCTGATCCTTGCCGCCCAGCGGTGCGACCAAAGCCAGTGCGGCGTCGAGGACTTCGCCTTCGGCGGCGGTGGCGTCGACCAGATCCACGGCCAGCGCGTCGGGCCCACCGAAACGGCGACCCGTCGTCATGGCGGCGATGGCGGTCTTGGGGGTCACCTTGGCCTGGATGAGCGCGGCCATGCCGTTGGTGAACGGGATGCGGATATCGGCCTCGGGGAAGCAGAAGTAGCCGCGGTCGGCGCGCATCACCCGGTAGTCGTGTGCCATCGCCACCATCGCGCCCGCCCCGAAGGCGTGTCCGCCGATCGCGGCGGCCGTCGGCATGGGCAGGGTGAGGACCCGGGCGAACAGGGTGTGGATCGAGGCGACGTATTCGGCGGCCCGGTCACCATTTGCCGCGAGCCAGTCCAGGTCGAGGCCGTTGGAGTAGATCTTGCCGGTCGCGGTGGTCACCAGGGCGTGGGCGCCCTCGGCGACGACGGTGTCGAGGTGGGTGTGCAGTTCGGTGAGGTAGTCCGGGGAGAAGCGGTTCTCGCCCTCGCCCAGGTCGAGGACGGCGATCGAATCATGGTGGCGCAGTGTGGGCACGGGGTTTGCCTTTCAGTGGGGACCGAGGTCGAGGACGGCACGTACGGCAGCACGCAGCTGGGCACGGGCCAGGGGGTCGGTGAGCCGGTCGCGGCGCAGCAGCAGCGCGGTGGGCAGGTCTACCAGGCAGGTGGTGACGGTGGCGACGCCGCGCCGATCGGCACGACCCCACAGGGTGCGCGCGAGACGATTGAGCGCGGCAATGAGGGCCTTCTCGGTGTCGGCGATCTCCTGGGCGAGTGCGGGCGGGATGTCACCGGCGAGGAGTTCGGCGCGGTCGACAAGGAGGAGCAGGCGCGCGGAGTCGGGGTGCTTTTCGGCCAGTCTCGCGGGTGCTTCGGCGGCGTCGAGGACCGCGTCGATGCGGATGTCGTGGTCGGCGGCGGTGACGGCGCGGTCGATGTCGGCGGTCTGGAGGTCGAGGAATCGGTGCGCGGCGCGTAACCAGGTGTGCGCCAGCACAACCTGGCGCGACTGAAATGTGTGATAGAGCGCGCCATTGGATACTCCAGTCGCGGCGGCGACTGCGCGCACCGTCACCGCGGCGGGTCCGGAACGGGCCGCGAGGTTCTCGGCGGCGTCCAGGACCGTCTGCGGGTCGTGCGTGCGCGGTCTCGGCATGAACAATAGTTTACAGAGCGTCTGCTCTGCTATTCCATCCGGATGCGGTTTTCGGGCTCTGCGCACGTATTTCGTTCCGCCACTTGGCATTTCAGGGTCGGGCGGGCCGATCGGAGCGCAACATAGACAACGTTACGTAGACGCGGGGGCTCGATACGATGGGGTACTGTTCGCATTCTTCAGCCCTGCCCGCACGAACAGAACGGCATCGCGATGTCCCGAGTGGTCACCAAGGAGCAGTACTTCGACACCGCGGTGGCGGTGCTCGCAGAGTTCGGTTTCAAAGGTCTCAACATCGGGGTGCTGTGCCGTCGCCTCGGCGTCACCAGCGGCTCGTTCTATCACCACTTCGGTTCCTGGCAGGGCTTTGTCGACACCCTGCTCGAACACTGGGAGAACCGTCAGATGGTCGAGCTACGCGCGCTCGACGTCGGCCACGGTGATGCCGATGCCGACGTGCGCGCCATGTCGGTGCTCGCCAGCGGACTCGAACACGGCGCCGAAGCCGCACTGCGCGCCTGGGCGGCCAACGACGAATCGGTACACGTCACGATCAAGCGGGTCGACGAATCACGCAGGCGCACCGTGCATCGCGTGATCGACGGTGTTGTCGGCGACACCGACACGGCCACCGTCGTCACCGAATTCGGGATGGCGATGATCATCGGCTACCAACAGCTCGCTGCCGCAGGCGAATCCACCGAACTCGACCACCTGCTCGCCGAGTACGCCCGCCTGATCTACTCCCACCGCGGCTGAGTCACTAGCCGAGCAGGTGGTCGACGTAGCACCAGCGCCACTGCTCGCCGGGTTCCACGCTGCGCATCACCGGATGGTCCGTGGACCGGAAGTGGGCGTCGGCGTGGTTGCCGATCGAGGACTCGCAGCAGCCGATGTTGCCGCAGGCGGTGCACATTCGCAGGTGCACCCACTGCAACCCCTCGTCGAGGCACTGTTGGCACACCAGGTCCCCGGCGGGCGGTTGGGCCAGTAGCGGCGCCTCGTCCAGGTGCACGCAGCCCTGCGCGCCTGCCGCGGTCGACAGCGGTTCGGCGCGGCGCTCGTCATCGTCTTCGTCGAAGCGGTCGATGATCGATTCCTCGAGGTCGAGCTGGGCGAAGACATGTTGGAGCACTTCGTAATCGGCGGCTCCCTTGTCGCGCACCTTCAGCACCGCGTCACGTTCGGCACGCAACATCGCCAGGCGCAGTCGCCGGTACTCGGCGGTCGGTGTCACCAGTTCGGCTTCGGGGCGGCCCAATCGTTCCCAGGCGGCGTTGGAACGCCAGGTGAGTCGTTGCCGCAGCGACTCGATCACCGGTTGCGGGGTGTTCGGTCCGACCTGGCGGTCAAGTTCGGCCAAACCCGCGGTCGAAGCCTGTTGCAGCAGATCGGCTTTCGCGAGCGCGTCCTCTTCGCGGCTGGGCCCGCGCAATCGCAGCAACCGCACCAGCCACGGCAACGAACTGCCCTGGACGAGCAGCGTGCCACCGACCACCACCAGGGCCAGCAGTTCCAGCACCGGGAGTTGGGGAGTCGAATCGGGCAGCAGCAGTACCGCGGCCAAGGTGACCACGCCGCGCATCCCAGCCCAGGACACCACCGCCGCATGGCTCAACGGCTCGGTGGTGCGCCCGAAGAGTCTGGCCACCAGGACCGGTGTGAACACCCAGATCGGCCGGGCCAGCATCACCGCGGCCAGTACCGCGATCGCGGTGACGATGAGGGTGGCGTGGTCGAGTCCGCTGTGCCAGGCGCCTTCGACGATCCAGCGCACCTGCAACCCGATGATCAGGAACACCGCGCTCTCCAGAATGAACTGGATGGTGCGCCAATTGGTGCGCTCGGCGACCCGTGATGCCGCGCCCTGCCAGCGTTGCGCACCGTGGCCGAGGATCATCCCGCAGGTCACCACGGCGATCACACCCGAGGCGTGAAAGTGCTCGGCAGGCAGGTACGCCACGAACGGCGCCAGCAGCGACACCGACGTGTCGAGCACCGGATCGGTGATCCGCCTGCGCAGCATCGCCAGCACCGCCGCCACCGCGGCCCCGATGACCGCGCCGCCGACGGCCGCGATCAGGAAATCGCCGCCGATCTGCCACACCGTCACCGCACCGGCCATCGCCGCGATCGCCGAACGCAACGCCACCAGCGCGGTCGCGTCGTTGAACAGCGACTCGTCCTCGAGCACCGTCACGATGCTGCGCGGCATCCCGGTGCGGCGCGCCACCGCGGTCGCGGCCACGGCGTCCGGGGGAGCGACCACCGCACCGAGGGCGACCGCGGCCGCGAACGGTACCGGCAGCAACCACCACACCACCAGCGCCACCGCGAACGTGCTGAACAGCACCAACCCGACCGACAGCGAGGCGATGGTGCGCAGGTTGTCTTTGAAATCGACCAGTGAGGTCCGTAGCGCGGCGGTGTAGAGCAGCGGCGGCAGCAGGCCCAGCAGCACCACCTCAGGTTCCAGGTGTACCTGCGGCACCATCGGCAGATACGACGCTGCGACCCCGGCCAAGGTCAGGACCAGCGGCTCCGATACGCCGAATCTTCGCGCCAGCGCCGCCAGCGCGGTCGCCGAGCCGATGAGGACTACCAGACCGATCGCGATATCCACGCGTGCATTCTCCCACTCGGCGGACCGATCAGTCGGTCGTCGCCGCCCACGGTCGCCGCGCCGACACCGACCACAGGTACACCCCGAAGCTCGCACCGAGACCCAGCGCCACACACACCGCCGCCGCCTGCGCGAAATACCCGATCCCCGACACCTTGTACACCGACAGGATCAACCCCTGACACACGATCAGACCCGGCAGCAACGCACCGGTGATCCCGACCAGCGCCAACGCCGACATCGGCAACCGCAACCGCTCCGCGCTCGCCGCGGCGAGGAAACCCAACACGACCGCCGCGAGCGGGCCCGCCCACGCCGCGGGCATGTGCCCCACATGGATCAATGTCTGGTTCACCGACGCTGTCACCAACCCGGCCACCGCCGCGGGAAACAGCAGACCGCGCCCACCCACATTGAACAGCGCGTTGCCGATCGCGCCGAGGATCGCGAAAATAATGCCCAACCACACGGGCAACGTGGGCAACGTCGCGTCGCTGGCGATCCCCAGATCGAAACGCCACGCCAGGGCCAGGGTCAGCAGACCGCCGAGCACGATCCCGCCGATGATCAACGCCGCGCCCAAGGCGCGGGCCAACGCGGTCAGACTGTCGGCGCTGACCACGTCGATCGCGGTCGAGATCAATTGTGGCAGTGGCGCTATCAGCACCCAGGCGGTGGCGATCACCGTGGCGGCCTGGGCCACCGACAGCCAGCCGATCAGATGAAACGTTCCACCCAGCGCGCCCGCCATCGCCGCCTGCACCGCCACGGCGACGAACTTCGGCACATGGTGGGCGCCGAATCCGCGCCCGCTCAGGTTCACGATGAGCTGGGTGCCCGCGGCCAGCAGCGCGGCCGGCGGGCTGCCGCCGATCTGCAGGCAGATACAGAACGCCAGCAGCACTCCGCCTGCCTGTACCGACCACCACGGAAACGGTTGCGGGCCGATGTCGGCCTTCTTCAGCCGGTCGCACGCGTCGACGGGCGTGAGGTTGTCGGTAACCGTCTGTCGGACAACGTCTTTGATCCGTCGCATCCGGTCGCAGTCGTAGCTGTCCAACGACGATGCCTCGGCCACGCGGGACAGGACGAGACCGTCGCCGTCGGCGCACTGCACGATCACCACGCGACCGAGACTGCTCACTGTCACCTCGCGCAGTCCCCATGCCCCGGCGCACGACTTCACCATCAGCATCGACGCTTCGGTGGCGTAGCCGGATTCCAGTGTCGAGGTTGCCAATTCGGCGAGGAATTCCAGTGCCGCCTCGATCTGCCGGTCGCCGGATCCCGCCGCCGTCGACCGGGACTGGTCCTGCTTCGATGCGTTGTCGTTCGCTTCGCTCAGGTTCGACATGCCGCCAATGTAGTGGGCCTCGGTTGCCTGTCCCGCAGACACGCGCGAGGCCTCAACCTGCCTGTTCGTCCAGTGAGTCCGGTCCTGTCACCTCGTCTACCGTCAGATGATCGACCGATCCCCACACCCGCAGGGCCAGCCGCGGACCTTCACGCCGCCACTGCGACACCGACGCGTTGGGCACCGGCTCGAGCGAATCCGGTACGGGCGCACCGAGTCCATCGAGGATGTAGCGCAACGACAGCACCACCGCGTCGTGGGTTACCACCAGTACCTGTTCGCCCGCGGCGACCACATCCAGTTCGTCGAGGAAACTGCGTACCCGGACCGCCACGTCGGCCAGCGATTCCCCGCCCGGCGGGCGATAGACCCAGTTGCCGACGTGTTCGCGGCGTGCAGCTTCCTCGGGGGCGCGTCGCCGGATCGCCCGGTAGGGGTGCAGTTCGAATACGCCCATCTCGCGATCGCGTAATCGTTCGTCGACCAGGGTGCGGATCGGACGCAGGTGTCGGTTGCGGGTGGTGGCGGCTTCGGCCATCACTGCCCAGGTGACCCTGGTGCGCAGGTAGGGGGAGCAGACCACCAGCGTGGGCCGCTGCACGCCGGCCAAGCCCGCCAGCCAGTCGCCGAGGCACTCCGCCTGCCAGTGCCCGTACTCGGTCAGGTCCACCCCGGAGTCGGTGCCCGGCATCGGTCGCTGCTCGGTTGCCGGGTCGGCGTACCAGGCGTTGGCCTCGCTCTGGGCGTGTCGGACCGCCCAGAGTCCACCGAGTGCGCGGGGCACTGTCAATCCTTCGGGCACCTGAACCCACCCCCGTCGTCGATCGATCGCCATCAGTTCCTTCGTGCTCGTCCTGTTATGCCCGGACGCACCAGGGGAATAGCGGCTTCGTTGCCAGCGTTATAACCCCAGTAATTCGAACGCTTGTCCAGATTGATCCCGGCGGACCCCGCCGGATGTTCGTGTGCCGGAGGAGGCCCGCTTGACTACCAGAGTAGAGATCTGGACCGACATCAACTGCCCGTTCTGCTACCTGGGCAAGGCCCGCTTCGAAGAAGCACTGGCCGACTTCGCGCACCGTGACGAGGTCGACGTGGTGCACCGCTCCTTCGAGCTCGATCCGACGCTGCCCGAAGGATCCACCCGCCCGGTCATTCCGGCGATCGCCGCGAAATACGGCATCACCGTCGATCAGGCCGCCGCCAACGAACGCGGCATCGGCGCCCAAGCCGCGGCCATGGGCCTGCCCTACCAAACCTCCGGGCGCGACTCCGGCAACAGCTTCGATATGCACCGACTCCTGCACTACGCCCTCGACCAGGGCAAACAGGAAGCCATGCTCGACGCGCTGTACGCGGGCAATTTCGCCGAACCCGAACCGGTCTTCGGTGACACCGAACGCCTTGTCGCGCTGGCGGTGCGCGCCGGACTCGACGAGAATTCCGTGCGCGCGGTGCTGGCCGATCCCGATGCCTACGCCGACGCGGTTCGCCGTGACGAGGCCGAGGCTGCCGCACTCGGTGCGACCGGTGTGCCGTTCTTCGTCTTCGACGGCAAGTACGCGGTCTCGGGTGCGCAGCCGGCCGAAACCTTCACCCGCGCACTGAATACCGCGTGGAACGATCGACCTGCCCCGCAGGTCATCGCCGACGGTGACACCTGCGGCCCAGATGGTTGCGCGGTGCCTCCGGCCGGGTCCGCGGCGGTCGACTGACCACCGCGGACCTCGTTGGGGCGGGTCAGGCCAGGTCGATGACGACCTTGATGTCGTCGCCGCCGGGACCGAACGCTTCGAGGGCCTTTTCCAGGGGCAGCCGCCGGGTGATCAGCCGTTCCAGCCAGGACTCGTCGGCCTTGGCGAGGGCTTGCGCGCCCTGCTCGTAGTGGTGGCGGTTCGCGTTCACCGAACCGAACACCACCGCGTTGTCGAGCACGATGTTGCGGTTCAAGCCCCCCACGTCGACCTCACTGTCGACACCGGGCGTCGACACCCCGGTCAGGCAGATGATCACGCCGGGGTTGTTGATCTCCATCGCCTGCAACGCCACCGCGGGCGCGCCGGTCGCCTCGATCACGATGTCGGGCTGGATCTCCTTCGCCACCGCAGCTGCCGTTCCCGTGTGGAAGGTGGCACCCAACGCTTCCACGAGTTCCTCTTTCACCCCACCGGTTGTGCGGTCGAGCACGTGGACCTCGAGCCCTCGCTCGGCGCCGAGCAGCGCCGCGAGCAACCCGATGGGCCCGGCGCCGGTGACCAACACCTTGCGAGGGTCGAACCAGGCCCGGTTGTTGATCTTCTCGATCTGATCCCACGCCTTGGCCACCACGGTCGTCGGTTCCAACAGCACCCCGACCTTCTCCAGCTTCGGATCGAGTTTCACCGCGAAGTCCTCGCGCACGGTCCAGGCGGTCGACCCGTATCCGTCGATCTCCTTGATCCCACGCTCGACATACATTCCGTTGCGGCACATATCCCATTCGCCGCGCGCGCACGCACCACAGGGCACCGGGTCCGGCCTGCGCACGATCCCGACCACGAGATCGCCCGCGGCGAACTTGCTGCCCGCGGGTGCGGTCTTGACCCGGCCCAGCGATTCGTGGCCGAGGACCATCCGTGACTTGCCGGGGGGCAGCCACCCGTAGTTGCCCTGCGCGATATCGCGGTCGGTACCGCAGATCCCCAGCGAGATCCCGTCGACGAGTAGTTCGCCGGGGCCGACGACCGGGTCGGGCACATCCTCCACTTTCAGTGATTGCTTCTGCATGGGAACCACTGTCAACGCACGCATTTCGGCATCCCTTCCGCCCGGACGGGCCAATGGTCGACGTCTGCACGAACCACATCCACGACACCACGGGGAGCAACCCCGTCGCGAACTCGCCGCGAACACGGACTACCTGCGAAAACGATACGCGAACACTGTCATAAAAGGCCGTGACGTTACCATTCGCGAATATTCGGCATCGTCGCCGTCCGGGTCCGCTGTGCTCCACCTTCGTCGTGGTCGCGCGGCCTGACAAGGCCAACCTGTCGGCGGTGTCGGTTACGGTGGACAACGCTCGCACCGATCGACCGTGGCCAGCTGGAGGCGTCTTGCGCATCATCGTCCGGATACTGCTCGTGCTCGCCGCGCTGCTGTGCGCGGGTGCGCCTGCACTGGCCTACCCTGCCGTCATCGACGAGACCTCTATGCGCAAGATCGACGAATTGCTCGCCGTGCGCGCCGAAACGGGCAGCAGCAACAGACCCGAGCTGATCGAAAGACTCTCGGCTCGCTTACTCGGCACCCCCTACGGGGCGAACATGCTGGTCGGCTCCGCGACGGAACGCGAACAACTGGTCGTCGACCTGCGCCGCGTGGACTGCTTCACCTTCCTCGACTACATCGACGCCGCTTCCCGCGCCGCCGACCGCGACCAGTTCGTCAACGAACTCGTCGCCGACCGCTACATCGATGGCCAGGTCGAATTCGCCCAGCGCAAGCACTTTTTCACCGACTGGGCCACCCGCGAACGCCGCGCCGCCACTGACATCACCGCGAGTCTGAGCCCCGCCGCAGTCACCACGACCAAGCACCTCAACGCGAAGGCCGACGGAGGGTTGTACGTACCTGGCGTCCCCGTGGTGGACCGGGCCATCACACAGATTCCCTCGGGTGCTGTCGATGGGGGAGTGCAGGCGGCCCTGCGCACGGGCGACTATCTCGGTGCCTACACCCCCGAAGCCGGGCTCGACGTCACCCACGTCGGCATCATCGTCCAAACCCCCACCGGTCCCGTCTTCCGCAACGCCTCCTCCCTCGCCGCGAACAACCAGGTCGTCGACACCCCGCTGGCCGACTACCTGTCCACCATTCCCGGCATCGTCGTCCTGCGCCCGCTCTGACCGTCTTCGAGGATTCGCCATGACCACACTGCCCGATCGCCCGAACACCGCCCTGCTCGTCGTCGACGTCCAGAACGGCGTCGTCGACGAAGCTCCGCTGCGAAACGAGGTCGTCGCCAATATCGCCGCCCTCGTCGATCGGGCACGCATCGCCCAGATCCCGGTCATCTGGATCCAGCACTCGTCCGAAGACCTGGTCGAAGGCACCGAGCCCTGGCAATACGTCCCCGAGCTCACCCGGGCCGATACCGAAGAGCTGGTCCCCAAGCACTACGGCGATTCGTTCGAGGACACCGCCCTCGAGGACGTGCTCGCCGCCGCGCGAGCCGGTCACCTGGTGGTGACGGGCGCGGAATCCGACGCCTGCATCCGGTCTACCATCCATGGGGCCTTCGTCCGCGGCTACGACGTCACCCTCGTCGCCGACGCCCACACCGCAGGCGACAAAACCCGGTGGGGCGCACCGAAACCCGAAGAAGTCATCGCCCACACCAACCTGTACTGGCAATTCCAGCAAGCCCCTGGCCGCACTGCGGCAGTCCGCCCGACCGGAGAGCTTGACTTCACGTCGACCTGAACAGCCACCGTGGTCCCATGACCACCTTCGGATACGAACAGAGCCTCGGCTACGACCGCCGCGCCACCCGACTCCTCACCGGCCTGTACCGCCGGATAGCCACTGACATCGATACTCGCTCTGCCCACTCGGCCACCGTCATCGACCTCGGCACCGGACCGGGAAAGCTGCTGTCCTACTTGGCAACCCGACGGCCCGACCTGCGGCTGCACGGCATCGACCTGTCCCCGCACATGATCGACATCGCCCGCCGCAACCTCGCCGAGTACCCGGTCGAACTGGCGGTGGCCGACGTCGCCGACCTGCCCCATCCCGATGCGAGTGTCGACACGGCCGTCTCGAGTCTGAGCATGCACGAATGGCCCGACCTGCCGTCCGCCGTCACCGAACTGCATCGAGTACTGCGCCCTGGCGGCGCCGCCGCCCTGTACGACTTCCGCTTCACCCGAACCCGCGAGATCCGCCGCGCCCTCGATGCGGTCTTCGGCGCAGTGGAAACCGAAACCATCCGCCTCCCTTGGCATCCCGTCGCGGTGATCACCTGCTACCGCGCCACCGCATAGGCTCGGGCGATGGCCGAGGAACACACCACGATCGGTGCGGTGGCGGCGCGGTTCGGTCTCGCGACCCACGTTCTGCGCCACTGGGAAGACTGCGGACTGCTCTGCCCACCCCGTGACTCGGCCGGCCGCCGCTACTACCGCAGCGCCGACATCGACACGATCGCGATGATCGTGCTCGGCAAGAAGGCCGGGTTATCCCTCGACGATCTCGCCGTCCTGTTCCTACGCGCCCCGGACCGCACCACCCGGCGCGAGGTGCTCGAGTCCCACCGCGACCGCCTCGCCGACCGGATCGCGCGCACCCGCGCCGCCCTCGACGCGGTCACCCACGTCCTCGACTGTGACGCCGAGGACTTCCGCACCTGCCCCCACTTCCGTGCCGAACTCACCCACGTCCTCGACACCTGACCTGGTCTGCGTTTCGCCCGACGTGGGAAGATCGCACAGGTGACCGGTACACCCGCGAAACCACAGCATCTGCGCGATCTCGCGCTGTTGCGTCGCGTGCGTGACCGCATCGACCGCGAATACGCCCAGCCACTCGACGTCGAGGCGCTCGCTCGCGGCGTCCACATGTCCGCCGGGCATCTCAGTCGGCAGTTCCGTCTGGCTTACGGGGAATCGCCGTACTCCTATTTGATGACGCGCCGCATCGAACGGGCCATGGCCTTGCTTCGCCGTGGCGACCTGAGCGTCACCGACGTGTGTTTCGCGGTCGGCTCGTCGTCGCTGGGCACCTTCAGTACCCGGTTCACCGAACTCGTCGGTGTGCCGCCCAGTGTCTACAAACAGCAGCAGGACCAGCAGACCGCGGGCATGCCGTCGTGCGTGGTCAAGAAGGTGACCAGACCGATCAGGAATCGAGAAGCGTCGGCTGGTGACCGGTGATTAGCGTGGTCGTCATGAACCTCACCATTCACCAGACCTACCTGCCCCAGGACGACCCCGACGCCGCCCTCGCCTTCTACCGCGACGCGCTCGGGTTCGAAGTCCGCAACGATGTCGGCTACAACGGCATGCGCTGGATCACCGTGGGCCCGGCGGGCCAGCCCGACACCTCCATCGTGCTGCACCCACCGGCCGCCGACCCCGGCATCACCGACGAGGAACGCCGCGTGATCGGCGAGATGATGGCCAAGGGCACCTACGCCGCGATCAACCTCGCCACCGAAGACCTCGACGGCCTGTTCGAGAAGCTGCAGGCAGGAGATATCGAGGTCGTGCAGGAACCCACCGATCAGCCCTATGGCATCCGCGACTGCGCCTTCCGCGACCCCGCCGGAAACATGGTCCGCATCCAGCAGGCCAAGTAGGTCCCCGCGCCGGTAGATTCGTACTTCGGCGATGTCGACTGATCGAGGGAGACCCATGAGCACGGCCAACAAGACCATCGAGCCCGCGGACAGCCATGATCTGATCCGCGTGCACGGCGCGCGGGTCAACAACCTGCGCGATGTGAGCATCGAGATCCCCAAGCGCAGGCTCACCGTCTTCACCGGGGTGTCCGGTTCGGGCAAGAGCTCGCTGGTCTTCGGCACCATCGCCGCCGAATCGCAGCGTCTGATCAACGAGACCTACAGCGCGTTCGTGCAGGGTTTCATGCCCAGTCAGTCCCGGCCCGACGTCGACGTGCTCGAGGGGCTGACCACCGCGATCCTCGTCGACCAGTCGCGTCTCGGCGCCAACCCGCGCTCCACCGTCGGCACCGTCACCGACGCCAACGCCATGCTGCGCATCCTGTTCAGCCGCCTCGGCGACCCGCACATCGGTTCCTCGCAGGCGTTCTCGTTCAACATCGCCTCGATCAGCGGTGCGGGCGCGGTCGAGGTGGAGAAGAACGGGGTCACCGTCAAGGAACGGCGCAGCTTCTCCATCACCGGCGGCATGTGTCCCACCTGTGAAGGCAAAGGCCTGATCAACGACATCGACCTCACCGAGCTCTACGACGAGAACCTGTCCCTCGACGACGGCCCGTTCAAGATCCCCGGTTACAGCATGGACGGCTGGATGGGGCGAATCTTCAAGGGTTCCGGCTTCTTCGACCCGGCCAAGCCGATCAAGAAGTACACCAAGAAGCAGCTCGCCGACCTGCTGTACAAGGAGCCGACCAAGGTCAAGGTCGAAGGTATCAACCTCACCTACGAAGGTCTGATCCCCAAGCTGCGAAAGTCGATGCTGTCCAAGGACATTGATTCCCTGCAGCCGCATGTGCGCGCGTTCGTCGAGCGCGCGGTCACCTTCGGCACCTGCCCGGACTGCGACGGGACCCGCCTGTCCGAGGCCGCGCGCTCGTCGAAGATCAAGGGTCTGAGCATCGCCGACGCGTGCGCCATGCAGATCACCGACCTGGCCGAATGGGTCAAGGACATCGAAGACCCCTCGGTCGCCCCGCTGCTCGAGTCGCTGCGCCAAACCCTCGATTCCTTCGTCGAGATCGGCCTGGGTTACCTGTCGCTGTCGCGCCCGTCGGGCACGCTGTCCGGCGGTGAAGCTCAGCGCGTCAAGATGATTCGCCACCTCGGTTCCTCGCTCACCGACGTCACCTACGTGTTCGACGAGCCGACCGCCGGCCTGCACCCGCACGACATCCAGCGCATGAACGGCCTGCTGCTGCGCCTGCGCGACAAGGGCAACACGGTCCTGGTGGTCGAACACAAGCCCGAGACCATCGCCATCGCCGACCACATCGTCGACATCGGCCCCGCCGCGGGTTCCAAGGGCGGCACCATCTGCTTCGAAGGCACCGTCGACGGCCTGCGCAAGAGCGACACCGTGACCGGCCGCCACTTCGACGACCGTGCCGCGGTCAAGGACTCCGTGCGAAAGTCGAACGGCGCCTTGAAGATTCGCGGCGCGGTAGCCAACAACCTGAACAAGGTCGACGTCGACATCCCCCTCGGCGTGTTGGTCGCGATCACCGGCGTCGCGGGTTCGGGCAAGAGCTCCCTGGTCCACGGCTCGATCCCCATCGACGAAGGCGTCATCTCCATCGACCAGGCTCCGATCAAGGGTTCGCGCCGCTCCAACCCCGCCACCTACACCGGCCTTCTCGATCACATCCGCAAAGCCTTCGCCAAGGCCACCGGCGCCAAACCCGCTCTGTTCAGCGCCAATTCCGAAGGCGCCTGCCCCAACTGCAACGGTGCCGGCGTGGTCTACACCGATCTGGCGATGATGGCGGGCGTCTCGACCAGGTGCGAGGTGTGTGAGGGCAAGCGTTTCCAAGCCGACGTGCTCGAACTGCGGTTCGCGGGCAAGAACATCAGCGACGTCCTGTCCATGCCGGTGGAGGAAGCACGCGACTTCTTCGGCGAAGGCGAAGCCCGCACCCCCGCCGCCCACAAGATCCTCACCCACCTCAGCGAAGTGGGCCTCGGCTACCTCACCATCGGCCAGCCACTCACCACCCTGTCCGGCGGCGAACGCCAGCGCCTGAAACTGGCCACGCACATGTCCGACAAGGGCGGCACCTACATCCTCGACGAACCCACCACCGGCTTGCACCTGGCCGACGTCGAACAGCTCCTCGGCCTGCTCGACCGCCTCGTCGAAGCGGGCAAGTCCGTCATCGTCGTCGAACACCACCAGGCCGTGATGGCCCACGCCGACTGGATCATCGACCTGGGCCCCGGCGCAGGCCACGACGGCGGCCAGATCGTCTTCGAAGGCACCCCCGCCGACCTCGTCAAGGCCCGCTCCACCCTCACCGGCGAACACCTCGCCGACTACGTGGGCGCCTGAGCACCGTCAGGCCGGGCTAGAAATGAGCCCGGCCTGACTATTCTGGACCGATGCTCGAGATCTCCACCGATCCTGGCGCCGTCGACCTCGACTGGCTCCACCACCGCCTGTCCACCGACGCCTACTGGGCGCTGGGCCGCAGCCGCGAACGCATCGAACGCCTGGTGGAGAACTCCCTGCCCTACAGCGTGTTCGACGACGGCACCCAGATCGCGTTCGCCCGCCTGATCACCGACCGCACCACCTTCGCCTGGCTCTCCGACGTCTACGTCGACCGACTCCACCGCGGCAAAGGCATCGGAAAACTCCTCCTCGACCGCATCATGGCCGATGCCGACACCTGGGGCCTACGCCGCATGCTCCTGGCAACCGCCGACGCCCACGCGCTCTACCGCCCCTACGGTTTCGTACCCCACCCCAAACCGGACCAGTGGCTGGAAAAGAACTGGCCCGACAACCCCTCCTGAGCGGCAGCACACGAGGAAAACAGAGTCGCGCACTGATTCCGGTTCGGCGCATTGCAGTAGAAGTCGGTTCGTCCCTGCAGTCCACTTTACTTGCCTAGGCAATAAATAATAGTTGCCTAGGCAAGTTATTCGGCCTATCATTCGAGTTGCCCAGGCAAGTGAAAATCAAACCCCTAGGAGTCCTCGATGATCAAGCTCAGCGTCTTCCTGACCCGACGTGCAGACCTCACCCACGAGGAGTTCGTGGACTACTGGACGCAGAAGCACACCCCGATGGTCGCGGGCCTGCCCGGGGGAGAGGTTCCGGTCCGGCGCTACGTCCAGCTCCTGCCCACCGATGACGAGATCCCCGGCATCGACACCGCCGCCTACGACGGTGTCGCCGAGCTGTGGGTCGACGACATCGCCGACGCCGCCCGCTGGTTCAGCTCCGAGACCTACGCCACGACCATCGCCGCGGACGAGGAGAAGTTTCTCGACCGCTCCCGGACCCGCTTCCTCTACACCACCGAGAGCCCGATCTTCTGAGCGCCGACGTCGACGACGACTCGCCGTCCCGACAACGCCTCCTGAGCGGCACGATGGGTCAAGGGGTGGCGGTGAGGGCGTTCGGGTCGAAGGCGCCGGGGACTTCGTAGATGGCGCCGGTGAAGGTGGCGGCGAACAGTCGTCCGGCGGAGAAACCGGCGGTACCGCGGCCGTAGGTGACGACGCTGGTCAGGGGGCCTGAGGTGCCGAGGACGCAGTACTGGTTGGGTGCGTCGACGCGGATGATGCGGCCCGAGAGGTTGAGGGGGACGACCGGGCGGTTCATCGAGTCCAGCGTCAGGCCGTCGGGGGTGGCCGTGGCGTCGAGATTCAGGAGTGATTGTGGTGCGCCGGGTGTGGCGATGGGAATCCGGCTGACCCCGGGGTTGACGAAAGTGCGTGAGACATAGAGGTATTCGTCGTCCGCGCCGAGTACGGCACCGTTGGCGCTGGGGAACCGCGCCCAGTCAGCTCGGACCGCGCCGTCGGCACCGATTCGGCCGACGAGATTGCCGAAGTCGTTCGTGGCGTAGACGGTGCCGTCGGCGGCAACGTCCATGCCGTTGGCGGCGCTGAGTCCGGTGGCGAACGGGGTCACCGCGCCGGTGTCGGGATCGACCTGCACGATGCCTGCCTGGCGCACCAAGTCACCGACCACGACCCGGGCATCGGCTCCGTAACCGACGAGGAGCTTGTCGTCGCGCGTCCAAGCGAGCGCACCGGCGCCACCGCTGGGCACGGTCGCGACGACCACGGCACGGGAGCCGGGAGCGTCGATCCGATACACGCGCCCGGTCACGAGATCGGTGGTGTACGCACGGCCCTTGGCGTCGACCGTGAGCCCTTCCACGACACCCGGCGCAGCGGCGACCTGCACCGCAGCCTGACCCGCGCCGCCACAATTACCCGCGGCCTGCGCGGTCGGCGCGACGACGACGGCAGCGGCGATGAACGCCGATGTCGCGAGGGGTAGAACAATTCGATGCAGGGCCTGCACTGGGCACCTCACTAGAGGGGGATGAGATTCGACCGGCACAAGAAGCCGAAGAGCGGCGGGAACACCACGATCGTTCGCACGCTAGCCGAGTTCGCCCCCAACATGGGCGGGAAGTCACCGAGTCGGTCACGACCGACAAGAAAAGTGAGCGACTACTTCAGAAAAGCATCTCGGCCAGCTGGTCGGTCGCCCGGATCAACCAGTCGGGGTCACCGTGCCGACGACCCCAGAGCGCGGCCTTGACCGCCCGCACCTGCGCCCACCGCCGCGCACGCTCGCGGTCGATTTCGGCTGCCTCGCAAAACAGATCGAGTCCGCGATGGATGTCGGTGGCCGGGTCGGACGCGAACAGCAGCGGCGCGAAACGGAGGCTGCGAATGACGGTGATCGTGTCGTAGGCGGGGTCGCCGACGTACCCCTTGGGGTCGATCGCGAGCCAGGGCTCACGATCGCCGCGCAGGACATTCGCGTCGTGGAGGTCGCCGTGCACGAGGGTCTCGGGCTGATCGGGGCCGAGGTCGCGCAAGGTCTCGGCGGCAATATCCAGGCTGCGGCGGGGGAGTGGGTTGCCCAGTTCGGCTGCGGTCGTGCGGATCTCGTCGGTCCAGTCGGCGACGATGTCGCTCAGCCGGGGTAGCCCGGCCGGGGCGTCGACGGCCAGTCGGTGTGACAGTCGGCCGAGTATGCCGACGGCCTCGTCGAAATCGGTGACATCGGTGACATCGGCGAGAGTGGCGCCGTCTGTGCGTTCGAGCAGCATCGCGTACCGCTCGTCGTCGCGTTCGAACAGCCGCACCGCACCTTGTCCGTTCCAGGCTACGAAGGCGTCGGGCTCGAACACATTGCCGGGGTGTGGAAATGAGATCTTGATGACCGCGGGCGGTAGGTCGCGGCGCCGCACCGGGATCACCACCCCGATACAGCCGTGCATGATCGGCCCATCTGGGACACACGACCAACGTTGCAGCAGTTCATCGGCCAAGCCGGGAAGCGCGGTGAGCCACTGCTGACCGGGCTCGCGCTCGCGACTGATTGTCTCGTGGGCGAACGCTTCCGGGATGTCGATCATGATCCGACCTTAGGTGCGAGAGCGGGCCGGGTGTGACCTATCTCGCCGCCTTCGGCTCTGGCCTGTGTAGTGAGCATCGGCATAGCCTGGGTCTTCGCGCACTCGCGAAATCGATTGCACTAGAAGGATATTCGGTACAAATCGGACACCATGCGAGGGGGCGATTCGCTGATTGCGTGCCCTGCCGTCCCGGAGACACCGGGCTGACGGCAGAACCCTGGTAAGGAGCTGTGCCGGTGTCGGTTCGTCGTAGTGCAAGCCCTGTTCGATCCGTCGTGAACCGGCGCAGCGCCCTCGTCGCGCTGGCACTGCTCGCGGCGGCCGGCTGTGGGGGATCGGTGGTGGCCGGTGAACCGCACTGGGATTACGACGCCGAAGGTCCCGATCACTGGGCCGACCTCGACCGCGGTTACGCGACCTGCCGGGCCGGTCACGCCCAATCGCCGATCGCCCTGGACGGCCCCACCGAAATTCACCCCACCGACCACATCGAGGTCGACTACCGCCCCGTCCCGGCAGTGTCACTGCTCAACAACGGTCACACCATCCAGGCGAGTGTCCCGGCCGAGTCCGGCAATGCCATCGTTGTCGACCGCACCCGATTCACCCTGACACAGTTCCACTTCCACCTGCCGAGCGAGCACACCGTCGACGGCACCGAGACCGCCATGGAGCTACACCTCGTCCACGCCGCCGCGTCTGGCCGCCTCGCCGTTCTCGCGGTCCTGCTGCGCGCAGACAAAGAGCCGTCGCCGCTGAGCCGAGTGCTCACCGCGTCGCCGACCCATCCCGGCCGCACCGAAGCAGTCACCGCCGTCGACCCCCGCGGATTCGTGCCGACCGACCTCGCCCAATTCCGCTATCAGGGCTCGCTGACGACACCGCCCTGCACCGAGGGCGTCGAGTGGATTGTGTTCCGCCACTCGGCCCCGGTGTCCGTCACCGACGTCGACAATTACCGCGCACTGTTCCCCCACAGCAACCGCCCGACCCAACCACGCTACGGGCGCCCGGTGATCCTCGCGGGACCCAACTGAATCCGGGCGCCGTTCGCTGCTACTGGTTGTCGAGCGCGGCGATCTTGTTCAGCTCGACCTGGTAGTACAGGATGCCGAGGCCGAGGACGAAATTCAGCAGGAACGCGATGCCGGGGCTGCACGACGGTTCCAGGCCGGCGTTCTCCTGCGTCGCGCGGATGCGGCTACCGGTCCGCCAGAAACTGATGAGCGCGGCGATGCCGGTCCAGCCGAGGAAGATCATCACCAGCAGCGGGCCCGCGACCGGCGCCTCGGGATCGCGCCGCTGTTCGGCCATCTCCTTGTGGATCTTGTAGTACCAGACGAAGAAGTAGATCCCGAGCGTGATGATCGGAAATACGATCCACACCAGCACCGGATTGCGCTTGAGAACCGGAGACTGGGTGAGGGTGGTGGTCATTGTCAGTGAAACCTATCTTCGTTCGGAACAGAGCCGCCCACAGGCAATAGACAGGCGAGAAAGGTCGCGAAGCGATATTCCCCCTGGCCTCGTGGGCGAAGCGAAACATACTGCACCACAGGTACTTCCGCCACCGCAGCGCCGGATGCTCGCGCAGGTCGAAACCTCGACTGGATATCTCACTGAAGAATCGTCGCGCGATTGTGGAAAGCACCGAATCGCATCGACATGATCGGTCAGCTCGACCGGGGGAGTAGGCCAAGGGTCAGGTGGCTCACCAGATCATCGAGTAGTTGTTCGGAGTCGAAGTCGGCGGTGTAGCCGGAGCCGATGAAGGTGGCCAAACCCTGCAGGGCCGCCAAGGCGGACAGCCCGAGGCGTCGCGGATCGCCTGCGACGATCTCGCCCGCGGCTTGGCCCTCGGCGATGAGCGCTATGGGGACCGCGAACGCGCGGTCGACGGCTTGCTGCACGTCGGCGGAGGTGGGGTTGTGCCTGCGCGCGAACATCAGCGGCAGGAGTTCGGCATTGTCGACGGCGAATCGCAGGTAGGCGTAGGCGACCGTCTGCAGGCGTGTCGTGATCGGTCCTTCGATCACCGCCTGCTCGAAACAGGCGCCGAGACGGTGCAATCCGGTGACGGCCAGCGCGTCGAGCAGTGCCTGCTTGTCGCGGAAATGTCGACTCGGGGCCGCATGGCTGACCCCGGTGTCGCGGGCCAGCTGACGTAGCGAAAGCCCGTCGACGCCCGCTTCGCGCAATGTCGCCTCGGCGCGCGTCAGCAGCGCGGCGCGGAGGTCTCCGTGGTGGTACGGGGTGTGCAGCGACATGGTACGAGCAGGATATCCGACACCCAGCCAAATGTTTGCGTTGACTACTTTGTAGTCACTGACTACATTGACGAAGGCCATGACTGACAACACCGCGCCGCCCCACCAGCGCAGCATGCCGATCCGCGAATGGCTGGCCCCGATCACCCTGGTCACCATCCTCGCGGCGCTGCTGGGCACCATGTACCTCGGCTACACCGCCGACCCAGAGAAACACCTGCACGATTTCCCGATCGCGCTGGTCAACCAGGACGTCGGCGACACCGTCGCAGGCAAACCCGCCGACATCGGCGAACAGATCACCACGGCGCTGCGCGAGAACATCCCCGCCGACAAGATCGACCTGCGCGAAGTCGGCATCAACGAAGCCCAACGACAACTGCGCAACGGCGAGGTCTACGGCGCCATCGTCATCCCCGGCGACTTCACCAAGCGCGTCGCCATCCTCGGCACCGCCTCCGTCGTCCCCGGCGAGATCGAACAGCCGATCATCTCCGTGCTCACCAACCCGCGCGCCGGAACCCTCGCCGCACAGATCATGCAAACCATCGCCGACCAGGCCATGACCCAGGTGAACACCACCGTCGGCGCCCAGCTCGCCGACCAGGTCAAGAGCGCGATCGGCACCACCCCGCTCAGCGGCGCCGCCCAACTGCAGCTCAGCACACCGATCGACGTCGTCGTCACGCCGTATCACCCGCTCCCCGAAGGCACCGGCCAAGGCCTGGCGGCGTTCTTCTACACCCTGGTCCTGCTGATCGTCGGTTTCAGCGGCGCCATGATGATCAACTCGCTGGTCGACGCCTCGCTCGGCTTCGTCCCCGCCGAATACGGCCCCTGGCACAAACCGGCCACGCGCGCCCCGATCAGCCGCTGGCGCACCCTGCTCATCAAATGGGGGATCGCCGCGATCAGCGCACCGATCGCCTCGGCGGTATTCCTCGGCATCGGCGCTCTGCTGAACATGTCGCTCGAACGGCCGCTGCTGCTGTTCCTCTACGGCGCACTGGCCATCGCCGCCATCGCCATCACCGGCCTGTCCGTCATGGCCGCGTTCGGCACGGCGGGGTTGATGATCAACCTCATCGTGTTCGTGGTGCTCGGCATCCCGTCGTCCTCGGGCACCATCCCCCTGGAAGCGACCCCGCGCTGGATCGCCGACATGGCCACCTTCGAACCCATGCACCAGATCTACCTGGCCGTGCGCGCCATCCTGTTCTTCGACGGACACATGGAAGCCGGTATGGCGCAGGGACTCTGGATGACCCTCGCCGGCCTGACGATCGGCCTGGTCCTCGGTGCCGTCGCGACCAACACCTACGACCTGCGCGGGCTGCATCGCCTCGCGCCCGCGCAGTAACCCCTTGGAGGGCCCCGTAATGGAGGAGTTCGAAGCCCCGGCTTCCTACCTGATTCCCGAGCACGCGAACAACTCCGACAGCGTGTTCCGCCACGCCGAACAGTCACCGCACGCGGTGCTGTTCAACGTCACCGACGGCAGCGGCGAACTCGTCGACGTCACCGCCGCCCAATTCGCCCGAACGGTCACCGATGTGGCGAAAGGACTCATCGCCACCGGTATCGAACACGGCGACCGCGTCGCGATCATGGCCCCCACCCGGTACGAATGGGTCGTACTCGACCACGCGATCTGGGCCACCGGCGGCTGCACGGTCGCCATCTACGACAGCTCCGCCGCCGAACAGGCGAAGTGGATCCTGCAGGATTCCGCGACGAAACTGCTCATCGTCGACAGCGACAAACACCGCAACGTCATCGAGCAGATCGACCCCGCCGCCCTGCCCGCGCTGCGTGAAACCCTGCAGATCGACCACGGCCTCGTCGACGAACTGACCGGTCGCGGCGCCCACCTCGACGACCAGGCCGTCCACACCCGCCGCGCCCAGGTCGGAGCGTCCTCGCCCGCCACCCTGATCTACACCTCCGGCACCACCGGCCGCCCCAAGGGCGTGATCCTCACGCACGCCAACCTCTGGGCCGAGTCGAAAGCCGACCGTATCGCTCTGAGCGCGTTCGTCTGCGAAGGCAACAAGACGCTGATGTTCCTGCCGCTCGCCCACGTTTTCGCGCGTGCCGTGACGCTGGCAGGACTCGATGCGAAAGTGGTCGTCGCGTTCAGTTCCGACTGGTCCACGCTGGTCGAGCAGTTCGGCAGCTTCCGCCCGGACTTCATCCTCGCGGTGCCGCGGGTGTTCGAGAAGGTCTTCCACGGTGCGAAGCAGAAGTCGCACGCCGACGGCAAGGGCAAGATCTTCGACCTGGCCACCGAGACGGCAGTCGCCTGGAGCGAATCCCTGGATACCGGCGGCCCCGGTGTGCTTCTGCGGCTGAAGCACACCCTGTTCGACAAGCTCGTCTACCGCAAACTCCGCCTCGCACTCGGCGGACAGTGCGGTGCGGCGGTCTCCGGCGGCGGACCCCTCGGTGCCCGACTCGGACACTTCTTCCGCGGCGTCGGCATCCCCATCTACGAGGGCTACGGCCTCACCGAAACCACGGCCGCCATTACCGTGAACACCCCCGCCAACACTCGCGTCGGCACCGTCGGCCGCCCGACCGAGGGCCACGGCGTCAAGATCGCCGCCGACGGCGAACTCCTGCTGCGCGGTCCGGTCGTCTTCGACGAGTACTGGGGCAACCCCGAAGCCACCGCCGACGCCTTCGACGACGGCTGGTTCCGCACCGGCGACCTCGGCACCATCGACCGCGACGGCTACCTCACCATCACCGGCCGCAAGAAGGAAATCCTCGTCACCGCAGGCGGAAAGAACGTCTCGCCCGGATTGCTGGAAGACTCACTGCGCGCCCACCCGCTGATCAGCCAGGCGATGGTGGTCGGTGACGGTCGCCCGTTCGTCGGCGCCCTGATCACCCTCGACCCCGAAGCGCTCCCCGCGTGGAAGAAGAGCCACAACTTACCCGCCGACACCACCACCGAAGCTTTGATCGCGAACCCGGATCTCACCGCCGAGATCGATGCGGCGATAGCCGACACCAATAAGAACGTGTCCAAGGCCGAGGCGATCAAGAAGATCCGCATTCTGCCCGTCGACTGGACCGAGACGACCGGCGAACTGACGCCGAAGATGTCGCTCAAGCGCGCAGAGGTCATGCGGAAGTACGCCGACGACGTCGAGAAGATCTACGGATCCGCCACCGACGACAGTCGATGACACCAAATCCGGTCCATCAGTCTGTTACGTCTCCTTAATTACTTACTTCCGGTCCGAAACAGCCCCCGAGTTCGTACTCTCACCTGGACCGCCCGGCGCGGCGGCACCAGAACAGGGGTTGAAGACAGCGAATGGCTATATCTGACGTCGAGGCGTACACGCACCTCTCGCCGACCGACATCGAAGAGTTCGGGCAGCGACTGGACGCACTGCGCGAGCAGATCGAATCCAGCTTGGGCGAGCGCGACGCGAAATACATCAAGACCGTCATCGGTGTGCAGCGGGCCTGCGAGATCGCCGCCCGGCTGGTGCTGCTCGACTCGGGTCGCAAACGTAGTTGGTGGTGGGGGACAGGGCTGCTCACCCTGTCCAAGGTGCTCGAGAACATGGAGATCGGGCACAACGTCATGCACGGCCAGTGGGACTGGATGAACGATCCGGAAATCCACTCCACCACCTGGGAATGGGACCATTCCATGCCCGCCGCGCACTGGAAAGAAGCGCACAACTACCGCCATCACATTTTCACCAACGTGCTCGGCATGGACCCCGACGAGGGCTACGGACTGCTGCGCATCACCCGCGACCGCCGCTGGCGTCCCTACCACCTCGGCAACTTCGTCTACCTCATCCCGGTGTCGCTGCTCTACGAGCTGGGAATGTGCGTGTACCACTTGGAAATTCCGCGCGTCCTGGCCGGCAAGAAGGACAAGAAGAGCTTCCTGAAAGCCCGCGACGAGATCGTCCACAAGGCAGGAAAACAGCTGCTCAAGGACTACGTCATCTTCCCCGCGCTGACCGGGCGCAACTGGAAATCGACGATCCGCGCCAACATCACCGCCAACCTGACCAAGAACGTCTGGGAGCAGATCGTCACCTTCTGCGGACATTTCCCCGACGGCGCGGAGAAGTTCACCAAGCGCGATATCGAGGGCGAGACTCGCGGCGAATGGTATCTGCGCCAGTACCTGGGCAGCGCCAACATCGACGTCGGTCCGCTGATGCGCATCATGACCGGCACCCTCAGCCACCAGATCGAACACCACCTGTTCCCGGACCTGCCGAGCAACCGGCTCCCGGAAATTCAGCGTGAGGTGCGCAAACTCGCCGCCGAATACCGTCTTCCGTACACGACGGGAAGTCTCGTCCGCCAGTACGGGTTGACCCTGCGCACCATCGCGAAGCTGTCGTTGCCGGACAAGTACCTCACCGCCGACGCTGACGAGGCCCCCGAAACCAGTTCCGAAAAGGCAACTGAATCCCGGCGCCTCACACCCATTCCCGCCTGACTCACCCCGGTGCCCCCGACAACGTTGTCGGGGGCACCGGTCGGTTCAGAGGCAGTTCGGGTCGGTGTCCAGCAGGAGGGTGTCCAGGCTCGCGAGAGTGGTGAGCTGCTGCGCGACCTTGGGCAGTTCGAACGTGTAGAAGAAGCGCGCGGCGGCGCGTTTGCCGTCGTAGAACGAGCCTTCCCGGTCGCCCGCGGCCACGAGCTGCTCGAGCCAGATCCACGCGATCACGACATGGCCGAAGGACTCCAGGTAGAGCGACGAATTGGCGAGCGCGACCGCAGGGTCGCCGGTGGACCACAACCGCATCGTGGTATCGACGACCTGGGTCCACGCGGCACCGAGCTGCTCGGCCTGAGCCGCGGCCTGTCCGCCCAGCTCGCTCGCACGACCGATGGTCTTCTCGATTTCCGCGCCCAGCAGTACCATTCCGGCACCGCCCTGCATCACTACCTTGCGACCGAGCAGATCCAAGCCCTGCACACCATGGGTGCCCTCGTGGATGGGGTTGAGGCGGTTGTCGCGGTAGTGCTGTTCGACGTCGTAGTCGGTGGTGTAGCCATAGCCGCCGTGCACCTGGATCGCGAGGCTGTTCGCTTCCAGGCACCACTGCGACGGCCAGCTCTTGGCGATCGGGGTCAGCACGTCGAGCAGCAACGCGGCAGCGGCGCGTGCGTCGGACTCCGGCGCGGTAGCAGCGTCGTCGACCAGCCGCGCGCAGTACAGGTTCAATGCCATCGCGCCCTCGACATAGGACTTCTGAGCCAGCAGCATCCGCCGCACATCGGGATGCTCGATGATCGGAACAGGCGGTGACAGCGGATCTTTGACCCCGAGTGGCCGACCCTGCGCGCGCACCTTCGCGTAGGCGAGGGACTTGCGGTAACCCGTGTAGCCGAGCACCGTCGCCAGCATCCCGACACCGACCCTGGCCTCGTTCATCATGTGGAACATGTAGGACAGACCACGCCCCTCCGCCCCGACGAGGAACCCGACCGCACCGGCCTTGCCACGGGGCGAATGGGTGCCGTCACCGAAGGCGAGGTGGGTGTTGGCGGTGCCGCGGTTGCCCATCTTGTGATTGAGGCCGATCAGCGTCACGTCATTGCGTTCCCTGCTCGAGCCGTTCGCTTCGGGCAGGTACTTCGGCACGATGAACAGCGAAATGCCCTTGATCCCGGGCGGACCATCGGGGGTTTTCGCCAGCACGAGATGCACGATGTTGTCGGAAAGTTCGTGATCGCCACCCGAGATCCACATCTTGGTCCCGGCCACGCGATAGGTTCCGTCGTCCTGGCGGATGGCACGGGTGGTGATGTCGGCCAGCGAGGAGCCTGCCTGCGGTTCCGACAGACACATCGTCCCGAAATAACGTCCCTCGAGCATCGGCCGCACGTACTCGTCGATCTGGCTCGCGGTGCCGTACTCGGCGAGGAGATTGGCATTGGCCATGGTGAGCAACGGGTAGGAGGCGGTGCTGGCATTGGCGGCTTGCAGCCAGGCCATCGCGACGCGCGCGATCGTCGCAGGCAGTTGCATGCCCCCGAGTTCCTCGTCGAACTGACCGGACATCAGCCCGGCTTTGGCGAAGATCTCCAGGGCGTGGCCGACCTCGTCGATCATCTCCACGGTGCCGTCGGGACGCATCACCGGCTGGTTCTGGTCAGCCTTCTTGTTGTGCGGGGCGAACTCCTTGATCGCGATGTCGGCGCTCAGCTCCAGCACCGCGTCGAACGTCTCCCGCGAATGCTCCGCGAACCGTTCACGGCTGGTCAGCGCGCCGATATCGAGCCACTCGTAGAGCAGGAATTCGAGATCGCGCTTGCAGAGTACGTCGTCGGTCACGGTGCATCCGTTCTCAGGTAGGTGAAATAAGCGCTTGCTTAGTTCATTCTGGACCCACCGGCGACCTGTCGTCAAAAATACAACGAGATTCTCCACCCAGGCACATTCCATACTTTCGTCACTGTGACGAATTGAGGGCGGGGAAGCGGGGAGGGGGAGTGTCACCCTTCGTCTGACTGATTCACATTGCCGAGGTCACAGTACCCAGATTCGGTGATCGGCACATTCAGCGCGAATGGTCATCAATCGGAAAACCCAAGAATTTCCAGATTTCCGTCGAATTGTCGTCCCGCATGCTGGACACGCGATAACGCGGCGGAAGCATTCGCTCGACATAAATGGTTGAGGCTTCAGTGAGGCGCCGTTCAAATGGAATAGGCAGGCAGTGCAGCCCGGCATGTACTGCAAACATCCGCGAAACCCCTTCTGACAGGCCGCCTTCAAACGCCGATAATGCACATTATGTCAAGTAACCCTGCGATCGGTCAGCGAGGCGTGAGCGTGATGGCGCCGATCTCCACTCCACCCAGATACGCCGGTCCCCTGTACCCGCCCTGTCCGTCGCTGATCAGCACCACTCGGTGACCGGGAAACAGGTCTACGTAACCACCGTCGGGCGTCGAATGGATCGGGTAACGCCCGATCAAGACCAGGTCCCCGCCTTCGACGCGCCCTTCGCGTTGCAGGAGCACGATGCCGGCCGACCACGTCGTTGACGTGTAGACGCCGGGCTCGACGTCGGCGGACGCTTGACCAGCTGCGCCGAAGAGCACGGCGGAACCTACTGCCACAGCGATCGCGGCCGTTCGGACTATGGGTCCGGTGCGTATGGACATCGTCAACTCCTGTTGCCTCGGGTCACCAACTCTACGCCTGCGAGGACTGCTGAGAGGCCTTCCTGGAGGTCCTTGACGAAGTACTCAGGGACCTCCAGTGATGGGAAGTGTCCCCCGGTTTCGGGCGCGTTCCAGCGGACGATCTGGCGGTATCGCTCTTGCGCCCAAGGGCGGGGGCACTTCTCGATGTCGCGGGGGTACATGGTGATTGCGGTTGGCACGTCGACTCGGAGTTCGGGGTCGAGTGAGTTGTGGCTTTCGTAGTAGATGCGGGCCGCTGAGGAGCCGGACCTGGTCAGCCAATACAGGGTGACGTCGTCGAGGATGCGGTCTCTCGAGATTCTTTCGAACGGGCTGTCTTCGGTGTCCGACCATTCGGCGAACTTGTCGAGGATCCAGGCGAGGAGTCCGACCGGTGAGTCGACGAGTGAGTAGCCGATGGTCTGCGGTCTGGTTGCCTGCTGTTTCGCGTATGCCGCTCGGTGGTGCCAGAAGTCGTGGGTTTCCTCGGTCCACTTGCGCTCGAGTGCTGTGAGTCCGGCTGTGATCAGTCCGGGCGGGCCTTCCGCGAACGTTGTGTGGATGCCGAGGACGTGCTCCGGGAATCTGCCGGCGAGCACCGTGGTGATGTTGCCTCCCCAGTCGCCGCCGTGGGCTGCGAACTCGCGGTAGCCGAGCCTTCCCATCAGCGCCACCCAGGCGGCCGCGATCTTCTCGGTCCCCCACCCCGTGGTGGTCGGCTTGTCGCTGTAACCGAAGCCGGGCAGTGACGGGACCACTACGTGGAATGCGGGTGCGGCTGGGTCTTTCGGATCTGCCAGCTCGTCTATTACGTCGATGAACTCGGCGATGCTGCCCGGCCAGCCGTGCGTCACGATCAGCGGAATGGCATCCGCGCGCGCGGATCGGCGGTGCAGGAAGTGGATTCCGAGACCATCGATGATCGTGCGGTACTGGCCGATCCGGTTGAGGCGCTCTTCGAACGACCGCCAGTTGTACTCGGTACGCCAGTAGTCCACCACGTCGACTAGGTCGGCCAGCGGGACGCCCTGCGCCCATCGGCGCGGGTCGGGCGCTGCGCGGTAGACCGTCTCGGGCTCCGGTAGCCGGGCTGCGGCCAGGCGTGCGCGCAGATCGTCGAGGTCGGCGTCGGGTGCGTGGGCTTCGAATGGTTGTACGTCGCTGGGCATGAGACCTCCTGACATCGCGGAACCGGCTACGGATATCGAGAACCGTCTTAGATGGTTCTAACACCTCTCCCCTCTCACAGGCAACCGGCTAAGGTGGTTCCATGCGTGCCGAGTTCCCTGAATTTCGCCTCGGGAGTGTGCTGGCGACCAGCTTCACGGCGACCCTGACAGAGCGTCATGGTGACCGCGTCGAGCGCATCCCCACGCCGCAGCGACTCATCGACTGGCTGGCGGTGAACGGCCTCGCCGTGGACTCTTGCACCCCCGCCCAGCTCGAACATGCCCAGGAACTCAGGGAATCCATTCACACCGCGGTGACAGCGGCCGCGACCCACGACGCTCCCCCGGCGTCTGCTGTGCAAATCATCAACGACTGCAGCATTCGAGGCCGGGCGTCGGCCGTCTTGACACCTGAGCGCACTCGGCACTGGCAACTCGGCTGCGTGGAAGATGCCCTGGGCGTCATCGCCGCCGACGCGATCAGCATCATCGCAGGCGAACGCGACGGAAAACTGGCCTTGTGCGCGTCGCCGACCTGCCGAGCCGCCTTCTTCGACACCAGCCAGAGTCGCACCCGAAAATGGTGTGACATGAACACGTGCGGAAACCGTCAGAAGAAGGCGCGCTTCATCGCCAACCAGCGCAGAACTCCGTCGTCGGCGATCTGAACCCGGGGCATGCCGGGACGTAGGCTTTCAGGATGCGGATCGGTGAGCTGTCCAAACGCACGGGCGTGAGTGCGCGCTCGTTGCGGTACTACGAGGAGCAGGGTCTGCTGACCAGCTCCCGCTCCGACACCGGGCAGCGCCACTATTCCGATGCCGCGGTCGAACGCGTGTCGCTCATCCAGCAGCTGTTCGACGCGGGAATGTCGAGCCGGGTGATAGCGACTGTGCTGCCGTGCGTGGAGACCCCCGGTGACCCGGCCGTCGTCGAGGAGGCGTTCGAGACGATGACGCGTGAGCGCGCGCGCATCGACGCCGATATCGCGCACCTGGTCGAGACCCGCGCAGCACTCGATGTGCTGATGAGGATCAATGCCCGGCACCAGGAGCAAGCGGCTCGGTCGGCCTGACCGCTGTGACCTGCCTCTCGACCGGTTGCCTCTGACATTGATGTGAGGGGTGAGGATTGCTGTAGTGCCCGGAACCACCGGGTCGGCCGGACGAAGGGCAGCGAAAAATGGGGCAAGCATGGGGTTTCAGCAGGTATGGCGGGCCCGAGGTGCAGGAGTTCTTCGAACGCCCCGATCCTGTGCCGGGTCGCGGCGAGGTGCTGATCCGGGTCGACGTCGCCGGTGTGAATCCCCTCGATCACGCGCTGCGCTCAGGTCTGGTCCCCGGGCTCGACGGCGGCCGTCCGTTTCCGCTCGTGCTCGGCATGGAGGCGGCGGGAACCGTGCTCGCCCTAGGTGCGGAGGTCGACGGGCTCGAGGTGGGTGACGCGGTCTTCGGCTTCGCGCTCACCGGTGGTGGCACCTACGCCGAGACGACGGTGCTGTCCGCGCCGAATACCGCGCGCATCCCGGCCGGTCTGTCCGCGACGGTGGCGGCAACGCTGCCGGTGGCCGGGACGACCGCGGTGGATGCGCTCGACCAGCTCGGTCTCGCGGCCGGTGCCACGATCCTGGTCAACGGGGTCGGCGGTGGAGTCGGGCTCGCAGTCGCCCGGCTGGCTCGCGCACGCGAGTTGAGGGTGCTCGGCACCGGGAGCGCCGCCAAACGCGAGCACGCCGACGTCATCGGGGTGCGGTTCATCGATTACACCGCCGTAGACGTCGCCGCCGCGGTGCGCGATCTCGCTCCGGGCGGTGTCGACGGAATCGTCGACCTGGTCGGCGGGACCGCGCTGCGGACGGTCGCTGCGCTGGCTCGGGACCCCCGCAACGTCATCGCCGTGGGTGATATGTCCGTAGCCGATCTCGGCGGGCGATTCATCGAACGTCGTCTCGATCGCGAGAACCTGGAGCGATCGGCCCGGCTGGCCCTGGACGGAATCCTCGCACCTGTGATCACCGCGGTTCATCCGCTCTCCGATGCCACGGCCGCCCTCGCCACCGTCGAGAACGGTCACGCCTCGGGCAAGGTCGTCATCAAGGTGACGTGAGAAGGCCCGTGCGGCGTCCGTCACGGAGCAGACCGTCATCGATGCTGTGCGGGACGCACAAACTGTCCGGGCTCAGATTGTCCGGGTCAGGACGTGTCGGTACCAGCGGCAGATGCCGAGGGCGAAACGGAGTTCGAAGGTGTCGGTGTCCACCGCGATGCCGTAGCGGCCGGTGACCTGTTGGATGCGGTACTGGACGGTGTTGCGGTGGACACCGAGGACGCGGGCGGTGCGGGAGAAGCTGGCAGCTTCGGCGAGAAAGACGTCGAGGGTGTTCCGCAGGAGTTCGGTCTTGGCGCCCTCGACGGCGAGTGGACCGAGGACGCGGTGGACGAGGCCGGCCAGCTCGTCGGGGTCGTCGGACAGCAGCGCGAACGGCGCGATCGCGGTGTAGTCGACGACAGCGGGCGCGGTCTCCCCTGCTGAGACGACCAGCGCCTTGGCTCGTGCCGCGCTGCGGGCCGAGCGCCGGAATCCGGACAGTCCGTCGCCGACCGGGCCGAGCGCAACGCGCACAGGTAGTCCGGAGGCCTCGAGCTGCGCGGTGAGTTCGTCGAGCGCGCATGCCTGCTCGGTGGGAAACCAGAGGCACATCGCCCGGTCCCCCGATGCTGCGACCAATTCGGTGCCGCCGGTGCGCATCGCCGCGGACAGCAGTTGCCGGGCCTGCTCGAGCGCGCGCACAGCGTCGGTGCCGGTCACCGTCGACCACACTTCGGCCGCGTGATGGCACTGGTCGAGCCGGTAGTCCAGTACTTCCTCAGCGGCTGCGACGTCGACATCGTCGTTGTCGAGCAGTCGCGCGATCCACTGCTGCCGGGCGGCTTGGCGGCTGCTGAGCCAGCGATCCCGTTCCGCCTCGTAGATCCGGCCCATCGACGAGTTGAGCCGGTCCAGGTAGGTCCCCGCGAATTTGAGGAGTTCGGCGATCCGGGCGGGTTGGTCGGGGCCGGGGGTGGCGAGGATCAGGCCGATCGCCGCGTCGAGGATGCGGTACTGGCCCAGTCCGTAGGCGCGCAGCAGAATCGTCAGTGGCACGCCGCGTCTGGCCAGGCGCTGGGCGTATGCGGCGGCTCCGGCGGGTGGGCTCACGTTGGCGGGGTCGATGCTGTTGGCCAGGACGTACTGCACCGCGGCAATGTTTTCCGCGATGCTGGCTGCCCGCATCTCGCCGAGGTCGGCGGCGACGTCGTTGAGCGGGATCATCTGCTCGGTGACCCGGATGAGGTCTTCGGTGATGGCGTCGACGCGGGGGGCGAGCGCTTGTCCCACCCAGACCAGGGATCCGTATGCCGCCACAATGCTTCCGTCCGTTGAACAAAAACCGTCGAAAGCATTGTGCCATCAGCACAAATTTCGGGCTGATTCGGTCTTGGCGGCGGTAAACAAACCGGTCATGTGGTCGCGACACCGTGACATGTGGTGTCATGGTCGCCGAACGCCCCGATATCGACTCCTTTCTTGCTTGTTCGACACTGGTCCGCCCCCGGTAGACCGAATCCGACAGGGTTCGTGGGTCATCGCAGAGCTGTGGGCCGGATAGTGAAGGACGTTGTACTCGAATGCGTGAACCCCGTGAAGCTCGTCGTGCGCCACGCGGTCGAGGCACTCGGAAGTCGAGTACTCCCCTGTTCACCCAGCTGCTGACGGCGGCGGTCGACACCGCGGGCGATGCGGTTGCCGTGGCCTACTCCCCCGTCGACGGTGCTCGTCGTGAGCTCACCTACACCCAGCTCGACGGGTATTCGTCGCAGCTGGCCAGGGTCCTGCTCGAGCGAGGAATCGGCCCCGGCGATGTCGTCGCGCTCGGATTCACCCGTTCGATCGAATCGGTGGCGGCGGTGTGGGCCGTGGCGAAGACCGGCGCGGCCTACGTTCCCGTCGATCCGGCGCTGCCCGCGGAGCGGATCGCCTACCTTCTCGAAGATTCCGGCACGATTCTCGGCCTCACCGGCACAGCACACCGCGAGCAACTGGGCGAGTCCGTCGAGTGGCTCGACGTGGACGCCCACCGTGACAGCATCGCTGCGCGCCCGGCCCACCCGATCTCCTACCTGGACCGTGTCCGCCCGCTGACCGATCAGCACCCGGCGTATGTCATCTACACCTCGGGTTCGACGGGCCGTCCCAAGGGCGTTGTCGTCACCCATACCGGTCTCGGCGCCCTGGTCGCGGCGGCCAGGGAACGCTATTCGGTCGGTGCGGGCGACCGCATCCTGCACGTGTGTTCGCCGAACTTCGACGTCTCCGTGCTCGAGCTGCTGCTGACCTTCAATGCCGGTGCCACGCTGGTGATTTCGCCTTCGACGGTGTTCGGCGGCCATGAGCTCGCCGAGCTGTTGCGTCGCGAGCGGGTGACCCACATGCTGATCACCCCGGCGGCCTTGGAATCTGTCGACGCGCACGACCTCGACGCGCTGCGGGTTGTCGTCGTGGCAGGCGACGCGTTCAGCTCGACCCTCGTCGACCGCTGGGCGAGCAACCGCGCCTTCTTCAACGGCTACGGCCCGACCGAGGCCACCATCCTCGCCACCGGCACCACCGAACTACTGCCCGGTGCGCCGATCACCATCGGTGCCGCCTTCCCCGGTGTCGGTGCGACAGTGCTGGATTCGCGGCTGCGCCCGGTTCCCGCGGGCGTGGCGGGTGAGCTGTATCTGTCCGGTCCCGCTCTGGCCCAGGGGTACCAGGGCAGGCCCGCCCTCACCGCCGAACGTTTCGTCGCCTCACCGTTCACCAAGGCTCGCATGTACCGCACCGGTGACCTGGTCCGACGTACCGCCGACGGCGATTTCGAATACCTCGGCCGTTCCGACTTCCAGGTGAAGATCCGCGGTTTCCGCGTGGAGCTCGGCGAGATCGATGCGGCCCTCACCGCCCATCCCGCGATCGAGTACGCGGTCACCCTCGGCACGAAAGCCGACTCGGGCGCGACCGTATTGGTGTCGTATGTGCTGCCCTGCCATGGCATGTCGATCGATACCGACGACGTGGCCCGTTTCGTCGGCACCTCGCTGCCCGGCCACATGGTGCCGACCATATTGATGACCCTCGACGAGATCCCACTGACCCCCAACGGCAAGCTCGACCGAAACGCGCTGCCCGCACCGGTTTTCGGGCAGATCGGTTCCCGCGCGCCCGAAGGTCCGGTCGAGACCGCCATCGCCGAACTGTTCACCCAGATCCTGGGTCTGGAGCAGATCGGGGCCGAGGATTCGTTCTTCGCCGCTGGTGGCGACAGCATTCTGTCCATTCAGCTCGTGTCGCGGGCGCGCAATGTCGGCATCTCGTTCACCCCGCAGGCGGTGTTCGAGCACCGGACCGTCGCCGGGTTGGCGCGGGTGGCGGTCCTCGGCGCGGATTCTGTGCCGACGCTGGCCGAATTGCCCGGCGGCGGTGTGGGCGAGATCCCGTTGACGCCGGTGCTGGCCGCCTCGGTGGCCGGTGGTCGGGTGTTCGGCCGGTTCACCCAGCAGATGGTGCTGGCCCTGCCCGCCGATATCGATCGAAATGCCCTGGTGGACACCCTCACCGCGGCGATCGATCACCACGACATGCTGCGTTCGAGTCTGCGCCAGGTCGACGGGCAGTGGCAGCTGCACACCCTCGCGCCGGGTGCGGTGGATGTGAACGACCTGCTCACCCGGGTCGATGTCCCGGAGGGCGCCGTCCTCGGTGACTTCGCCGACGCCGCGATGGAATCGGTGCTGGCCGCGCTGGATCCGCAGGCGTACCGGATGATCGGCTTCGCCTGGCTGGTTCGCGAGGACGGCCCGGACGGGCTGGTCGTCGCGGTCAACCACGCGGCGATCGACGGTGTTTCGTGGCGAATCCTGTTGTCGGACTTGGTCGCCGCCTGGGCGCAGTCCGGTCAGCGTGTCGTACTTCCCCCGGTCGGCACGTCGTTCCGTCGGTGGGCGCACGGTCTGACCGAGGTGGCGACGACCAGGCGCGAGGAACTGACGCACTGGCAGCAGACATTGTCGGTGCCCGACCCGCTGCTGGGTGAGCGCCCGCTCGGCCCCGCCGATACCGCGTCGACGGTGCGCACCGTCAGTGTCGAAGTGCCCGCCGACGTCACCCAGGCCGTCCTGACCGACCTGCCGACCCGGTACCGCGCCGGTGTCGAGGACGGTCTGCTCGCCGCCCTGGCGATGGCCGTGCGCACGTGGCGGGCTCGCCGTGGTGTCGACGCGCCCGCGACCCGGGTCCGCTTGGAGGGCCACGGCCGCGAGCAGTCCGCGCTCGACGGCGCTGATCTGACCCGCACGGTCGGCTGGTTCACCAGCATGTACCCGGTCGCTCTCGACCTGAGCGAGATCGACAACGACGCCGCATGGCACGGTGGCAGCGCCACGGCCGCCGCGGTGAAGGCGATCAAGGAACAGCTGCGTGCGGTGCCGGACAAGGGCATCGGTTTCGGCATGCTCCGCCATCTGGACCCGGAATCGGCGCCCCAGCTCGCGGGGCCCTTGGGTCAGGTCGGCTTCAACTACCTGGGCCGTATCTCCGCCGGTGATGCCGCCGACCACAGCTGGCTGCCCACCGCCGACTGGGGTGAGCCCGTCGCGAAGCAGGACCCCGCGCTGCCCGCCGCCGCCGTGATCGACATCAACGCCCTCGCGACCAGCACCGACGACGGTCTGCAGTTGCGTGCGTCGTTCTCCTACGCCTCGTCGATCCTCGACGAGGAATCGGTCCGCGAGCTGGCCGACGACTGGACCGCGGCCCTGACGATCCTCGCCGACCACCTGCGCGACCCCGCAGCAGGCGGTCTCTCCCCCGCCGATGTCCCCCTGGTCCAGGTCACCCAGGCAGAGCTCGACCGCTGGCATCGCGAACGCCCGAACCTGACCGATGTGTGGCCGCTGGCGCCGTTGCAGCTCGGTCTGATGTTCCTGGCCCAGGTGTCCCCGGCCGACCCGTATCTGGTTCAGCTGGCTGTCGAGCTGGCGGGCGAGGTCGACACCGATCGTCTGCGCCGGGCAGCGCAGTCGGTGCTGGACCGGCACGCGATCCTGCGCACCGCGTTCGGCTCGTCGACGGCGGGCACCCCGGTCGGTTTCGTGGCCGAGGGTGTCACCGTGCCGTGGCACATCGTCGACACCGAGGACACCGACGCCGAGCACTTCCTGGCCGCCGAAGCGCGGATCGGTTTCGAGCTCTCGACCGCGCCGCTGCTGCGCTTCACCCTGTTCCGCCGCGCCGACGGCATGCACCTGGTGTTGACCGCGCACCACCTGCTGGTCGACGGCTGGTCGATGCCGGTGCTGATGCGGGAACTGCTGCTCTGCTACGCCACCGACGGCGCCCCCGCAGTCCTGCCGCGCGTGCGCCCCTACCGCGACTTCCTTGCCTGGCTCGCCGACCAGGACCGCTCCGCCGCGTTGCGGAACTGGCGCGAAGCGCTCTCGGGCCACGAGCCGACCCTGCTCACCGCCGCGGTCACACCCCCGACCGAGCAGGCCGAGGGCCACGGCACGTGCACGATCGACCTGTCACCGGCACAGGCCAAAGAGCTGGCCACCTGCGCCGCGGCCAATGACGTCACGGTCAACACCCTGTTCCAAGCGGCGTGGGGTCTGGTGCTGGCCGGCGCGGTCGGCCGCGACGACGTCGTCTTCGGTGCCGTGGTCTCCGGCCGCCCGCCGCAACTCGACGGCGCCGACAGCATGGTCGGCCTTTTCGCGAACACCATCCCCGTGCGAGTCCGCTACAACCCGACCGAACCGCTGCGAAACCTGTTGTCGCAGTTGCAGTCCGAGCAGATCGCCCTCCTCGACGGTCACCACCTCGGCCTGGCCGACATCCAGCGCGCCGCCGACGCGGACGAACTGTTCGACACGCTCATGGCCTACGAGTCCTACCCCGTCGACACCGAAGGGTTGCAGCGCGCCCACGGCTCGATCGACGGCCTCGAGATCGTCGATATCAAGGCCGCCAACGCCACGCACTATGCGGTGGCGGTCGCGGTCGAAGTGGGTGCGGGTATCCGTGTCGGTGTGCAGTACCGACTCGACGTCATCGACCCGACCGTCGCGCAGGCACTCGCGAGCCGATTGCGCACGACCCTCGACACCTTGGTCCGGACACCGGATCGCACAGCCACCCAGCTACTGGACACGCTGGACCGGCGCGACGACCCGATCGCGGAATCCGCCTACTGGCGTTCGGTTCTGGCGAACCTGCCGCAGGGATCGAACCTCCCGACCGATCGCCCGCGTACCGCGATTCCCGTCACCGCCGACGCGCGCGTCGAGTTCGAGATCCCCGCCGACCTCCATCAGCGAATGACGGATTTCGTTCGAGCGCGCGACACGACGGTGTTCAGCCTGGCACACACGGTCTTCGCGGTGCTGCTCGCCCGGCTCTCCGGTGCCGAGGACATCGCGATCGACACCGCGTGCCCGAAGTCCGCGGACGCGCACCTGGTGTTGCGCCTGCCGGTACGTGGCGGCGATTCTGTCGATGAACTGCTGGCCGAGGCGGCTGGTGTCGCCCGACGAGCGTTCGCGCGAAACGGTATGTCCTGGACGCCCGATGGTGCGGTTCGCGATGATTGGCCACGGGTGCGGTTCGTGCTCGGACCCGAGCCGCACACGGCGCCGTGTGATCTCGTCCTGTCGTTGCGGGTCGACCGGCAGGACGATGCCGACAACGCTGCCGCCGGACCTATCACCGCCGAATTCGCCTACGCCAGTGCGTTGTTCGATCACGAGACGGTCGAGGTCTTCGCCGAACGACTGGTCCGGCTACTGACCGCGGCCCTCGAGCACCCGACGACCCCCGTCGGTGACCTCGTGCTCCTCAGTGCCGCGGAGGAGGCGACCGTGACCGCACGGGCCGCCGCCGCCACGACCGGCCCGACGCTGTTTCCCGACCTGGTCGCGCGCGGTGGCGCGCTGGGCCGGGACCGGATCGCGGTCCGACACGACGGACAGTCGATCACCTATGGCGAGCTCGCCGAGCAGACCGCCCGATTCGCCCGTGAGCTGATCGCCCGCGGTGTCGGTCCCGAAGTCGCTGTCGCCGTTGTCCTTCCCCGATCGTTCGACCTGGTGGCCGCCGCATTGGCGATCACCGCGGCGGGTGGCGTCTATGTGCCGATGGATCCGCGCAACCCCGCCCAGCGTCTGCGCCATCTGATCACCGATTCGGGTGCGGCACTGGGCATCACCGCGACCGCGCACCTCGAGGATCTGCCCGATGACCTCACCTGGCTGACCATGCACGACCTCGGCCGAGCTGCCCTCGCGCACCCGGCTACCCCGATCACCGACGCGGACCGTCTCGCACCGTTGCGCGTGGACCACCCTGCCTACATCATCTACACCTCCGGTTCCACGGGCCTGCCCAAGGGTGTCACCGTGACCCCCGCCGGTCTGCCCGCGCTGGTCGACGAGGCGGTCCGGCGGTGCCGTCTCGGGTCTGATCACCGTGTCCTGCACGTCTGCTCGCCGTGGTTCGATCCTTCTGTGCTCGAGTGGCTCAGTGCCTTCTCGACGGGGTCGACGCTGGTCGTTGTGCCCGCCGATGTCGTCGGCGGGATCGAGCTCGCTGATCTGCTGGCGGCCGAGTCCGTCACCCATGCGATCATCACGCCCGCCGTCCTCGGCACCGTCGACCCCACCGGCCTCGACGCCTTGGAATCACTGTCGGTCGGTGGCGATGTCACGACACCGGAACTGCTCGCGAAATGGCAGCCCGGTCGCCAGTACCTCAACGGCTACGGCCCCACCGAGACCACCATCTTCTCGTCGTATGCCGAACTGGTCGCCGGTCGACCCATCACCATCGGCAATCCCGTGCAGGGCACGCACGCGATGATCTTGGATGCGCGCCTGAACCCGGTGCCGCCGGGGGTCGTCGGCGAGATGTATCTGACCGGTCGCGCGCTGGCTCGCGGCTACCGCAATCAGCCGACGACGACCTCGGCGCGCTTCGTCGCCGACCGTTGGGGTGCGCCCGGGGCCAGGATGTATCGCACGGGCGATCTCGTGCGGCTACGCGCCACCGGCGAGATCGAGTACCTGGGCCGCGCCGACACCCAGTTGAAGATCCGCGGCCTGCGGATCGAACCGGGCGAGATCGACGCGGTCCTCGTCAGCCATGACGTGGTCGATTTCGCGGTGACAGTGGGGCGAACAACTCCCGCCGGCTCGACCATGCTGGTGTCCTATGTCCTTGCCGCGCAAGGACATACGGCGGATCCCGTGGCGCTCACCGAATACGCCACCGCTCGACTGGCCGCACACGCGGTGCCGTCGGCGATCGTCGTGCTCGACGCTCTTCCGTTGAATGCCAACGGCAAGATCGATCGCAACGCCCTGCCCGAACCGGTTGCCGCGACCCAGCCCGCGGTCGAACCGGTGGGTGCGATGCAAACGCGACTGGCCGAGCTGTTCGCCCGTGTTCTCGGTGTCGAGTCGGTCGGCGTGAACGACTCGTTTTTCGCGGTCGGTGGCGACAGCATTCTGTCGATCCAGCTGGTGTCGCTCGCCCGCGCCGCGGGCATCGTCTTCACGACCCGCGATGTCTTCGAACACCGCACTGTCGCGAAGCTGGCCGACATCGCCGCTGCCGGCGACAGCCCGACTGCGCCGATTCTGACGGAACTGCCCGGTGCCGGCGTCGGTGAGGTGGCGTTGACGCCGATCCTGGCCGAGTACCTGAGCGCTGGTTCGAGTGACCGCTTCGCTCAAACCATGGTCCTCGCGCTGCCCGATGACATCGATCGCGCGGGGTTGGTCGCGACGATCGGTGCGGTGCTGCGCCGACACGACATGCTGCGTTCGCGCCTGCGCCCCGACGGTGACGACTGGCGGTTGGAGGTATTGGCACCGCACGTCGTCGACGTGGATTCGCTGATCACCGAGATCGACGCGCCCGACCCCGCGGCCTGCGCCGAATCCGATGCGCTGACCCGAATCGGCAGCGCGGCAATGGATTCGGCGCTGTCTGCGCTGAGCCCCGCCGATGCCCGCATGATCGCCTTCACGTGGATTCGCCGACACGGTGCCCGGGACCTGCTCGCGGTTGCCGCCCACCATTACGTCATCGACGGGGTTTCCTGGCGAATCCTGCTGCCCGATCTCGTCGTCGCCTGGGCTCAGCGCGCAGCCGGCCAGGAGATCGTCCTGCCTGCGGTCGGGACTTCGTTCCGCCGCTGGGCGCACGGTCTGTCCACGGTGGACCGCACTGACGAACTCGACTACTGGCAGCGGGTTCTGTCCGCTCCCGATCCATTGCTCGGTGACCGCCCGGTCGACCGTCGTCTCGACACCGAGGCGAGCGCGAGGTCGATCACGGTGCGGATTCCCGCCGAGATCACCGAACCGCTGCTCACCACATTGCCCGCGCAGTACCGTGCGGGCGCCGATCATCCCCTGCTCGCGGCCCTAGCGCTGGCGGTGCGGGTTTGGCGTGCCCGCCGCGGCGTCGACGCACCGACCCTGCGGGTGCGACTCGAGGGACACGGTCGCCAAGAGGAAGCCGTCCCGGGTGCGGACCTGACCCGCACCGTCGGCTGGTTCACCACCGTCTACCCTGTCGTGCTCGACCTGTCCGCCGTCACGCCGTCCACCTTCGACGACGAAGCGCTGGCTGCCACAGTGCGCACCGTCAAAGAGCAGCTCCTGGCGGTACCCGACAGCGGGATCGGTTTCGGCCTGTTGCGCCGACACCGGGATTCGCGGAACCTGTTGTCGGGCAACATCGGTCAGATCGGCTTCAACTACCTGGGCCGGGCCACGACCGCAGGTAGGCCCACCGACGACACCGCCTGGCTCCCCACCGACGACCTCGGTGGCATCGAGGTCGACTACGACCCCACCTTGCCCGCGCACACCGTCGTCGACATCAATGCGATCGCCGTCGCCACCGACTCCGGTCTGCAACTACAGGCGGATTTCCGCTACGCCACCGGCATTCTCACCGAGTCCGAAGTCCAGGAACTGGCCGACGACTGGACGAGCTGGCTCACCGCCCTGGCCGACCACACCGTGCACCCATGCGCGGGCGGTCTGACCCCGTCCGACGTTGCGCTGGTACAGGTTTCACAAGATGACCTGAACACCTGGCGACGAGACCACCCGGACCTGTCCGACGTCCTGCCGCTGTCGCCGCTACAGCATTCCCTACTCGCCCTCGGCGACATGCTCGACGAATCGGTCCACGCCTACGTCATCCAGCTGATGGTCGACATGACCGGCGACCTGGACACCGACCGCCTCCGCCGAGCCGCCGCGACCGTCCTGGCCCGCCACGCCAACCTGCGCGCGGCCTTCGTCAACACCCCCGACGGCACCCCCGTCCAGCTCGTCGCCGACGCTGTCGAAGCACCGTTCCGCATCGTCGAAGCCGCCGACGAAGACCTCCCCGCCCTGCTGGCCGCCGATCAGCAAGCAGGCTTCGACCCGACGATCGCGCCGCTGCTGCGGTTCACCGTCTACACCACCGGAACCGGGCGCAGTCTGCTCGTCCTGACCGGCCACCACATCCTGCTCGACGGCTGGTCCATGCCGCTGCTGATGAAGGAACTGCTCGTCCTCTACGCCACCCACGGCGACGCGACCCCGCTCCCGCCGGTGCGCCCCTACCGTGACTACCTCGAGTGGCTGACCCGTCAGGACCGCACCGCCGCCGAGCGCGCCTGGTCGGAGGTCCTCACCGGTGTGCGCACGACCATGCTCGCCCCCGAGCTGACGTGGCCGCCCGCGACCGACACCGGCTACGGCCTGTGCGAGTTCGAACTCGACGCCGCCCGAACCTCGGAACTGACCGCCTTCGCCGCGGCCACCGAGGTCACCCCGAACACCGTGTTCCAAACGGCCTGGGGTCTGGTCGTGGCCGCGAGCACCGGCCACGACGACATCGTCTTCGGCGCCACCATCTCCGGACGTCCCCCGCAGCTCGACGGTGTCGGCGACATGATCGGCCTGTTCGTCGACGCGGTCCCCGTGCGCGTGCGCATCGAACCCACCGGCGATGTCGGCGACCTGATCCGCGCCGTCCAGGCCGAGCAGGCGTCCCTGCTCGATCACCACCACCTCGGTCTCGGCGCGATCCAGCGGGTCGCGGGCCTTGGCGAACTGTTCGACACCATGCTCGCTTTCGAGTCCTACCCCATCGACGTCGAAGGCCTCCAGCAGGCAGGCGGCGCGCTCGCCAACCTGAGCATCGACGACCTGCAAGGCGCCGATCACACCCACTACCCGGTGACCGTCCTGGTCTTCCTCGGCGCCCGCACCCAGGTCCAGCTCAAATACCGCCGCGACCTCGTCTCCGACGCGGTGGCCGAAGCGGTGACCAACCGCCTCCGCACCGCCCTCGACGCCCTCGTCGCCACCCCGAACACTCCCGCGACCCGCATCACCGAGCAACTGGCCACCGACCCGACCGACCCGATCACCCGGTCCCGCTACTGGCGCCGAACCCTGGCCGACCTGCCATCCCGCCTGGCATTGCCCACCGACCACCGCGTCGCGCGGCCCATCGGCGATCACCACACCCCCCGTTCGCTCGCGAAGAACGCCCGCCCCCTCGATCACCGCCCCCACAGCAAGATCGAGCACACGGGCACACACGGCCGCACCCGATTCGCGATCCCGCCGACAGTGCACCGCGACCTGCGCCACCTCGCCGATACCGCGAACGTGAACCTGCCGACCCTGGTCCGCACAGCCCTGTCCGCACTCCTCGCACGACTCACCGGCTCCGACGACGTCGTGATCGCGACGTCGAACCCAGACCTGTTGCTACGCACGGCAATTGATCCCAACCTGCCGTTCGTCGAGCTGCTGTCGCCTGCCTACCGCACCGAAACCCAGGCTGTCGCGCACGCTGGCATCCCCCTCACGGACCTAGCCGATCTGCTCGACGTCGACCCGAGTTCCCTGGGACAGTTCTGCCTCACGTACACCCACCACGACCGAGTGACGAGCACCGACTCGCCGACGAACCCGCCAGCAGCCCAGGTCGACCCGCCATCGGCGATCACCTCCGATTCCGGCACCGAGCTCGCCTTATCGGTCACCGAGTCCAAGTCCGGCATGTCGATCGACATGTCTTTCGCCCGCACCCTTTTCGACGACCACGAAGCCGAAACCTTCGGCAACCGCTTCGTCCGGTTCCTCACCACGATCACCGACCGACCCCACACCCCGACCGGCGACCTCCCGCTGACCGACCACGCCGAATACACCTTCCTGACCCGTCTCGGCGACGGCCCGGCCCCCTCGACAACCGGCACGCTGCCCGCCCTCCTGGTCCGCGGCACCGGTTTCGGCCAGCACCGAATCGCAGTGCGCGACAACGGCACCGACTACACCTACGGCACCCTCGACGCGGACTCCTCCAGCCTGGCGCGCCTTCTCATCACCGAAGGAATCGGCCCGGAAACAGTAGTGGCCTGCGCGATCCCGCGTTCCTACGAGTCGATCCTGACCCTGTGGGCCATCGCCAAAGCAGGCGGCGTCTACCTCCCCGTCGACCCGAACTACCCCGAAGACCGGGTCCGCCACATGCTCGCCGACTCCGGCGCCACCGTCGGCCTCACCGTCGCCGCACACGCGCACGGCCTCCCCGGAGCAGCGCGCTGGCTGGTCCTCGACGACCCGGCAGTCCAGGCCCGCAGCGCCGCGAACGCCTCGACCCCGGTGCGCGACCGGGACCGCCGAACCCCCCTGCGCCGCGCCAACACCGCGTACATGATCTACACCTCCGGCACCACCGGCGTCCCCAAGGGCGTCACGCTCACCCACGCGGGTTTGGGCGCGCTGGTGGCCCACTCCGCGGCCCTGATGCGCCTGCGCCACGACCACCGCATGCTGCACGTGTGCTCCCCGAGCTTCGACCAGTCGATCGAGGAGATCTGCACCGCCTTCCACCAGGGCGCCACCCTCGTCATCGCCCCACCCGAGACCCTCGGCGGCGCCGACCTCGACGACCTGCTGCGCACCGAGCAGGTCACCCACACGATCATCACCCCCGCCCTGCTGAGCACCCTCGACCCGGCAGCCCTGCCCGACCTGCTGTGCGTGTCGGCGGGCGGCGAAGCCACCACCCCCGACCTGCTGTCCACCTGGCAACCCGGCCGCAGCTTCCTCAACGGCTACGGCCCCACCGAGGCCACCATCGGCGCGACCTACGCATCCCTGAACGTCGACGACCGCGTCACCATCGGTCGCCCCGTCCCCGGCGTGCGCGCGGTAGTCCTCGACGCCCGCTTGCACCCGGTGCCCGTCGGCGCCAGCGGCGAGCTCTACCTGGCAGGCCCCGCACTGGCCCGCGGCTACCGTGGCCGCAGCGCCGCCACCGCCGACCGTTTCGTCGCCTGCCCCTGGGCCGAACCCGGCGAACGCATGTACCGCACCGGTGACCTCGTGCGCTGGGTCCACGGCGACACCTGTGAACTGGAATACCTGGGCCGCACCGACTTCCAGATCAAGATCCGCGGTTTCCGTATCGAACCGGGCGAGATCGATGCCGTCCTGCTGCGCCACCCGCAGGTGAGTTTCGCGCTCACCCTCGGCGCCGAGAACCCCGCCGGGGAAACAAGCCTGGTCGCGTATGTGACCGGCCGCGATATCGATCCCAGCGCCCTCACACGCTGGTCGTCATCGATGCTGCCCGCCCACATGGTCCCCGCGGCCGTGGTGGTCCTGGACCGCATCCCGCTCTCGGCCACCGGAAAGATCGACCGAACAGCCCTGCCCGCACCGGAATTCACCACCCGCGCCTACCGTGAACCCGCACCGGGCCTGGAGCGAACGGTCGCCGAGATCTTCGCCGAGGTCCTCGGTGCGCACCGGGTGGGCGCCGACGACAACTTCTTCGACCTGGGCGGCAACTCCCTGCTCGCCACCCGCCTGACCGCACGCCTTGGCGCCGCAGTCGACATCCGGGTGCCGGTCCGTGTGCTGTTCGCGGCACCGACGGTCGCCGAATGCGCCACCGAGCTCGCCGGTCTGACCCGCGCCGCCAGCCGCCCCGTCCTGCGGTCCCAGCCGCGCCCCGACCACATCCCGCTCTCGCCTGCCCAACAGCGCATGTGGTTCCTCAACCGTTTCGACACCGGCACCGCCGCCTACAACATCCCCGTCGTCCTGCGCCTGACCGGCACCCTCGACACCACCGCGATGCAACAGGCGTTCGCCGATCTCCTTGCCCGCCACGAGATCCTGCGCACGGTCTACCCCTCCACCGACCACGCACCGGCCCAGGTCGTCCTGCCGCCGGACCACCCGGACGTGCCCCGCCTGGAAGTCACCACGCTGAACCCGGCGCAGAACACGAGCGACACCACAGCACGACCCGTGGCGTGGCACGACCTCTCCCCGCGCGACCTCCCGCCCGCCGACGACGTGACAACCGCAGTGACACACCTGGTTTCGACGACGTTCGACGTGACCACCGAAGTCCCCCTGCGCGCCACCCTGTTCGAACTCGCCCCCGACGACTACGTCCTGGCCATGGCGGTCCACCACATCGCCGGTGACGGCTTCTCCGGCGGCCCCCTCACCCGAGACCTGGTCGTCGCCTACACCGCCCGAACGCAAGGGCAAACCCCCACCTGGGCACCGCTGCCCGTCCAGTACGCCGACTACGCCCTCTGGCAGCAAGCCCTGCTCGGCGACGAAACCGACCCCACCTCCATGGCGGCCGCCCAGCTCACCTACTGGCAGCAAGCCCTCGCGGACCTGCCCGACCAGCTCGAACTACCCCGCGACCGCCCACGCCCGGCGATCCAGTCCTACGCGGGCGGGCGGGTGCCGTTCACCATCGACACCGCCACCCACGCCGCCCTCACCGAACTGTCGCGCACCCACGGCGCGACCCTGTTCATGGCCGTCCACACCGCCCTGGCCGTGGTGCTCGCCGAACTGTCGGGCACCACCGACATCGCCATCGGCACCCCCGTCGCGGGCCGCGGCGACGCCGTCCTCGACGACCTCATCGGCATGTTCGTCAACACCCTGGTCTTCCGCACCCGAGTCGACCCCGCCGCGAGCTTCGCCCAACAGCTGACCCGTCAACGCGACACCGACCTGGCCGCCTTCGCCAACGCCGACATCCCGTTCGAACGCCTGGTGGAAGTCCTCAACCCGGCCCGCTCCACCGCCCGCCACCCGCTGTTCCAGGTCGGCCTGTCGTTCCAGAACCTGGCCGAGGTCCGCATGGACCTGCCGGGCACGAGCGTGTCCTCGGTCGAGCTCGACCGGGAACTGTCCCAGTTCGACCTGCACCTGATCATCGCCGACCGCTACACCGCCGAGGGCTCGCCCGCCGGCATCACCGGCTACTGCACCTACGCCACCGACCTGTTCGACGCCGCCACCGTGCAGGGATTCCTGGCCCGGCTCACCCGCCTGATCACGGCCGTGGTCACCGACCCCGGCGCCCCACTGCACACCATCGACCTGCTCGCCCCCGCCGAACGAACCCAGATCCTCGACACCTGGAATCAGACTGCGCGCCAAGCAGATCCGACATCGACGCTGGTGTCACTGTTCGACGCCACCGTCTCCCGCAGTCCCGACGCGGTAGCCCTCGTCGCCGACGACACCCGCCTCACCTACGCCGACTTCGACGCCCGAGTCAACCGCCTGGCCCGCTACCTGATCGCGGCAGGCGTCGGCCCGGAAACCCGAGTGGCACTGGCGATGCGGCGGTCGATCGACCTGGTCGTGGCGATGTACGCGGTCGCTACCGCGGGCGGCGCCTACGTCCCGATCGACCCCGATCAACCCGCCGCACGCACCCGCTACATCCTCGACACGGCCACACCCCTGCTCGTCCTCACCGCCGCTGCCACCGCGTTCGACGCTCAGGCACCGACCGAAGCCGAGATCCCGGTGGTGTTCGTCGACGAACTGGACCTGGCACCACACAGTGCGGCCCCCGTCACCGACCGCGACCGCCGCACACCTTTGCGCCCCGCGAACACCGCCTACGTGATCTTCACTTCCGGATCGACGGGCCACCCGAAGGGTGTGGCCGTCTCGCACGCTGCGATCGTCAACCAATTGCGCTGGAAGACAACCGAATTCGACCTCACCGCACAGGACGCCGTGCTGCTGAAAACAGCCGCCACCTTCGACCTGTCGGTCTGGGAATTCTGGTCCGCGGCAGTCTGCGGCGGCCGCCTGGTCCTGGCGGCCCCCGACGGCCACCGCGACCCCGCCTACCTCACCGCCCTGATGCGGCGCGAAGAGGTGACGACCCTGCACGTCGTGCCCTCGATGCTCGACACCCTCCTCACCGAAAAGCTCCCGGCCTCACTACGCCGAGTCCTGGCCATCGGCGAAACCCTCCCGGCCGCCCTGACCCGCCGTTTCGCGGAAGTGGCTCCGAACACCGCCCTGTTCAACGTCTACGGCCCCACCGAGGCCACGGTCTCGATCACCAGCCACCGCGTGAGCGCCGCCGACACGACCACCGTCGCGATCGGCAGCCCGGTCTGGAACAGTCAGGTCTACGTGCTGGACGCACGCCTGCGCCCGGTCCCCGCCGGTGTGCCGGGCGAGCTGTACCTCGCGGGCAGCCAGTTGGCCACCGGTTACCTGGCCCGCCCCGACCTCACCGCCGAACGCTTCGTCGCCAACCCGTTCCACGCGGGCACCCGCCTCTACCGCACCGGCGACCTCGCCGCCTGGACCGCGCACGGCGAACTCCAATACCGTGGTCGCACCGATTTCCAGCTGAAGATCCGCGGCTTCCGTATCGAACTCGAGGAGATCGACGCCGTCCTCGCCACCCACCCCGGTATCGGCTTCGCTGTCACCGTCGGACGCGAGAACCAAACCGGCGCAACAGTCTTGGTGTCCTATGTCGTCGCCGCGCCCGGTCGTGACCTCGACGCCGACGCCGTGATCGAGTGGGGTGCCCGAGCCCTGCCCGCGCACATGGTTCCCACCACGGTCATGGTCCTCGACGCGCTGCCTCTGACCCACACCGGCAAACTCGACCGCGCCGCCCTGCCCGCCCCCGACCTGGTCACCCGCACCTACCGCGCCCCCGACACCGCCATCGAACACACGGTCTGCGACATCTTCGCCGACGTCCTGCACCTGGACCGCGTCGGCATGGACGACCACTTCTTCGAACTCGGCGGCACCTCCCTGAGCGCCACCCGCCTGTCCACCCAGCTCAGCACCGCGACCGCCGCGACCATCCCGGTCACCTGGATCTTCACCACCCCCACCCCCGCGGGCATCGTCGCGGCACTGCGCGCCAACGGTGCCGCCAGTGCGGGCACCGACGCCGCCTTCGACATCCTCCTGCCCCTGCGCACCGAAGGCGCCCGCGAACCCCTGTTCTGCATCCACCCGATCAGCGGCATCGCCTGGTCGTTCAGCGGCCTGGCCGCCCACCTCGACCGCCCCCTCTACGGCCTGCAGTCCCCGGCACTGAGTTCGACCGAGCCCCTTCCGGATTCGATCGAAGAGTGGGCCCTGCTCTACCTCAAGCACCTGCGCGCCGTGCAACCCGAAGGCCCCTACCACCTGCTGGGCTGGTCGCTGGGCGGCGTCATCGCCCACGCCATGGCGGTCCAACTGCAGGAAGACGGCGAAGAAGTGGCGGTCCTGGCCATGCTGGACAGCACATTGTCGTCAGCAGCCACCGCACCCACCACCGATGCCACCGTGACCACCGCCGACCTGCTCGGCGGATTCGCGGACACCGACTCCGACGACCCGGTCGATGCCCACCAACTCGCCCGAACCCTGTGCGAACTCTCCGCCCCCGGCGCCTCCCTCGACGCCGCCCGCATCGACCGCATCGTCAACGCCGCCACCGTCTCGGTAGCCCTCGACGCCGCCTACCACCCCCGACCGTTCGACGGCACCCTCGTCTACTTCACCGCAGCCCAGGACGACCCGACCGGCACCCACGGCGCGTCCTCCTGGTCCGGTGCAGTGACCGGCTCCGTCGACAACCACCCCGTGGACGCCACCCACTGGCGCATGACCGAGGACCGCGCGCTCGCCGTCATCGCCGACACATTGCGAACGAAGCTGGAGTGACCCAGGTCACTCTTATGGTCGACCCATGGTCAAGGTGGACGCTCATGGCATGACCTCGAACGCGAGCAACGCAGCGATTGATCCTGGGCCCGCTCGGACTGTCCGACACCGTCGTCCCCGAGACTTCGACCGAGATCGGCGGCGACATGATCTCCACCAGCCAGGACCTGCACACCTTCATCTCCGCGCTGCTGAACGGCACGCTGCTGTCCGGGCCGCGGTATTCGCCGGCGTCACGATCAAAACCGTGCGGCACTACGAGAAGAACGGTCTCCTGGCCGAACCGGCCCGCGACAGCTCCGGCTACCGCCGCTACGGCTCAGCCGAATTGCTGCGACTGGTACAGGTCAGAACGCTGGCCGCCGCCGGGGTGCCACTGGCCGAGATCGGCCCCCTGCTCGACGCCGACGAGGCCGCGTTCGCCACCGAGCTCGCCGACGTCGAACGCCGCCTCACCGAACGCATCGAGGAACTGATCGCCCGCCGCGACACCCTGCACCGCCTCGCCGACGGCGACCGCACCCTGCTGCCCGACCGCGCGGTGGCGCTACTCGCGCGCCTGCCCGAACTCGGCATCTCCGCCGCCGACGTGGCCGCCGCCAGGGACGGCTGGGTGCTCGCCAAAGCCCTTGTCCCAGAAGGCTTCGACGACTACCTCGCCAATGTGGAGAACGCTATCGAGGACCCCGCGTTCCTGGCCGTGTACCGCAACGCCTCCGAGGCATTGAGCTGGGAGCACGACGACCCCCGCCTCGACGACGTCGCCACCGCCGTCGCCGAGCACTACCTCGCCAACCCCGCCCATCTCGAGATCGTGACCGGCCTGCAAGCCCGCACCGAAGCCGCGACCCGCTACAAACTGATCCGCCACCACGGCGAAGAACCGGAATCCACCGCCGCCCGCATGGCCGCGCTCGTCGAAACGAAACTTCGGGCCGCAGGTGTCCGGATTCCCGGAGCGAACACCCGCTAGCCCGTGTTCTGTTGTGCGAGTTGCGCTTTACCGTTCTCGCCAGCACTATCGTCACTCATGCGTTTGTTACCTCTCACTGCCACCGCGGCGATCCTGTTATCGCTGGGCACCGCCACCGCTGCGGCACAACCCGATCCGTCCGATTCCCCGCGCCAGGCAGTGGCCCGCACCTACCTCGACGCCCTGGTCTCCCACGACGCGAGCGCGGTCCCGTTCGCCCCGCACGCCACCCGGATCGAGATGGGTATCCAGACCGGCTTCTCCGGCCCCGGAATGGCCGATGAACTCGACCACGGCCCCCTCCAGCGGTCCATCCAGGGCCTGCGCAACGTCACCCTGATCGAGACCGGCGACCTGGTGACCGCCCACTACCTGCTCGACGCGGGCCTGGTCGGCGTTCGCCTGGCCACTGTGTCGATCACCGAGAAGTTCGTCATCCCCGACGGCACCATCCACTTCATCGAAGCCACCATCGTCCCGGTCGCCGGCTGACAAGGCGTGGGGTGCATCAGATCTGGTGTACCCACGCCACGAAGAACACCCCACCGGCCGCCGCGAGGACGACGGCGGCCGGGATCGCCCACCACGACCGGTCACCGCCCAGCACGGTCCGGGTCAACCGCAACTGCAACCTGCCCGACAGCGCGATCAGCGCGACGAACACCGGCGCGATCAGCACCCCCAGGGCCGCGTGCACCAGCCACGCCCCGACCAAAGTCGGCCCGCCCCACGAGTTCTCGAAATCATCGGCGGCCACCAGCGGATACGCCAGACCGCGCACCAGCACCAGCACGCTGAGCATCGCGAGAAACCAGCCCAGCAACCCGACGCCTCCGGACAGCACCGAGTGGATCACACAGCGCACCAGCGAAAGACTGTGGGCGCCAACGGGTTCGCGCAGCAGCAGTCGCGGCACCCGCAACCGGGTCCGCACCCGGGTGAAAGCCAGTGGCAATGCCAGCAGTTCGTAGACCGCCGACCGTGCCACCGCGGCGATCACCGCAGTGACCCGGCCGCCGCGAGATCGTCGAACAACAGCTGGTCGACCGGTGGCACCGAATCCCGGTCGCCGAACCCGAACCACGCCAACGCCTCGATCTCACTGCTGGCGGTGAGCACGCCCCGATAGTCGGCGGTGTAGCAGGCCATCCGGACAACAGTGTCGTGCCCGTCGGCGAGGGCGGCCTCGTAGGTGCCGACATGGACGGCGCTGTCGGGCGCGAGGTCGACGGTCAGTTCCTCGGCGACCTCACGGACCAGGGTCTGCAGGTCGGTCTCGTCACCCTCGCGTTTGCCGCCCGGGATGAAGAACACATCCTTACCGCGCGGGCGGGCACACAGGATGCGACCGTTCTCGATCAGCACCCAGGCCACCGTGTCGATGAGCTTTTGCGCAGGTTCCACCACGGCCCGCAGCCTAATCGGCCCGGGCGCGCGGCGCTGCGCAGGACCTCGCTGTGGGTCAGTGCCCCGGTAGCACGCACACGGTGTCCAACCCGAGCACACGGTTGAGCCGCCCGAACGCCAACCACGAACCGATGCTCATGCTCAACTCCACCACCTCTGCCTGCGAGTACTCGGCGAACATTCTCGCCCAGAATTGCTCGTCGAGACCGTGATGGTCGATCGCATACCGCTCGGCGTATTCGGCGGCCAGCCTCGTGCGCTCGTCGAAGATGTCGGTGGTGCGCCACGCCGTGACAGCATCGGCGAACTCCGCTTCGACCTTGCGCCCGTCGCGTTCGGTGCGCCAGTCCTGGCAGAACAGGCACCCGTTGATCTGCGCGATCCGCAGCCGGGCCGCTTCGAATTCGCGCAGGCCGAGCGTGGAGTGCTCGTAAACCGACAGCGAGAACGCCGCCGCGGCGACCCCGATGCCGGGCACCATCTCGCCCCACACGTAACCGATGGGATCTTTGCCCTCGGGAATGTCGATGATCATCGTGGTGTCCTTCCGAGTTTGCCGACCGCGGCGCGCAGCGGTACATCGAGTGCGTCATAGAGACCGGGCGGTGCCTCGACCAGCCAGTCGATGGCATTGACCAATCTGCCCACCGCCGTGGCGTTTCCGCCCGCCGCGCGATTGCCCCCTTCGTCGGTCGCTTCGACGCTGACCTCGATGCGCGGGCAACCCTCGATGATCACCCGGTGGGCACCGTCACCGTCGGGTGGTGTCGGCCAGTCCGGTGCGCAGCTCGGATGAATGCGGGTGACGTGTTCGATCACGATGCGCGCCTGCCCACCGACAACGCCCTGGACCTCGAACCGCACCGCCCCCTGGGTGCTCGCGTCGAACACCCCCATTTTCGCGGTCCGCACCGTCTCGTCGAGGGCGCGCCGCTCCACCGTCTCGACGATCGCGTCGAGTTCGACACCCAGCGCCCTGGCCATCAACCGAATCTGGCCGCCCCACACCATCGTCGGCACACCCGCCATCAGCATCGGCGGCTGGTACTCCATCGGCTGCCCCATCCCGACGAGATATCGCACCGAATCGGGCTGATCGTAGGTGGAGTAGTCGAAGATCTCCTGACAGCGCACCACCTCGACGGTGCTCGCGAGCCCGCTGATCAACAGTGGCAGCACATCGTTGCCCCAGCCGGGATCCACCCCGGACACGAACAACGAACCACCGCCCGCCGCAATAGCTTCCAGCACCGGCTCTCGCATTTCGGGGGGTGCATTGCGCGGGTCGTAGAGGGCGTAGAGCGCGGGCGTGACGACAACGGCCCCGGCCCGGATCGCCCGCACGATATCGGCGAGCGCGTCGTCGGGTCGGATGTCCCCGGACGCCGCGTACACCACCGCCCGTGGACCGGCGGCGAGCAGCGCGTCGATATCGTCGCTGGCCGCCACTCCCAATTCGGTGTCGAGGCCGGCGAGCGCACCCGCGTCTCGGCCGACTTTGTCGGGGTTGTGCACGAGCACCCCCGTGAGAACCAGCGCCGGATGGGCAGCCACGGCACGGATGGCCGCGCGGCCGACATTTCCGGTGCCCCAGACGATCGTGGGGATCATCGAGCCACCGTAGCAAGCGCTTGGTTCGGAGCATGGGGTATCCGAATTATCAGCCCACGCGCAGGCCAGGCGACCCCACTGACTCGGCGAGCCGCTTCACCGCCGCGGCCAGCGCGCGCTTGGGAACACTTCTCCCATCGAACATCGACACCACGACCTCGTCACCGACCTGTTCCCAGGTCCCCGCGATCCGCCCGTCGACCAGCACCAGCGGCGAGATCCAGCCCGCCGTCCGACTCACCTTCGACCGGTGTTCGGCGGGCAGCAACACGGTGTCGGCGGTACCCGGTCCCAGTACATACTGGTCGAACGGTCCGAGCAGGTGGAGGCCGCCGTCAAGGGTTGCCGCAGCGAGATCGTCGACCAACTCGCTCGGCATCCACCCGACCCGGCCTTCGACATCGACCTCGGTCAGCGCGTCACCCATCGCCGCGAACCACCCGCGCAGCACGGGTTTACGCACACTGCCGCGACTGAGCCACGTATCGAACGCCACCGGCGTCGCGGGACCGTACGCGCCGAGATAGGCACTGATCAGCAGCGGTGCGGCGATGTCAGGGTCGGGTATGCCCTGCCATCCGGGCATCAAGTCGGCCGGTGCGGTGAAGGTGACTTTGCTGCCGCGCGGGGGCCCATGACACAGCGCGCCCTGCCAGGCCAACGGTTTGAGCACCACACCCCACCCGGACCGCAACTGCTCACCGAGGTGCGCGAACCCGGGTTCGGCGAGCACCGCTTCGACCAGTTCGTCACGCGTCAGAACCTGTCCCGCCAGGACACCCGACACCACCTCCACCAGTGCGCCCACCTGCTCAGGGGTCGCCCCGAAAGTCTTCTGCCACGACGGTTTTTCCCACGTGCGAGCCGATCCGATCAGCGACAACGCCGACGCGGCCTGCTCTGGCACCATCGCGTGCAAGGTCCCGCGCATCGCCCACGTCTTGACCAGCGTGCCTCTCACGAGCGCAGCACTCACCCCAGCCGGTCGGCATTCGCGACTACGCACCGCAACAGCCGTTTCCGCCGCCGCCGCCACCTGCGCCTGCACCCCCACCAGCCTGCCCGCGATGTCCTCGACCGAGCCCACGGTCGGTGCCGCGACGAACTGGCGCCCCAACCGCCAGGCGAACACCTGATCCCCACCCCACACTCAACATGCCGCAGCTCCCTTTGCCGATGCCGCCATCAGATCAGATCGCTCCGACAGGTTCGGGTCAGCTCGCCTCGGTCCGCCGCGCGGCGACCCGTCGCAAAGCCGCACGCAATCCCGCGAATTCGTCATCACTGATCCGATCCACGAAATAGTGCAGAACCAGATCCGACCGCCCCCCGACCCCCAGCGCTTCGTGCATGAGCCGCGCACTGTATTCCTCACGCGTCACCGTCGGCCAATACCGATACGCGCGCCCCTCACGCTTCCTCGCCAACCACCCTTTGCGATGCAAATTATCCATCGTCGACATCACCGTCGTATAAGCGATATCGCGTTCGGTGACAAGCTCGTCGAACAATTCCCGCACCGTCGTCGCATCGACATCGCGTTCCCACAGCCGATCCATCAGCACCGCCTCGAGATCCCCGAAACCACGCACCGCAGACCGACTCCTCACACTTGCCCGAACCGGCTTCACAGTACCGGCACGTCCGCGGTGAGTGTTTCCTTGTCCGCACACAACAAAGGCAAGGAGGAAAACCTCTCCTTGCCACCTTCAATTTATAACGCACCCCGGGGCTTGCGGCAAGGCCCCGGTAGTGCTGCACACTCTTTCGGCGAGCCCGCAACCTGCGCAAACCTGATCGAAGGGGAGTACTTGATGATCGACGTTATCGTGGCCGGTGGCGGTCCGACCGGCATGATGCTGGCCGCGGAGTTGCGGCTGCACGCGGTGAACGTTGTCGTGCTGGAGAAGGACGCGGAGCCGACGAAGATCGTGCGCTCGCTGGGCCTGCACGCCCGCAGTATCGAGATCATGGACCAGCGCGGCCTGCTCGACCGGTTCCTCGCGCTCGGACAGTGGCATCCGGTCGGCGGCTTCTTCGCCGGCATCCCCAAACCCGCGCCCGAACGACTCGACACCGCCCACCCTTACGTCCTCGGCATCCCCCAACCCCTTACCGACCGGCTGCTGACCGAGCACGCAGGCGAACTCGGCGCCGACATCCGGCGCGGCGCCGAAGTGGTCGGACTGGACCAGAACGACGCCGCGGTGACCGTCGACCTGGCCGACGGCACCCGATTGCGGGCGCGCTACCTCGTCGGTTGCGACGGCGGCCGCAGCACCGTGCGAAACTTGCTCGGCGTCGCGTTTCCGGGCGAGCCGAGCCGCAACGACACCTTGCTGGGCGAGATGGAACTGACCGCATCGCCGGAAACGCTCACCGAAGTGATGACCGAAGTCCGCAGAACCCAACTGCGTTTCGGCGCGATGCCACTGGGTGACGGCCTCTACCGCGTCCTCACCCCCGCCGCGACCGTCGCCGAGGACCGCGCGACCGCACCGACCTTCGACGAGTTCACCCACCAGCTGAGCGCCACCGCGGGCACCGACTTCGGTGCGCACTCGCCGCGCTGGCTGTCGCGTTTCGGCGACGGCACCCGCCAAGCCGAGCACTACCGCGTCGGCCGCGTCCTGCTGGCAGGCGACGCCGCCCATGTCCACCCACCGGTCGGCGGCCAGGGCCTCAACCTGGGCGTGCAGGACGCGGTCAACCTCGGCTGGAAACTGGCCGCCGAGATCAACGGCTGGGCACCCGAGGGCCTGCTCGACACCTACGAAACCGAACGCCACCCCGTCGCCGCCGATGTACTCGACAACACCCGCGCCCAAATGGAGCTGATGTCACCGGCCCCCGGCCCCCAGGCAGTGCGCAGGTTGCTCGCCCAGCTGATGGACTTCGACGAAGTGAACCGGTTCCTCACCGAAAAGATCACCGCCACCGGCATCCGCTACGACTTCGGCCCAGGCCACCCCCTCCTCGGCCGCCGCCTCCGCGACATCGCCCTGCACCGCGGCCGCCTCTACACCCAGCTGCACGCAGGCCGCGGCCTACTCCTCGACCAAACCGGAAACCTCTCGGTCGAGGGCTGGTCAGACCGCGTCGACCACATCGTCGACAACAGCGAAGAACTCGACGCCCCGGCCGTCCTCCTCCGCCCCGACGGCCACGTAACCTGGGTCGGCGACAACCAACAAGCCCTCCTCACCCACCTCCCCACCTGGTTCGGCTCAGCCACACCCTGAACCCACGCGAACAGGACGAGCGTTGCAGCCGAACGCATCCGGTTGCGTAGACGCGATGCCGCACACAATCATTCGACGCATGGTGTGTACGCGAGTGACCCGATGACCGAGCTCGACGCGTTCGCGACCTTCCGGCCGCTGCTGTTCACGATCGCCTACGAAATCCTGGGTTGCGCCGCCGATGCCGAGGACGTGTTGCAGGAGAGCTACCTTCGCTGGCGCGACGCGACCGAGGTGACGCATCCGCGTGCGTATCTGGTACAGATCGTCACCCGCCAGGCGATCAACCATCTGCGCACAGTGCGGCGCCGTCGCGAAGATTATGTCGGCACCTGGCTGCCCGAACCGATCCGCACCGCACCCGACGCGGGGCAGGACGTGCTGCTGGCCGAATCGGTATCGATGGCCATGCTGCTCGTGTTGGAAACCCTCGGCCCCACCGAGCGCGCGGTGTTCGTGCTGTCGGAGGTGTTCGGGCACAGTCACCGCGAGATAGCGAACATGATCGACAAATCCGAGGCAGCGGTGCGCCAGATCGCGCACCGGGCCCGCGCGCACGTCGCGTCGCGACGCCGCCGCTTCCAACCCGACTCCGACACCAGCCGCGCGGTGATCGGCCGTTTCCTGCGGGCCGCCAATACCGGTGATGTCGGCGCACTGCTGGAAGTGCTCGCTCCCGACGTCGTGCAGATCTCCGACGGCGGCGGCCGCGTCACCGCCGCACGCCGCCCGATCATCGGTGCCGAACAGGTCGCACGGTTCATGATCGGGCTGTCGCAGAACGCTATGGCGGGCGCGACTGCGGAATTCTGCAGTTTCAACGCGCTGCCCGCGGTGCTCGCCCGATCCGCGAGCGGTGAGCTCGACACGGTGCTCGTGGTCGAGATGAGCGAGGGCCTCATCACCGGCCTCTACGGCATCCGCAACCCAGACAAACTGCAGTTCGTCGATGTGGTCCGCACCCTCGATATCGCCGCCGGTCCGGCCTGATCCAACGCTATGACCGAGGCCACAGTCGGGCCGTGTCACACCCGGACCCTGAGCGGTGTCTCCGAGAGTGTCCAGGTACGCAGCCGAACGAAAGGACCATCCGATGAAGGTCACCCTCGTGTGCAAGTCGGTCTCCCACGGCAACACCCAGCGCGTCGCAGAGGCCATGGGCCAGGTGCTCGGTGCCCGCATCGTTGCCCCCGCCGACATCGATCCGGCAGAGCTCGCCGACTGCGACCTCGTCGGCTTCGGCTCGGGAATCTTCTACCAGAGCTTTCACCCGGAACTGCGCCGATTCGTCGCCTCGCTCCCGACCCGGCACCAGGGCAAGGCCTTCGTTTTCTGCACCAGCGGGTTCGCGGAACCACCCTTCCGCCGCTACGTCACCGCGTTGACCGAGAGCCTCGAACGCAAGGGCTTCGACGTGGTCGACGCCTTCGACTGCCGTGGCCTCGACACCATGCTGCCGTTCAGCCTCGTCGGCGGCGTCAGCAAGGGCCATCCCGACACCACCGACCTCGCGGCTGCCCGCGCGTTCGCCGAAAACCTGCAGGCCAGGACTACCACCACGCGCTGAGACGTCGAACTCGTCAGACCCTGATGCGAACATATGTTCGTGTCCGATTCCGTCGCCCCGCGCCGCCCGCGTATCCAGTCCCGCGCCGAGGCGTCGATCCTGCACGCCGACCTGGACTCGTTCTACGCCTCGGTCGAACAGCGAGATCAGTCGTGGCTGCGTGGCAAGCCGGTGATCGTGGGTGGTGGGGTGGTGCTGGCGGCCAGTTATGAGGCGAAGGCGTTCGGGATTCGGACGCCGATGAACGCGGGTCAGGCGCTGCGGTTGTGTCCGCATGCGATCGTGGTGCCGCCGCGGATGTCGGCCTATGCCGAGGCGAGCAAGGCGGTGTTCGCCGTATTCAACGACACCACACCGCTGGTGGAGGGGATTTCGATCGACGAGGCGTTTCTCGACGTCGGCGGGTTGGGGCGGATCAGTGGCGAGCCGATCGCGATCGGCCACCGGTTACGCGCGCAGGTGGCCGATCGCGTCGGTTTGCCCATTTCCGTGGGCATCGCCTGCAACAAATTCCTCGCCAAAGTCGCCTCCGCGGACGCCAAACCCGATGGATTACGCCTGGTCGAACCCGGCAAAGAACTCGACTTCCTGCACCCACTGCCGGTCGAACGATTATGGGGCGTCGGCAAAGTCACCTCGGCGACCCTGCACGCCAACGGCATCACCCGCATCGGCCAACTCGCCGAACTCGGCGAACCCCACTTGCGCGCCATCCTCGGCCCGGCTGCCGCCCGTCACCTGTTCGCCCTGTCCTGGGCCCGCGACCCACGCCGCGTCGAAACCGGCAAACGCCGACACTCGATCGGCGCCCAACGCGCCCTCGGCCGCCACCCCCGCGAACCCGACGAAATCGCCGCCTACCTCGACGGTCTCACCGACCGCCTCGGCCGCCGATTGCGCGCCGCCGAACGCGTGTGCCGAACAGTGGTGCTGCGCTTACGTTTCGACGACTTCACCCGAGCCACCCGATCCCACACCCTCGTCGAAGCCACCGACTCCTCGGCCGCCATCCGTCACGCCGCCCGCCTACTCCTCGACACCGCCCAACCACTGATCACCGAACGCGGCATCACCCTGATCGGCCTTTCCCTGACCAACCTCGACGACGCCGACACCATGCAGCTCACCCTGCCCCTGGAACCCCGCGCCGAGAACACCCTCGACGCCACCCTCGACGACCTACGCCGCCGCTTCGGCTCCACCGCCGTCACCCGCGCCGCACTGCTGCGCAGCGGCGAGGGCATCTCGGTCCCACTGCTGCCCGATTGACCCCGAACTCGCGGGGAGTCCGTAGGTACGGCATTCTGTCTGCCCGGGGGGCTCGCACGACAGCTGTCCTCCGCCACCGAAAGGACAACCGCGATGCCCTACGCCGTCATCGGCTTTCTCACTTTGGCCCTGTGGGTGTATTGCCTGGTCGACATCGTCACCAGCCCCGACGCCGGCATCCGGCACCTGCCGAAGATGGGCTGGATCATCGTCGTCGTCCTGATCCCCACGATCGGCGCGCTGCTGTGGTTGTTCGCGGGCAGGCCCGTCGGCGAGTCACGTCCGGTCTCGAATACCCGGTTCGGTGAATACGACCGCCCCGGCCGCCAGGTCGCGTCGAATCCCGACGACGACGAGGCCTTCCTGCGCGGCCTGCGTGAGCGCGCTGAACAGCAACGCCGCGAGGCCCGCAGGCAACAGGAAGAACGCGACAAGGACTAAGTGCGCTGGTCGTGCTTGGCTGGCCGGAACAGCGACCGCGTCCCGAACAGTGAACTGTCGAACCGCTTGTCCGCGTCCGGTTCCCGGTGATAACGCTCGATGCGCAATACCTCGTTGCGGGAACCGAAGATGAACGGCACCCGCTGATGCACGTCGACCGGCGCCACCTCCATCATCCGCTCGTGCCCGGTCGTCGCGGCCCCACCGGCCTGCTCGACGATGAACGCGATCGGATTCGCCCCGTACAGCAGCGAAACCCGCCCCGGCACCGCGGGATTGCGCGTATCGCGCGGGTACAGATAGAGCCCACCCCTGGTGAGAATGTGGAACGTGTCAGCCACCAGCGACGCCACCCACCGCATATTGAAATCACGCCCCCGCGGCCCTTCCACACCCTCCAAACATTCCAGCACATACCGGCGCACCGGCCGCTCCCAGAACCGCTCGTTGGCGGCATTGATCGCGAATCCTGAAGTCTTGTCCGGAATGCGCATCTGCGGATGGGTCAACACGAACGCCCCGATCTCCCGATCGAGAGTGAACCCGTCGACCCCGCTGCCGGTGGTGAGCACCAACATCGTCGCGGGCCCGTACAGCGTGAACCCCGCGCACACCTGCTGCACACCCGGTTGCAAGAAGTCGCTGTCAGAAGGTTCGGTCTGCCCGCCGACAACCTCCTGCGGCGCCCGCAGAATGCTGAAAATCGACCCGACCGGCAGATTCACATCAATATTGCTCGACCCGTCCAACGCGTCGTAGGCCAGCAGATACTTCCCCCGCCGCTGAGTGGCGGGCAGCATCGTCGCATGCTGCTCCGACAACAACCCCGACAGATGCCCCGACCACTGCGTCTGCCCCACCATGATCTCATCGGTCAACACATCGAGCCGCCCGCTCACCGACGCATCGTCGCCCACCCCCGACCCGACAATCGCCCCCCGCGTCACCTGATTGGCAATGATCTTCGCCGCCGTCGACACCACATTGATCAGCGCCGAGAACTCCCCTGAGGACCCGGGATGCCGATGTTCCTCTTCGATCGTGTAGCGGGTGAGTGTTTTCAATCCATTCGGCATTCGATCCCGACCCCCTGTGAAATCCGGTGCGTCCCTTGGACTTTCCAGAATGGCTCACACCGCGCTACTAGGCAATGTGAACTCTCCCGATAGCATCCGATCGTCACGCCCCGATCGCAGTACGTCAGCCGATCTCGCCGAAGCGGTTTCCGAAGGCGGCACGGTTGGCCGAGACCAACCCCCGATCCCACACCGCGAACACCACCCGATCGAAGGCAGCGCCCCAACGGTCCAGCGCCGCGGCGAACGCATCGGCGACCTCGGCAGGATTGTTCCCGAAAACTCCGCACCCCCACGCTCCCAGTACCAGGACTCGCACCTCGTGCCGGGCCGCGACGGCGACCACGCGTTCAGCCCGCTGCACCAGCACCTCACGCACATCCACCATGTCCGAACGGCGTGCCAATTGCGTGAAGTTCGGCGCGGGCGAGGTCAGGAAAGTCACCGGAAACGGGGCAGCCAGCCCACCCTGATCGTCCCGGATCACCGGCACGTCCGGGGACAGGATCACCCGGTGGCTGTAGTGCAGATCCGACGACGCGCGATGGGCCGCATAGTAATCCGGCGCCTGCACCAGACTGCTGTACAGCAGAGCATGACGACACAGATCCTCCTCCTGCGCCCGTGCACCCCTCAGATACCCGCCGCCCGGATTGCGCGCGGAAGCAAAGTTCAACACCGCGACCCGACCCGCGCCACCGTCGGCGAACAACCGTCGTGCCGCCTGAACACTGCCCTCCCCGGTCACCTCGATCCCGGGCGCACCAGCACCCGGCGCCGGTTCGCTGACCAGAACATCCAGCTGGGCAGGCGAATACGACACGGTCCCCGCCACAGCGGCACGCACCTGCGCCCCGATCTCCACCATCTCACCAGCCGCGGTCCGATAACTCCCCCGCTCGGCGATCTCCTCGTTCACCACGGCCACGTGATGCAATCTGCTACTCATGCCGACGACGCTAAACGACAAGTCGGGCACCGCGCCAGGGGTTTTTGTCACCTAAACAAAAACGTGGTCGCACACCCATCGACGCGCTGAGCACCTGAACCCGATGGACCCGAACTGACACCGTCTGTACGGTCGCCAGTGGGGCGAGATCCTCGCGGCCGAACGAGCCGGCTGACCACCCGCGACTGCCGATCGGATACGACGTCCGACGGTTCCGCTGGGCGACAACCGTCATTCGCCCACGCCTGCGGCGTAGAACCTTGCGCCGCAGGCCAACTGCCGGATCTGCCGCGCCGCTGAATCGCAGTGGACGGACGATGATGCCGTCGGTACGGTCGTCGCCAGGGGCGTGATCGTTGCGTGCGGGTAGTCGAATGAAGGGGTGGGACATGGCAACCGAGGTCAAGCTGTCGGGGGATGCGCTCGAATTGCAGGGTGGGGTTCGGGTGACGTTCGTGCGGACGTTGCGCCTGCCCGAGACCGGTACGTATCCATTGCCGCCCGGCTTGGGCACTTTCCCGCTGCGCCGGGTCGCCGACTACCCGGACACGGTGCCCGAGGAATGGCGTGAACGCGGTGGGGTGATGGTGCCGGTGTACCAGCGCGAAGCGATGTGGTTGCGGTTCTCGGCGACAACGCCGACCGCGTTGAAAGTCGCTGTCGGCAAGGTGTGCGCCGTATCGGGCAAGCCGTGGAGTGACGCGCTCACCAAGGATCCGCAGAACTATCTCGCGCTCCCCGAGCAGCCGTGGCTGGACGGCATCAACTCCGGTGAGGGAACGGTTCGGCAGTTCGTCGCGGTCCCGATGGGTCTCGGAGCGACTGTCGAAGGTCAGGTCACCGGCACCGAACAGTGGGGCGGCGTGCAACTGGCGGTGCACGGGCTCACCGATGCGGCGCGCGACGCGTGGAACCTGCAAGAACAAGCGCGACGAGCGGCGCGGCCCCCGACGGGCCCCAAACCACCCTGGCTCCAAGACTCCTCAGCGCCCTACGCCGGTGCGGCGCCCTACGCCGGACCCGTCCCTGTCAGTGCTCTGCCGCCTCTCGGTGCCGCCCCCGCCGGCATGCCGGCGCCCGGTGCGGCACCGAGAGCGGGTGGTCCCACGGCCCGAAAGATGGGCATGGGCGCGGGCGGCACGATGCGTCAGGAGATCTTTGCCGACAAACGCCCCATCGATGATTACCGGACCATCGCAGGCGGCCGCGTTTTCGTCCACCTCACCTCCGCCGCCGAATGGCAGCAGATCACCGGCGAACCCGCACCGCCCACCCCGATCACCGCCCAGGCCTACGCCGCCAACGGCCTACCCTGGTTCGACTACTACGACGCCGACGCCGACGACCTCCCACCCTCGACCGAACTCGCCGACGTGAAACCGACCGGCAACTGGCTCGCCGACGAACACCCGAATCCGCCCATCGGCTACGGGCTTCCGGTGATTCCACTGGGCGACAACACAGTCCAGGACGGCAACTGGTAGATCGCCGAAGCCTGCGGCGAGGAACCCTGCGCCGCAGGCCAACTGCCGGATCCGGCGAACCTGCCACGGTGGCGCACCTACGGACGTACGATCCGAGCGTGGCCGAATCCCAAGGTTCCACCCCGCTGCGTGTGCTGGTCTACAGCAACGATGCCGATACCCGTCAACAGGTGATCCTGGCGCTGGGCCGTAGGCCGCGCGCCGACTTACCGGAGCTCGACTTCTTCGAGGTCGCCACCGCACCGGTCGTCATCGAGCAGATGGACGCCGGCGGGATCGATCTCGCGATTCTCGACGGCGAATCCGCGCCGACGGGCGGCCTCGGTATCGCCAAGCAGCTCAAGGACGAGATCGAGCAGTGCCCGCCGGTGGTCGTCCTCACCGGTCGCCCGGACGACGCCTGGCTGGCCAACTGGTCACGCGCCGAGGCCGCCGTCTCGCACCCGATCGACCCCATGCAGCTCACCAACGCGGTCGCAGGAGTCCTGCTCGCCCGCTGAACCGGCATCGTCCCGAACAGCCGGATAGTCCGCTTCGTTCCTTTCTGCGCATCACCACTGGTTACGCCAGTGGTTCGCGTCCGCATGCCCGCAGCCGATTACCCCCGTATCGCTCATGAATCGCGGTACCGAAATCGATCAAACCCCACCCCGGAAACGTGCGGCGGACCCCCGAAACGGCGGTAGTCTGTGCTCTAGCTCACACGAGCACGGGCTCTTGTATAACGCTCCGCCATCGCTGCACAGCCTTGCGCGAGCCCCGGTTCGGCGGACAACGTTGTCGGCCCCGTCTCGCCGAAAGCTGCCGTCCGCGGCCGGGCCACACGGCTCGGCCTGCTCCAGCGAGGAGGGGAAGTGCAGTCGTGAATATCGAGGTGCCCGCACTCGTACTCGGCGCCATCGCCGCGGCGTTCGCGGTGTTCTCCGTCATCATGGCGTCGCTAATCGGCCCGAAACGCTACAACCGGGCCAAACTCGAACCCTATGAATGCGGCATCGAGCCGACCCCGCACGCCATCGCCGGTGGCCCGGGAAACACAGCAGGACAGCGCTTTCCGGTGAAGTACTACCTCACGGCGATGCTGTTCATCATCTTCGACATCGAGATCGTGTTCCTCTACCCCTGGGCCGTGCATTTCGACACGCTCGGGCTGTTCGGTCTCGCCGCGATGGCGCTGTTCATCGTCAATGTGTCTGTCGCCTACGCCTACGAATGGCGTCGCGGCGGCCTCAGCTGGGAATGAGTGGGAAATAATGGGTCTCGAAGAGAAACTGCCCAGCGGGTTCCTGCTGAGCACGGTCGAGGATTTCGCCGGCTACCTGCGTAAGGGCTCGGTCTGGCCCGCCACGTTCGGGTTGGCGTGCTGCGCGATCGAGATGATGGCCACCGGCGCCGGACGATTCGACATCGCCCGCTTCGGCATGGAAGCGTTCCGCGCCTCCCCCCGCCAAGCCGACCTGATGATCGTGGCGGGCCGGGTGAGCCAGAAGATGGCACCGGTGCTGCGCCAGGTCTACGACCAGATGACCGAGCCCAAATGGGTGCTGGCCATGGGGGTTTGCGCGTCCTCGGGTGGCATGTTCAACAACTACGCCATCGTCCAAGGCGTCGACCACATCGTCCCGGTCGACATCTACCTGCCCGGCTGCCCGCCCCGCCCGGAGATGCTGCTCAACGCGATCCTGGCGCTGCACGCGAAAATCGCCGAGATGCCGATGGGCGTCAACCGCGAGGAGGCGATCCGCGCCGCCGAAAAGGCCGCACTCGCCAGCACGCCGACCATCCGGATGGAGGGCCTGCTGCGATGACCTTCGACTCTCCCGACAACACCGACAGCCCTGCGGGACAAGAAGTTCCGGAGGAATCGCCCCCACAGACACCACCGAAACCACCCGAGGACGAGGTGATCGGCACCCGGCGCGGCATGTTCGGCGTCAGCGGCACCGGCGACACCTCCGGCTACGGCGGCCTGGTCACCCCGGTCGCACTCCCCGCGGGCACCCCGCCCCCGTACGGCAGCTGGTTCGACGCGTTCGTCGGCACCTTGCGCGCCGCACTCGTGGGTCGAGTCATTGCCTTCGACACCGTGATCGAGAAGATCGTCGTCTTCCGCGACGAACTCACACTGCACGTGAAGCGCGAACATCTCGTCGCCGTCGCGAGCACCCTGCGCGACGACAGCTCCCTGCGATTCGAACTATGCCTGGGCGTCAACGGCGTGCACTACCCCGACGACACCGACCGCGAACTGCACGCCGTCTACCACTTGAAGTCGATCACCCACGGGCGCCGGATCCGGCTGGAAGTGTCAGCCCCCGATGCCGATCCGCACATCCCGTCCCTGTTCTCGGTCTATCCGACCAACGACTGGCACGAACGCGAAACCTACGACTTCTTCGGCATCGTCTTCGACGGCCACCCCTCCCTGACCCGCATCCTCATGCCCGACGACTGGCGCGGGCATCCGCAACGCAAGGACTACCCGCTCGGCGGGATCCCGGTGGAGTACAAGGGCGCGCGCATACCGCCGCCCGACGAGCGGAGGACCTACAGCTGATGACCGACACAGATTTTCGCCGCGACGACCCACAGGTGGTGACGGTCGCAGGCCAGGACTGGGACCAGGTCAGCGAAGTGCTCGACGGCGGCGCCGAAGAACGCATCGTGGTGAACATGGGCCCGCAGCACCCGTCCACGCACGGGGTGTTGCGCCTGATCCTCGAGATCGAAGGCGAAACCGTCACCGAAGCCCGCTGCGGCATCGGATACCTCCACACCGGCATCGAGAAGAACCTGGAATTCCGCAACTGGACCCAGGGCGTCACCTTCGTGACCCGGATGGACTACCTGTCCCCGTTCTTCAACGAAACCGCCTACTGCCTCGGCGTCGAGAAACTGCTCGACATCACCGACCAGATCCCCGAACGCGCCACCGTGGTCCGGGTACTGCTGATGGAGCTCAACCGCATCTCCTCACACCTGGTTGCCCTCGCGACCGGCGGCATGGAACTGGGCGCGCTCACCCCGATGCTGTTCGGCTTCCGCGAACGCGAACTCATCCTCGACGTGTTCGAAACCATCACCGGCCTGCGGATGAACCACGCCTACATCCGCCCCGGCGGCCTCGCCCAGGACCTCCCCGACGACGGCGTCACCAAAGTCCGTGAACTCCTGGCCATCCTGCCCGGCCGCCTGCGCGACATGGAGCACCTGCTCAGCGCCAACCCGATCTGGAAGAAACGCACCCAGGACATCGGCTACCTCGACCTCACCGGCTGCATGGCCCTCGGCATCACCGGACCCGTCCTTCGCGCCACCGGCCTGCCCCACGACCTGCGCAAGTCGGATCCGTACTGCGGTTACGAGAACTACGAATTCGACATCCCGACGACTACAGGATGTGACTGCTACGGCCGCTACATCATTCGGATCGCCGAGATGACCGAGTCGATCAAGATCGTCGAACAGTGCCTGGACAAGCTACGGCCCGGACCAGTGATGATCGACGACAAAAAGATCGCCTGGCCCGCGGACCTGGAACTGGGCCCCGACGGTCTGGGCAACTCACCCAAGCACATCGGCAAGATCATGGGCACCTCCATGGAATCGCTGATCCACCATTTCAAGCTCGTCACCGAGGGCATCAGAGTGCCTGCCGGACAGGTGTATTCGGCGGTGGAGTCCCCGCGTGGGGAACTCGGCGTGCACATGGTCAGCGACGGCAGCACCCAGCCCTACCGGGTGCACTACCGCGACCCCTCGTTCACCAACCTGCAAGCGGTGGCCGCGATGTGCGAGGGCGGCATGCTCGCCGACGTGATCGCCTCGGTCGCCAGCATCGATCCGGTAATGGGCGGAGTAGACCGATGAGCAACGAAAACCCCACCAGCACACCGATTCTCCTGAGCCTCAGCACCCGTCCCGAACCGTATCCGCCACACGTGCGCGAACGCCTCGAACTGGACGCCAAGGAGATCATCACCCGCTACCCGCACCCCCGCTCCGCGCTGCTACCACTGCTGCACCTGGTGCAAGCCGAGGAAGGCTACGTCACCGGCACCGGCATCGATTTCTGTGCCGATCATCTCAACCTCACCGGCGCCGAAGTGACCGCGGTCGCGACCTTCTATTCGATGTACCGACGCACCCCCACCGGCGACTACCACGTCGGCGTCTGCACCAACACCCTCTGCGCGGTCCTCGGCGGCGACGCCATCTACGAAGCGCTACAACAACACCTGAACGTCGAACACGGTGAAACCACCCCCGACGGCGCCATCACCCTCGAACACATCGAATGCAACGCCGCCTGCGACTACGCCCCGGTCATGATGGTGAACTGGGAGTTCTTCGACAACCAGACCCCCGAATCCGCCGTCGCGATCACCGACGCGCTGCGAGCGGGCCACCAGGTCCGCCCGACCCGCGGCGCACCGCTGTGCACGTTCCGCGAAACGGCCCGCATCCTCGCCGGATTCCCCGACGAACGCCCCGGCGCGCTCGAAGGCGCACCGGGCACCCCCACCCTGGCAGGCCTCGAAACCGCTGCGGCGGAAGACGACTCGGCAGGGGGACCGCGATGACCACACTCACCCCGGTCCTCAGCGAACACTGGGCCACCCCCCACTCCTGGACTCTAGACACCTATCGCGCAACCGGCGGCTACGACGGACTCCGCACCGCCCTGCGCACAACTCCCGACGAAGTAATCCAAATCGTCAAAGACTCGGGCCTGCGCGGGCGCGGCGGCGCCGGGTTCCCCACCGGCATGAAGTGGTCGTTCATTCCCCAGGGCCCCGGCCCCGGCGGCATCACGAAACCGCACTACCTCGTCGTCAACGCCGACGAATCCGAACCCGGCACCTGCAAAGACATCCCGTTGATGCTGGCCACCCCGCATACCCTCATCGAAGGCATCGTGATCGCCGCGTACGCGATCCGCGCCGCGACCGCGTTCATCTACGTCCGCGGCGAAGTGGTCCCGGTGCTGCGCAGGCTCCAAGCCGCCGTCGCCGAGGCCTACGACGCGGGCCTGCTCGGCCGCGACATCCTCGGCTCCGGTTTCGACCTCGACCTGATCGTGCACGCCGGTGCGGGCGCCTACATCTGCGGTGAGGAAACGGCTCTGCTCGATTCCCTCGAAGGTCGACGCGGACAGCCCCGTTTGCGTCCACCGTTCCCCGCTGTCGCCGGCCTGTACGCGTCCCCGACGGTCGTGAACAATGTGGAATCCATTGCCAGCGTGCCCTCGATCCTGCGCAACGGTACCGAGTGGTTCCGCTCGATGGGCACCGAGAAGTCCCCCGGCTTCACCCTGTACTCCCTCTCGGGCCACGTCGCCCGCCCCGGCCAGTACGAGGCCCCGCTCGGCATCACCCTGCGCGAACTGCTCGACTACGCGGGCGGCGTACGACCCGGGCACACCCTCAAGTTCTGGACCCCCGGCGGTTCCTCGACCCCGATGTTCACCGACGAACATCTCGACGTCGCCCTCGACTACGAAGGTGTCGCCGCCGCCGGATCCATGTTGGGCACCAAGGCCTTACAGATCTTCGACGACACCACCTGTGTGGTCCGTGCGGTCCTGCGCTGGACCGAGTTCTACGCCCACGAATCGTGCGGCAAATGCACACCGTGCCGCGAAGGCACCTACTGGCTCGTGCAATTGCTGCGCCGCCTCGAAGCCGGCCAGGGCACCGAAGCCGACCTGGACAAACTCGCCGACATCGCCGACAACATCAACGGTAAATCGTTCTGCGCGCTCGGTGACGGCGCGGCGAGCCCGATCTTCTCCTCGCTGAAGTACTTCCGCGACGAATACCTTGCGCATCAGCGACTCGGCGGCTGCCCGTTCGACCCGGCCGCCGCGACGGTGTGGGCACCAGCGAAAGAGGTCCGATGACAGCCATCGCCCCCGGTAACAGCAGCGGTGTAGTACCCACCGACATGGTGAGTGTCACCATCGACGACACCACCATCCAGGTTCCGGTGGGCACCTTGGTGATCCGCGCCGCCGAACTGATCGGCGTGCAGATCCCCCGCTTCTGCGACCACCCCCTGCTCGAGCCGGTCGGTGCGTGTCGCCAGTGCATCGTCGAGGTCGAAGGCCAGCGAAAGCCGGTCGCCTCCTGCACGATCCCGGTCACCGACGGCATGATCGTGCGCACCCAGATCAGCTCCCCGGTCGCCGAAAAGGCCCAGCGCGGGGTGATGGAGCTGCTGCTCATCAACCACCCCCTCGATTGCCCGGTCTGCGACAAGGGCGGCGAATGCCCACTGCAGAACCAGGCGATGTCCACCGGCAGCGCCGAATCGCGCTTCGACGGCGAGAAACGCACCTATCCGAAACCGATCCCGCTGTCCACGGCCGTGCTGCTGGATCGGGAACGATGTGTGCTGTGCGCGCGCTGCACCCGGTTCTCCCAGCAGATCGCCGGTGACCCCTTTATCGAACTGATGGATCGCGGTGCGCTGCAACAGGTCGGCACCGCCCAGGCCGAACCCCTCGACTCCTACTTCTCCGGCAACACCGTCCAGATCTGTCCGGTCGGCGCGCTCACCGGCACCTCCTACCGCTTCCGGGCTCGCCCGTTCGACCTCGTCTCCACCCCGAGCGTCTGCGAACACTGCGCCTCCGGCTGCGCGCAGCGCACCGACCATCGTCGCGGAAAAGTGTTGCGCCGCTTGGCCGGTGACGATCCGCAGGTCAACGAGGAATGGAACTGCGACAAGGGTCGCTGGGCCTTCGCCTACGCCACCGAACGCGACCGCCTCACCACCCCGCTGGTGCGCGGCTGGGACGGCGTCCTCGCCCCGGCTTCCTGGCCCGAAGCGCTCACTGCCGCAGCCGCGGGCCTGAGTGCCGCGATCGGCAACGCCGGAGTTCTCGTCGGCGGCCGGGTCACCGAGGAAGAGGCCTACGCCTACAGCAAGTTCGCGCGAATGGTCCTCGCCACCAATGACATCGACTTCCGCAGCCGAGTGCATTCCGAGGAGGAACAACGATTCCTCGCCGCCCGCGTCGCCGGACGCGGCATTCAGGTCGACTTCGCCGCACTCGACAGAGCCCCCACCGTGCTGCTGGTCGGGTTCGAACCAGAAGAGGAATCGCCCATCGTCTACCTGCGGCTGCGCAAAGCTGCCCGCACGCGTGGGCAGCGGGTGGTGTCGCTGGCGCCGTTCGCCTCCCGCGGCCTCGAACGCATGTCGGGCGCGCTGATCCAGACCCCACCCTGCGGCGAAGCCGACGTCATCGCCTCGATCATGGCCGAAACCTCCGCGGACGCCACCGAACTCATGACGATGCTGTCCACCCCCGGCGCGGTCATCATGGCCGGTGAACGTCTCGCGGGCAGCCCCGGCGCCCTCTCGGCCGTCACCCGCCTGGCCGACACCACCGGCGCCGCACTCGCCTGGATACCCCGTCGCGCAGGCGAACGCGGCGCACTGGAAGCCGGCGCACTGCCCAGCTTGCTCCCCGGTGGCCGACCGGTCGTGGATCCCACCGCCCGCCAACAGGTTCGACACCGCTGGCAATCCGGGGAACTCCCGGTCACCGCGGGCCGCGACGCCACCGCGATCCTCGCCAACGCCGCCCAGTCCGGTGCGCTCGTCATCGGCGGTGTAGACCCGGCCGACCTGCCAGACCCGGCGGCCGCACTGGCCGCCATCGACGCCGCCCGATTCGTCGTCAGCCTCGAAATGCGGCACAGCGCCGTCACCGAACGCGCCGACGTCGTCTTCCCCGTAGCGACCGCGATGGAGAAATCCGGCACCTTCCGCACCTGGGAAGGCCGCCCGCGCCCCTTCACCGCGGCCTCCCTCGACACCACTCGCCGCGTCGCCGCGCCCCTGTCGGACCTGCGCGTCCTGCACTCGCTGGCCGCGCAGATGGGCGTCCAGCTCAACCTGCCCGACGCCGCCACCGCCCGCGCCGAACTCGACGCACTCGGCACCTGGACCGGCGATCCCATCCCGGCACCGAACCTCACCAGCCAAACCCGCCCCGCACCCGGTCCCGGAACCGCCGTGCTGGCCGGATGGCGGATGCTCCTCGACGCCGGTCGCATGCAAGACGGTGAACCCAATCTCGCCGGCGTCGCCCGTCCACCGGTTGCGCGCCTCTCGGCCGCGACCGCCGCCGAGATCGAAGCCGCCGACGCCGATCACATCATCGTCTACACCGACCGCGGCGAGATCTCGGTGCCGCTGATGATCACGGACCTGCCCGACCGGGTCGTGTGGCTGCCGCTGCACTCGCCCGGTTCGACGGTCGCCGCCGAACTCGGTGTGACACCCGGCGCCGTGGTGCGCCTGCGTCGCGCCGACGACAGGATGAAGGAACACCGTCATGAGTGATCCAGTGCAGTACCTGGCGGCCGGGACAGTCTTCGGCACCGACCCGCTGTGGCTGGTGGTGGTCAAAGCGCTCGGGGTGTTCGTCTACCTGATGCTGGTGCCGTTGATCGCGGTGTACGCCGAGCGCAAAGTCGTCGCGTGGATGCAGATGCGGGTCGGTCCCAACCGGATCGGGCCCGGCGGCATGCTCCAGTCGATCGCCGACGGCGTGAAGATGGCGCTCAAAGAAGACATCATCCCGGCCATCGTGGACAAACCGATCTTCGTGCTCGCCCCGATCATCTCGGTGATCCCGGCGTTCATGGCGTTCGCGGTGATCCCGATGGGCCCGGAGGTGTCGATTTTCGGCACACGAACCGCCTTGCAGCTCACCGATATGCCCGTCGCCGTGCTCTACATCCTGGCTATCACCTCGATCGGCGTGTACGGAATCGTGCTCGCCGGTTGGTCGTCGGGTTCGACGTATCCGCTGCTCGGCGGTCTGCGCTCCACCGCTCAGGTGATCTCCTACGAGATCGCGATGGCACTGACTTTCGCCACGGTGTTCCTGCTGTCGGGAACCATGGCGACCTCCGAGATCGTCACCGCGCAGGAAGGCACCTGGTACGTCTTCCTGCTGCTGCCCTCGTTCCTGATCTATTGCGTGTCGATGGTCGGCGAAACCAACCGTGCGCCTTTCGATCTGCCCGAAGCCGAAGGCGAACTGGTCGGCGGCTTCCACACCGAGTACTCGTCGCTGAAATTCGCGATGTTCATGCTGGCCGAATACGTGAACATGGCAACGGTTTCCGCGCTCGCGACCACGCTGTTCCTCGGTGGTTGGCGGGCACCGTTCCCGATCAGCCTGTGGGAGGGCGCCAACTCCGGGTGGTGGCCGCTGCTGTGGTTCACCCTCAAGGTGTGGACGTTCCTGTTCGTGTTCGTCTGGCTGCGCGGCACCCTGCCCCGCCTGCGCTACGACCAGTTCATGAACCTCGGCTGGAAACTGCTCATCCCCACCTCGCTCGTATGGGTGATGATCGTGGCCGCCGCGCGCGTGCTCGACCTCGAAGGGCTGCCCGGCCAGAACTTCGTCCTGGTCGGTGTGGGCCTGGTGATCACCGCGGCGATGATCGCGATGTTCCTGCGGGCTGGCCGCACCGCCGGACTGCCACCATTGCCGGAGGAGCCGTCGACATCGTCGGTGTTCCTCGGGTTCCCGGTCCCGCCGATGCCACCACGACCCGCGAACGACCAGCCGCAAATCGGCCTGTTCGAACCCCTCGCCGGTTTCGCGGTCACCGCGGCCACCATGTTCAAGAAGCCGAACACCGAACAGTATCCCGAGCAGAAGGTGCCGACCGCACCGCGCTATCACGGCCGCCACCAACTCAACCGCTACGACGACGGCCTCGAGAAATGCATCGGCTGCGAACTGTGCGCGTGGGCATGCCCGGCGGACGCCATCTTCGTCGAAGGCGCCGACAACACCGAGGAGGAACGCTTCTCCCCCGGTGAACGGTACGGGCGCGTCTACCAGATCAACTACCTGCGCTGCATCGGCTGCGGCCTGTGCATCGAGGCCTGCCCCACTCGCGCGCTGACGATGACCAACGAATACGAACTCACCGACGACAACCGCGCCGACCTCATCTACGAGAAGAACCAGCTGCTGGCCCCAATGCAGCCCGGCATGACGCCCGCACCGCACCCGATGGCACCGGGCACCGACGCGGCCGACTACTACCTGGGCCGGGTCGGTCCCGCACCGTCGGACGAGGAGGTCCTGCGATGAGCACGCCACACATGTTGGCCGCCGAGATCGCCGACACGTCCACTGGTGAGGGCGTGCTGTTCTGGGTGCTCGCCCCGATCGCGGTCCTTGGCGCACTCGGTATGGTGACCGCGGCCAAGGCCGTGCATTCGGCACTGTGCCTGGCCGCCACCATGATCGCGCTCGCCGTGTTCTACATCGCCCAGGGCGCACTGTTCCTCGGCGTCGTGCAGATCGTGGTGTACACGGGCGCGGTGATGATGCTGTTCCTGTTCGTGCTGATGCTCGTCGGCGTCGACTCGGCGGAATCGCTGCGGGAGACGTTGCGCGGGCAGCGTATTGCCGCCGCGATCGTTGGAATCGGATTCGGGCTGCTGTTCATCGGCGGGATCGGCGCGGCCCTGCGCGACAGCGGAACCACCTTCCCCGGCCGCGGTTTCGGCGACCGAGACGTGATCGCCGAACTCGCCGAACTGATCTTCCTGCGCTACGTGTGGGCATTCGAACTCACCGGCGCACTGCTGATCACGGCCACGATCGGTGCGATGGTGCTGGCCCACCGCGAACAGTTCACCCCCAAACGGGGCCAGCGCGAAATGTCGCGCGACCGTTTCCGCACCGCGGGCGAACGGGCCACTCCGCTACCGACACCGGGCGTCTACGCACGGCACAACGCCGTCGACAGCCCCGCCCAACTCCCCGACGGCTCCTTCGCCGAACACTCGGTGTCCACGATCCTGCGTCACCGCCGCACCCGCGCCCACACCGAAGCCGCCGTGCTCTCGGTCGGCACGGTCCGCGACGACAACCCGACGGCCGACGAGGAAGGCAAGCGGTGAACCCCCAGAACTACCTGTTCCTGTCTGCGCTGCTGTTCACCATCGGCGCGGCCGGAGTGTTGTTGCGCCGCAACGCGATCGTGGTGTTCATGTGCGTGGAGCTGATGCTCAACGCGGTGAACCTGGCGTTCGTCACCTTCGCCCGGTTGCACGACAACCTCGACGGTCAGGTGATCGCGTTCTTCACCATGGTCGTCGCCGCGGCCGAGGTCGTCGTCGGTCTGGCCATCATCATGACGATCTTCCGTGCCCGCCGGTCGACCTCGGTCGACGACGCCAACCTGCTGAAGTTCTGACATGGGTACCGCAACGCTGTGGCTGCTGCCCGCCCTCCCGCTCGCAGGCGCGATCGTCCTGCTGCTGTTCGGCCACCTCACCGACCGCTGGGGCCCCTACCTGGCTACCGCGGCCGCGCTGTCGTCGTTCGTGGTCGCCGTGGTCGCGTTCTTCGGGATGCTAGGCCGCCCCGACGCCGACCGCGCCGTGCACAAGGAACTGTTCAACTGGGTGCCCACCGGTGATCTACAGGTCGGGTTCAGCCTGCAACTTGATCAGCTGTCGATCTGCTTCGCGCTCCTCATCACCGGTGTCGGCTCGCTGATCCACATCTACTCGCTCGGCTACATGAGCCACGACCCGGGCAAGCGCCGGTTCTTCGGTTATCTCAACCTGTTCCTGGCCGCCATGCTCGTGCTGGTGCTGGCCGACAACTTCCTCGTGCTGTATCTGGGCTGGGAAGGCGTCGGTTTGGCGTCCTACCTGCTGATCGGTTTCTGGTACGAAAAGCCCTCCGCCGCAACAGCAGCCAAGAAGGCCTTCGTCGTGAACCGGGTCGGCGACATGGGCTTGGCCATCGCCATGATGGTCATGTTCGCGACCTTCGGCTCCTTCGACTTCCAGACCGTCTTCGCGGCCAGCCCCGGCGCCAGCGAAGGCACCCTCACCGCCATCGGCCTACTGCTGTTGCTCGCGGCCTGCGGCAAATCCGCGCAGGTACCGCTTCAATCGTGGCTCGGCGACGCGATGGAAGGCCCCACCCCCGTCTCGGCGCTCATCCACGCCGCCACCATGGTCACCGCCGGTGTGTACCTGATCGCCCGCTCCAACCCGATCTACGATCTCGCCCCCAACGCCCGCACGGCCGTGATCGCCGTCGGTGCGGTGACCTTGCTGTTCGGCGCCATCATCGGCTGCGCCAAGGACGACATCAAGAAGGCCCTCGCGGCCTCGACGATGAGCCAGATCGGCTACATGATCCTGGCCGTCGGCCTCGGCCCCGCCGGCTACGCGTTCGCGATCATGCACCTGCTCACCCACGGGTTCTTCAAAGCAGGCCTGTTCCTCGGCGCCGGTTCGGTGATGCACGCGATGAACGACGAAACCGACATGCGCCGCTACGGCGGCCTGCGCACCCTGATGCCGATCACCTTCATCACCTTCGGCCTCGGCTACCTCGCCATCATCGGCGTGCCACCGTTCTCCGGGTTCTTCTCCAAGGACAAGATCATCGAAGCCGCCTTCGACCACGGCGGAGCCACCGGAATACTGCTGGGCGCAGTCACTCTCGTCGGCGCCGCGCTCACCGCCTTCTACATGACACGCGTCATGCTGATGACGTTCTTCGGCGAACGCCGCTGGAAGCCCGACACCCACCCGCACGAATCACCAGCGGTGATGACCGGGCCGATGATCCTGCTCGCGTTCGGATCCGTCTTCGCCGGTGGACTGTTCGTCTGGGGCTCGTCGCTGGTGCACTGGCTCGAACCGGTTGTCGGCTCCCATCACGCGGAGCCCGTCATCCCCGCCGCCGTGGTCACCGGACTCGCCTTGACCGCGGTCGCGATCGGCGTGGCCATCGCCTACCGCAAGTACGCCGAGAACCCGATCCCCGAGGCCGCACCGGAACAGGTCAGCGTGCTCACCGACGCGGCACGCGAGGACCTCTACGGCGACAAGATCAACGAAGCCGTGTTCGAACGTCCCAGCCGTCACCTCACGAGGGCGCTGGTGTTCCTCGACGCGAAGGGCGTCGACGGGATCGTGAACGGTACAGCCGCCTCGATCGGCGGGCTGTCGGCGCGAATCCGCAAGGTGCAGACCGGTTTCGTGCGCTCCTACGCTCTGTCCATGTTCACCGGCGCGGCCCTGGTGGCCGCTGCCCTGCTGGCAGTGAGGTTCTGGTGAACTCGTTTCCCTGGCTGACGACACTCTGGCTCGCCCCCGCGATCGGGGCGGGCCTGGTGCTCGCTGTCCCTGCCGCTCGACGAAATGTGGCGCGCGGGTTGGCGTTCGCGGTGTCGATCGGTGTGCTCGTGCTGGCCGTTGTCCTGACGGTGCGGTTCCAGCCCGGCGGTGACCAGTACCAATTCGTCGAATCCCATGAATGGATCCCGGCATTCGGCGTCGGCTACACCCTCGGCCTCGACGGCATCGCCACCGCGCTGGTCCTGCTCACCGCCGTGCTGATGCCCTTGCTGATCCTGGCGGGCTGGAACGACGACACCGCCACCGGCGAAGGCCCCCGCACCACCCACATCTATATGGCGTTGATGCTGCTGGTCGAGTCGATGGTGCTCATCTCGTTCCTGTCCCTGGACATCCTGCTGTTCTACATCTTCTTCGAAGCGATGCTGATCCCGATGTACTTCCTCATCGGAGGTTTCGGCACCCGCACCACCGACCTCGCGATTCGAGCCCAACGCTCCCGCGCCGCGGTGAAGTTCTTGCTGTACAACCTCTTCGGTGGGCTCGTCATGCTCGCCGCAGTGATCGGGCTCTACGTCCTCACCGCTCAAGCCGGCCTGGGCGAGGGCTCGGCGGGCACCTTCGATCTGCGGGTCGTGGTCGCCGCCGCCAACAACGGTGAACTCGGCGGCAGCACCGCTGTTCTCAACGCCCTGTTCCTCGGCTTCATGTTCGCCTTCGCGGTGAAAGCGCCACTGTGGCCGTTGCACACGTGGCTGCCCGATGCCGCGGTCTCGGCCACCCCGTCGAGCGCGGTGTTGATGATGGCCGTGGTCGACAAGGTCGGCACCTTCGGCATGCTGCGCTACTGCCTGCTGCTGTTCCCCTTGGCCTCGGACACTTTCGCGCCCTTGGTCATCACCCTGGCGGTCATCGGCATCCTCTACGGCGCGCTGCTCGCGATCGGCCAAACCGACATCATGCGCTTGATCGCCTACACCTCGATCTCGCACTTCGGGTTCATCATCCTCGGCATCTTCGCCATGACCACCCAGTCACAATCCGGGGCGACTCTCTACATGGTCAACCACGGATTGTCCACGGCCGCACTGTTTCTCATCGCCGGATTCCTCGTCTCCCGGCGCGGAACCAGGCTGATCGCCGAGTACGGCGGCGTGCAAAAAGTCGCGCCAGTGCTCGCGGGCACGTTCTTCATCGCAGGCCTCGCCACGCTCTCACTGCCCGGCCTCGCACCGTTCATCAGCGAATTCCTGGTCCTGGTCGGCACATTCCCCAAGTACAAGCTCGCGGCGGTGATCGCGACCGGTGCCCTGGTACTGGCCGCGATCTACATTCTGTGGCTGTACCAGCGGTTGATGACCGGCCCGCTGAAGCAGGGCAACGAGCACCTGCGTGACCTGGTGCCGCGCGAGTTGGCCGTGGTGGTGCCGCTGCTGGTCGCGTTGCTGGTGCTCGGGTTCTATCCGAAACCGATCCTGGATCTGGTGGATCCCGCTGTGGGACACACCCTCTCGACGATCGGCAAGCACGACCCCGCTCCGACGGTCCCCGCCCCCGAAGCAGGCGCGGCCACCCCGCCCACAGGCGGCCACAAATGAGGACGGACTCCGTGACCATCACCGAGCTCGCGGCCATCGCGCCCGCACCGAGCATCGAATACCACCTGCTCTCCCCGATGCTGATCGTGTTCGCGGTCGGTGTGGTGGGTGTGCTCGTCGAAGCGTTCGTGCCCCGGCCCTACCGGTATCTCACACAGTTGGTGCTCGGGGCGGCCGGTGTGGTCGGCGCTTTGGTCGCCGTGGTGCTGCTCGCCGGGTCCGAAGGCACGGCGGTGATGGGCGCGGTCGCCATCGACGGGGTCACGCTGTTCCTGCAGGGCACGATCCTGCTGGTCGCGATGCTGGGTTTGCTGCTGATCGCCGAACGAGGTGCGGTGCCGCGGGCACGCAGCGGACCGGGCACCTGGAGTCGGGCGGCGGCCGCACTGGACCGCGGGGTCGACGCGTTCACCCCGCAGGCCTCAGCGGTGCCCGGGAGTGCGCACGAACTCGCGGCCGTGCGCTCGGGTGTCTCGACGACCGAGGTGTTCCCGCTGACGATGATCGCGGTCGGCGGCCTGCTGCTGTTCCCCGCGTCGAACGACCTGCTGACGATGTTCGTCGCGCTCGAAGTGTTGTCGCTGCCCCTGTATCTGCTGTGCGGGCTGGCCCGGCGCAGGCGGTTGCTCTCCCAGGAAGCGGCGCTGAAGTACTTCCTGCTCGGCGCGTTCTCCTCGGCATTCTTCCTCTACGGTGTCGCCCTGCTCTACGGGCAGACCGGCACGGTGTCGCTGCCGGGAATCGGTGCGGCACTGGACAAACAACCCGCGAACGCGACCCTGGGCCTGCTCGGCATCGGGATGCTCGCCGTCGGCCTGCTGTTCAAGATCGGCGCCGTCCCGTTCCAGGCCTGGGTGCCCGACGTCTACCAGGGTGCGCCGACCCCGATCACCGCCTTCATGGCCGCAGCCACCAAGATCGCCGCCGTCGGTGCCACCATGCGGGTGCTGATGGTGGGAGTCGATGCGCTGAGCGCGGATTGGCGTCCGGTTCTCGCCGCGGTCGCGGTGGCGACGATGGTGGTCGGCGCGGTCATGGCGATCACCCAGACCGACGTGAAGCGGATGCTCGCCTACTCCTCGATCGCCCACGCCGGTTTCCTGCTCGTCGGTATGGTCGCCGCCGACACCGCCGGTGTCGCCGCGGTGCTGTTCTACCTGCTCGCCTACGGCCTCGGCACGGTCGGCGCGTTCGCGGTGGTGAGCCTGGTCCGCGATGCCTCCGGCGACGAAGCGACCGCCCTGTCCCAATGGGCAGGCCTCGGCCGCCGATCCCCGTGGCTCGCTTCGGCATTCGCCCTGTTACTGCTGTCGTTCGCTGGTCTGCCACTGACCAGCGGATTCGTCAGCAAGTTCGCCGTCTTCGCGGCCGCCTCCGGTGCCGGCTACACCGCGTTGGTCATCGTCGGTGTCCTGTGCAGCGCCATCGCCGCCTTCTTCTACGTCCGCGTCATCGTCCTGATGTTCTTCACCGATCCCCCCGCCGACGCTCCCACCGTCACCGCTCCCTTCGCCACCACCCTGGTCGTGGCATTCAGCGCGGGCGCCACCCTCCTGCTCGGCATCTTCCCCCAGCCACTCCTGGACCTCGCCGACCGCTCCGCGACATTCATCCACTGATGCAGCCAACTCCCGGCTCGCGCCCACCGACCAGCCACGAACGCCGAGCCGGCCAACCATGGAACTCCTCCTACATCGACGGCCCCGCACCCTGGGACATCGGCGCCCCACAGCCCGCCGTCGTTCGATTGGCCGAAGCAGGCGGTTTCTGCGGCCCGGTCCTCGACGTCGGCTGCGGGACCGGCGACAACGCCCTGTTCATCGCCGCCCGCGGACTCCCGGTCCTCGGCGTCGACGTAGCCGAAACAGCACTGGCCACCGCCAGACAGTCCGCCGATGACCGCGGGCTCGACGCCGACTTCGCCATGGCCGACGCCCTGCACCTACAACGCCTCTACCGCCGCTTCGAAACAGTCCTCGACTGCGGCCTGTTCCACACCTTCGACGAGTCCGAACGCACCGAATACGTGACAAGCCTCGCCTCGGTCATCGACCCCGGCGGCACCCTGTACATCCTGTGCTTCAACGAAACCGGCCCCCACCCCGTCACCGAACAGGCCCTCACCGCCCCCTTCGCCGACGACCCCGCCTGGCACCTGTCCACCGTCACCCCGGAAACCCTCCGAACCCGATTCGCCGACACGACCCCCGCCTGGCTCGCAACCATCAAGCGCCGAGCCTGACCGCCTCGACCTCCCGATTGGTCGAACACTTCAGTCGCAAGTAACGATGCACCGATGATGTCGGGCGTGGTCTCGACGACAGGCGCGAAACGCCAGGGGTCACTTGGATTCCAGTCGTCCCAAGTGGTGCGCATCGGTGAGGACGGACTGAGCCGTCTCCCAATCGGTGTGGTCGATCCCGGTGACGTGGCGAAGGAAGGCAAGGGTGACGTGCTGGACGAGCGCGACCCGGGCCGGGTCCTCGTCGGTGGTCTCTGTCACCTGGTAGCCGGAGATGCCGCCGAGGAAGTGCTCGCCGCCGCGGACGGTGAGCAGGCTCTTGTTTCCGCGGCTGAGGGTGTAGGGGTCGCTCGTCCAGGCCGGACCTCTGGTGGAGAGCGGGAGATCGTCCTTGTCTCCGGCGATGACGAGTCCGGGAGCAGTGATGTGGGAGAAGTCCTGATCGCGCAGCCACGGCAAGTTCTGCTGGGCGAAGGGCGTCAGTTCGTCACCGCCCTTTCCCGCGGTGGCCAGCTGGATACTGGCCATGACCCGGGAGTCGGACAGATCCTCGGCGATACCGGTTTGCGGATCCCGGACGCGCAGACCCACCAGGATGCCCGCGGTCTGGCCACCGAAGGAATGCCCCGCGGCGATGATACGACCATGGTCGACCCGTCCGGCCAGGCCGGGCACGGATGCCTCGAGAGTCTCGAGGTCATCGAGAATGCGCCGCATGTCTTCCACGCGATAGCGCCACATCCGGGGCCTGCGGGGGTCGTCCGCGGCGATGTCGAGGCGCTTGGAATCGAGGTGGGTGGCCTGGATGACGACGAAGCCATGGGACGCCCAATGATCGACCAGCGGTGCGTAGCCGTCCAGATTCGAGCCGAATCCGTGTGCGAACAACACGATCGGCAGATCGGTGCCGGTCACTGGGGCGGCAATGCGTACGTGCAGATCCTCGCCGCGCGCGGGTGCGGGCAGCACGAGCGGCTCGACCGCTACGGTCGGGGTGGACGCGGGTCCGGTGAGACCGGTCGTCTGGTACGTGGTCACGCGACCACCTTGCCCGACGAGTGTCCGTTCTCGCGGCCGAGGCATCGTCCGATGAACTCCTGAACCTCGGGCCCGCCGTACCTGCTGAAACCCCACGCCTTCGCCATTTTTCGCTGCTCCCTGGATGACCGACCCGGTGGTTCCGGGCTCTGTAGCCATCCTCATCCCTCACACCTATGTCAGGGGCAAGCGACTGAGGCGCAGGTCACAGCGTCAGGCCGACTGTGCCACCGGTTCCGGGGACCAGCCGACCGTGATCCAATACCGCCGTGCCGCACCGAGTTCGGTGTCCTCGATCCTTTCGAGAACCCCACCACAGCGCTCGATCGTCGTCGCCGAGCCGAGATTCTCAGCGTCACAAACCATCAGCACACGATTCATTCCGAGCACCCGCGCCTGCGCGATGATCTGCGACAGAGCCCAAGTAGCTACACCGCGTCGCCGCGCGGAGGGCCGTATCCCGTATCCGATGTGGCCCACCCGCTGCACGAATTCGCCGTCCCCGTACCGCAATGCGATCCCGCCGAGCACCCGATCGCCCTCGACGATCCACCGGTAGGTGCACCGGAAGTCCGCATGTTCCGCGGACGCATCGACGAGCCGCCCAACCCACGCCACGAATCCTGCCGGGGAGGCGACGTCGTCATCGGGCAGCAGCCCGAATCCGTCCTCGTGGGCGCCTGGACCCCACTCGGTACGGGCATCGAGCCATGCGCTGTACAGCTGCGCAGTCGGCGCGACCAATTCCAGAGTCTCCGATCCGTCCGAAGTGAACACTCGCCCAACCTACTGGTGAGTCGAGCGCACTGCCCGAGAATGCATCGCCGGTCGGCAGGCGAATGCCATCCACTGAACTACTCGAACGCGAGGATATTTCGTCGAGCCCAGTCCGCGAAGGTGTGTGGCGCGCGGCCGAGCACCTTGTTGACGTCGGGCGAGATTCGCTGCTCCTCGGGTGTAGGTGCGCCGATGATGTCCAGGGTGGTTTCGACGACAGGTTCGGGCATGAAGTTCAGCATCTGCGCGTGTGCTTGCGCCCGGGTTTGTTCGGCGAACCGAATCGGTTCGCCGAGCACCACGCCGAGGTCTTCGGCCCGCTGACGAGGGGTACTGAGTTCCGGACCGGTCAAGGTGTAGACCTGTCCGGCGTGGCCGTCCTCGCGCAGTGCGACCGCGGCAACCTCGGCGATATCGGACGGATCGATCACCGGCAGACCGACCTCGCCGAACGGCGCGGCGACAGCACGCTCGGCCCGCACCGACTCCGTCCAGGCATAGGCGTTGGAAGCGAAGGCGCCAGGCCGCAGAATCGTCCATGCCAACCCCGATCCGCGCACAGCCTCCTCGAACGAGTGCGCCAACTGTCCGTGCGAGGCCGACTCCGGCCGGGTGGCCACACCCTGCGACGAAAGCTGCACAACCCGTTGAATACCCGCGGATTTCGCAAGCTCGAGAATGGCGCGGGGATCCATCAGATGCGCACTGATGCCGGTGTCGTGCAGGAACAGCGCTGTCGCGCCGACGAAAGCAGGACGCAGGGATTCGGGCACGGTGAGATCGGCGCGCTGGTGCCGCACGCCGCCTGGCAGCGCCGGCTCCGTGGTGCCGCGGGACACGGCGACCACCTGCTCGCCTGCCGCGGCAAGGGTCTGCACGAGGGTACGTCCGACATTGCCGGTCGCTCCGGTCACAACGATCATCTTCGCTCCTGAGTTAGTTGACTGACTGAGACGTTAGATGAGGACCCTACGATCTGTCCAGCGCGGAGCGAACACTGGTGAGCCCAATTGGGCTGCCCAGGAAGCGACGGCGCTTGCTAGCCTCGTCGACATGGCAATTTCACGAGGCTTCGTGAACATCTGCAGCGACCGACTCCCCGCGACGCGTGACTTCTACGTCGGCCTGTTGGGTTTCGAAATCGCCTACGACAGCGACTGGTTCGTACAACTCGGCGACGCCGACTCGGGGGTGACGATCGGCATCATCGCCCGGGATCACGAACTGGTCCCCGAAGACGTCCGCGGTGCGTTCGGCGGCTCCTACATCACCATCGTCGTCGACGATGTGGAGCCCGTGTACACCCTGGCCAAGAGATTCGGCGTTACCATCGTCGAAGAGCCCCGAGATCTGTTCTACGGCCAACGACGCATGCTGATCACCGATCCCAACGGCTTCCTCGTGGACGTTTCCAGCCCGACCGCACCGCCGCCTACCAGCCCATGAGCACTCCACCGAAACGACAACTGGTACAGCAGCTTCGACCGTCCATCGTCACTACCGCTGGTAGCGTGACCGAGTGCTTCGATCCTGGATGCGACCCGCGTTGGTGGGACTGTCGGTCAGCCTCGCCGTGGTCGTATCCGGTTGCGGGCAAGTGACTTCCGGGACTGCCGAGCCTGTGGTGCCGGTCCCCGCGGTGTGCGACACGGTCGTGATGTTCGTGCTCGACGTGTCACTGTCGATGGAGGCGACCGATGTCGCGCCGAGTCGCCTCGCTGTCGCCAAGCAGGCGATGAAGGAATACGCACAGGGGCTGGCACCGGGAACGCAACTCGGCCTGGTGACTTTCGCCGGCACCGCATCGGTACAGGTGACGCCGACGACCAACCGCGCCGGATTCACCAATGCCGTCGACAACGTGCGCCTCGCCGAGCGAACGGCAACCGGCGAAGCCATATTCACCGCCCTCCAAGCCATCGACTCGCTCGACAAAGTCGCGCCCATCGCAGGTCCCCGCCGGATTGTCCTGCTCTCCGACGGCAAACAAACCATGCCCGAAGACCTCGACGCACCCCGCGGCGCCTACACCGCCGCCCGCCAGGCGAACACCTTCCACACCCCCATCTCCACGATCTCCCTCGGCACCGCCGACGGAGTCATCGAGGTCCCGAACAACGCCGGCCACGCGAAAGTCCGGGTCCCCGCCGACCCCGACTCCCTCCGCGAGATCGCCCACCTCTCGGGCGGAACATCGCACACCGCCACAACGCTGCCCCAACTCACCACTACCCTCGCAGGCCTGAGCTGCCACGCCTGAGCCCCGACGACCGGAGCTCACCCCTGCCTCGGACATCGCTACCGACCTCAGAGCCTGAGCATCCTCGGCCACATCAGCGACCACGGCTGCTCGGTACCGGTACATTCCCAGATCGTGGCATCGGTCGTGATGCCGGGAATCCCGATCCGGTAGTTCGTCTTGCCCACCGGAACGACGGATGTGAACCAGCGGCTGAGATCCTGCTCGGTGCCGCCGACATAGATGACGGTCTCGGTGGTGTCCGGTGGGACCCCGAAATACCCGTAGCCGCGGTTCGGGCTGAAGACCGGCGGTAGGCCCGCAGCTGAACGACCGTGATCGAGCGCGGCCGCCTGCACGTACCATTCCGTCACGACCACGGCAGTGCGCTGCCGGTGTGGCGGTAGCGCGCGATAGGCGTCTGCGGTAGCCGCCACCAGCTCAGACCATCCGAGTTCACTGTAAGCCGAAGGTCCCAGCGCGGCAGCACGATTGGGTGCCGGGGTGTAGTCCGATGCCGCACGCCACGGCGTCACGTACACCACGGCCGCAACCACCGACAGCACTACCGTCGGCACCACGGCGATCCTGAGCCAGCGCCTTGGCGCCGCGGTGCATCCGACCGCCCCGGCGGCGATCACCATCGGGTAGAAACCGGCGCCGTAGGCACTGCGACCACCGCCGATCGCAATGCTTGCCACCACCAGCAGAAAAGCCACACCTAGAAACCGGTACGGACGAAGGCGCGGCGACCGGCACAGCTGCCACACGCCGCACACCACGAGCACCGCGCCCAGCAGACCCCACCATTGCAACGTCAGCGGGACGAACCACACTGTGCCGGCGGTCTGACCGCGGACCACCGACCCCATGCCCAGGTGCGGCCAACCGTTTCGAGCCTGCCAGATCAGCCCCGGCGCCGCCGCCAGCAGCACAATGCCGCCGCCCCACCACAGCGCCGGACGTCGCAACAACACCCGCGGCCCGGCCCAGCCGACGGCGACGATCACCGCGATCCAGAAGACCGGGACGAGCCATTTCACCTGCACGGCAACTACTGTCACCAACCCGGCTGCCAAGAGCAACGCATCGTCACGGGTCCGCACCCAGCGCACCAGCAACCATGTCAGCACGACCCACAGCAATGTGTCGACAGCGTTGGTCGACAGCGTCTGCGCCTGACCCAGGATGTAGGCCGATGTCGCGCAGCCGATCGCTGTGAGCACCTGCGCTCCACGGCCACCGCCCATTTCACGTGCGATGGCCGCACTCATCACCACCACCGCCACCGAGGCCGCAACCGCTGGAATGCGCAACGCCACAAAAGATCCGGGGAACAGCCAATCCATCGAGCGCGCCAGCAGCGGCACCAGCGGACCTTGGTCGGCATAGCCGAAGGAGGGATGTTTACCGGCGGCGATGAAGTACAGCTCGTCGTAGTAGTAGCCGTACCGCGTGGCGGACAGCGCCGCTACTACTGCCCCGAGCACTGCCACCGTTGCGACGGCGACCGCCGCGAACGGCGGGCGCGGATCGTCGGTCGTAGAAGAAGATCGATTCGAGTCGACAACCACCCCTGGCACAGGGTCCGACACTACTTGTCAGCGTCGCTTTCCCGTGCCGATACTGCCCACGATCACATCGCTCAGGGCCGAAATAGCCTCTTCTGCAGACGTAGCGCCCAGATTCAGTTCCGCGGCAAGTGTTTCCGCCGCACCCAGCACCCCGACGCAGCGCAGCCGGAGCGCAGTGTCGGTGAGCGAGGAGAAAGGCAGCAGAGCGGTCGCCATCCAGTCTCGGTAGCTGTCGAGCATGTCGCGTTGGATTGCCCCGATGTCCGGATTTCCTTTCAGCGCAGCGGAAATCGCGTCGAACTCGGGCATTTCGGTGGCGCAGGCGAAGTAGGCGGAGCTCATGACTCGGGCGATCTCATCGATGGTGGGGGCGGCATCGCGAACTGCCTGTTCCGAGGTGAAGCGGTGACGTTCATCGAGTTGACGGTAGAGCGCGAGCAGCAGTTCGGGGCGGGTGCCGAAGTGGTCGTACACGATCGGCCTGCTCACCCCGGCGGCCTCGGCGAGGGTGGCCAGCGTCAGGCCGTCGGTGCCGTGCTCACGCACCAATGTCAGGGCGGTGTCGAGCAGTTGCTCGCGTCTGGCCGGCTTGGCCAGCCTGCCTGATCGTGTGCTCGCCCCTTGCGCCATTCCCTCAGTCTAGCTACAAAGAGTAAGTTACATATTGTAGCTTTTGCGAAGGGAGTTCATCATGGAGCGATCGGTACTGATCCTGGGCGGATCGGGACAGGCGGGGTCCGACACTGCGGCCATGCTGCGTCGCTGGTACCCCCACTTGCCGTTGACCATCGCCGGGCGTGACCCCGCCCGCGCGCAGCGGGTCGCCGACGAACTCGGCACCGCCACCGCAGTGACAATCGATCTGTCGCGCCGCGATCTCGGCCTTCCCGAAACCACCCACTCCGCGGTGATCGCCGCACTATGGGACGACCGGCTCAACGGCCTGCACTACGCCCAGGACCACGGCCTCCCCTACCTCAGCATTTCCAGCGGACTGCTCGACATCGGCCCGGAAATCGTGGCGAGCGCGCAAAAGCCCAGTGCGGCCCCGGTTCTGGTAGCCAGCCATCTGATGGCGGGAATCGTCGTCCTCGCCACCCTGCACGCCGCGCGCGAGTTCGCGCGCATCGACACGGTCCGGGTCGGTGTCGCACTCGATGACACCGACACCGGCGGACCGGCGGGGATCGCCGACCTCGAGCGCTGGTCGTCGGTCACGTCGGCGGGTCTGGTGCGCCGCGATGGTGTCTTCACCTGGCTCGCCGAGGCCGACGCACCGGCACCCGTGCACACCGTCGACGGCACGGCGATACTCGGCCAGAGCATTCCGGTCCTCGATGTGCCGAGCCTGGCCCTCGCGACCGGAGCACCGAATGTCCGAGTGGACTTCGCGGTCGGCGAAACCCCGAGCCGGCGTCGCGGCGAACCCGCCTCACTCGAAATCCGCATCGACCTCGACGGCACCGACCAGACAGGTGACCGACTCCACCGCACCCACCACCTCGTCCACCCGGTCGGGCAACGGTCACTGACCGCGCTCGGCATCGCCCTCGGCGCCGAACGCCTCCTCGGCCTCAACGGGACGCCGCCGACACCTGGCGTCCACATGCCGGAGTCGCTGATCGACCTGGAATACGCGGTGGGTCGCCTGCGGGAAGTCGGCGCGACATTCAGTCACGGCATCCCTTGAGTCACCCTCCCGCCGCCTCGAAGGCAGAACCTGTCGGTGCGGGCAGATACGGTGGCCTGCATGAAGGGTGCGGGGAGAACACTGCTGGACGACGTTGCGGGGATGTCTGTGCCGCAGCGGATGCGAACGTTGGCGACGGAGGCTCGCCGGTTGGCAGGGACTGCCGACCTGGCGAGGTTGCTCGGCGAAATCGCCGGGGAGGGGCGAGCAGGGCGGCGGACAGCGAATTATCTGGCGGTCGTCGGTGAAGAGCGCGGTTACCTTCTGTCACAGCTGGATTCGACGGACCAAGAGGCTGTCGGTCAGGCCTTGGCGGGGTTGATCCGTCTCGGAGTCGAGCCCGCGGTCGTTGTCGACAGACTGCCGGGCGCCTCGCAGCGAACCAGGAAAAGCATCAGCCGGACGCTCGGACACAGCAGACGAACCGAGATCGCCGATGCGCTGGTTCCCGCGCTGCGAATGTCGTTCGGCGATGCCGAGGCGGCACGCGTCTTGCCGTCGTGTTCGGCGGCCGCGGTGGCGCAATGGCTGCCGTCGCTCGCGTATGCGGTGCCGAACTGGACCACCTTGTCCACCGAGCACATCGGTGTCGTCCTGGATTTCGTCGAGACGCGCGCGCATGGTGCAGACCGGGCCGAGTGGCAGGAACTCTGGCCGTGGCTGACCGTCGGCCCGGTGCCGGCGGGGCAATATGCCCCGGACCGGTTGCTCGCCTTGGCCACCACGGCTGTCGAATTCGTACCGATGACGGCGCTGAATCCCGTCGCGGGCAGGCTGGCTCGCCACGACCCGCAGGCAGTTCGCCGACTGATCCTGCATCCCAGCGGCAATGGTCGCGCGCTGGCAAGCCCGGCACTGTGGCGGGCGATGCGACTACTGCCCGACGACGAACTACGCGAGCTCTACCTCACCACCCGCCCCAAACATCAACTCCTGCGGGCTGTTCCGCCCTCGCGCCGCCACGCGATCGCCGGAGCTCATCTCGCGCGCCCCGGACTGGCCCCCGCGGCTGTCGATCTCGATCTGCTCGACACGCTGCCGGGACCCGCCCGGGCCGAGATCGCCCGTGAGCTCCTGTCCCGTCCCGGCGGCGCCGACATCCCCGAGGTCGCCGACCGCCTCACCGCACGACTGACCTGGGCTGAAGCGAAATCGGCACTGACCGAGGCGATCCGGCGCCCCACCGCCGACGAGCGCGCACTCGCCTACCCCGCCCTGGTCACGGCGGCGGTGGGTAGTCGCGATCCGCTGGTGATCACCGACCTGCTGAGCCTGATGACGCGGTTGCGCAACGAACAGGACCCGGTCCGTGCCAGTGCACTGCGCGCCATCGCCGGTATCCCCCCGTCGCTACTCACCGTTGACCACCTGCCACACCTGGAACAACTCGCCACCGATGCCCTGCAAGCGCGCGACCGCTCCTGGAACACCACGAACACGGTCGGCACCCTCGCCCGCACCCTGCTGTTGCGCGGCAGCACCACCGCCGGGACAGCCTTCGCCACCACGGCCCTGCGGATCATGGGCGCGCTGACCGAACTGTCGATCGACCCGAATCTGTCCAGGCTGCACCACAATCTGCCCCGCGGCGCCGAACAACAGATTCTCGCGACGCTGCTTCCCCGACTGAAGTCCGACGCGGATCGTGACCGCTGGGACCTGTGCCTGAGCTTGGCCGACGGCCTCGACCACCGCGCTTTCGACCTGCCCGAACTGCAGCGCCTGATCGTGCGCGCCTGCGGATCGTCCTCGGATTCGACTGTCCGCCGGGCGGTTGGGCTCGCCCTCGCCGCGCCCGCCACCCCCGACGCCCACCTCGACGCGCTCCTGGCTCGCGACCGCTCCCTGATCACGTTGCCGCAGGTGCAATCGCTGATCGGCGACCGGCGCACCGACCTGCTCGATACCCTGCTGAACACCAAGACGCCGGGGCGGTTCCTGTCGGCGAAGGTGGTGTACGTACCGATGTTCGTCACGGGCTTTCACCGGTGGTCACCGCATCACCTCGACCGGTACGCGCGCCTGCTGTACGACTACGCACGCGGTCGCACAACCACCCCCTACGAGCGAGCCTCGGCTGTTCGTCAACTCGGGCTGCTGCCGGGCAGTTTCGGCCGGTTGCTGTCGTTTGTCGACAACGGCGAACTCGTCGTCGTCGAGGCCGCGCTCACCGCCCTCGGTACCAGCGACGAGCCCGAAGCGGCGATCGAGGTACTGGCACGGCATGTGGGTGAGGACCGCGCACGGGTCGCGGTCAGCAGTATCGCGACCTGCGCCAGGTGGATCCCCCCGGATCGTTTGTCGAGAGCGGTTGCGCCGCTGCTCTCCTCACGCAAGGTCACCGCGGTGAAGGAAGGCATCCGGCTCCTCGCCGAGTTGCGCACCCCCGATGCGTTGCCGATCATCGCAGGGCTGGCCGCCGACCCCGATGCGCATCGCGATGTGCGCCGGGCGGCGGTGTTCGCCACCCGATTCCTCCTCGACAACGATCGCACGTGGGCTCTGCTCGACGACGCGGCGACCGATCCCGAGGTGGCCGGTGCGATCCTCGCCATCCGGCCGGCCCTGCTGCCCGTCCCGCAGCGGCACAGGTTCGCGGCGTTCGTCCGCGACCTCGCCGCGAGTCCCGATCCGCGACTCGCGGACCCCGCCCTCGACGCGTTGGCCGCATGGCAGCGCTGGTGGGCGCCCGGCACCGGCGAGGTGATCGTCGACCAGCTCACCGATCTCGCATCGCTCGGCACGTGGCAGGCGGCGCTGCGCGCATTGTCGGCGGGCGTTCGCGCAGGTTCCGATCCTGTGGTCGTGGTCGAAGCCGTCCGCAGATTGCGCGGCGCCGAGTTCCGTGCCGTCGGCCGGGATCTGCCCGCACACCAACGTCTTTCGGCGCTGCTGCACTGGTTCGCGACCACCGTCCGCGACCACCCCACCGACCCTCGCGGGCTGGCCGCACCGGTCATCACCGCACTCATCGATGAACCGCTCTGGCACGACCAGGTCATCGAACTCGCCGTTGTCGCGGTCCGCTGGACAGACCCCGCCGACGTCATCGCGACCCTCGCCGAGGTCGCCCGCTACGCCACCGGCGCCCTCGTCACCCGACCCGCACATCACCTCGGCGTCCGCGTCAGCGCCGAGCTCGCCACCACCCCACCGGCAACCTTTCACGCGGTCGGCACCCAACTGGCTTGCAGCCCAACACCGTCCACCGCGCTGGCCGCACTCACCATCATCAACCGGTGTGCCGACCGATTTGGTTGGTCACCGGAGTGGGTCGACCTACTCGAGACTGTGCGCGCCCACACCGACCCCGATGTCCGCCGCGGGGCTCACACCGTGTTCGCGGCATCGGAGTGAGCCTTAGCGACGGTCCGCTGGATGTGGCCCCGTCGAGAACGGGTTCGGTGCATCGTCGGCGAGCACACCGACGAAGGGTTCCCCCTCCCCCGCGAACTCGTAGGCCCCACCCTCGATCCGTCCGATCAGGCTGTTCGTCCACGCTGCCTCGCTGTCGGCCGAGTGCAGCCACATGTTCATGATCTCGCCGATGTGGCCGAGCTGTTCGGGGCCGTCTTCGGGGGTGTAGTAGTCGGTCACCGAGCCTCGCCATTGCTCCAGTCGGGTGATGCGCTCCCGTAGTAGCGCGACGACCTCGTCGCGTGGCAGGTCGACCATGAATCCGATACCGGCCGAGAGCATGTCCATCTTCTGGTCATAGGAGGTCAGGGCCTGGCGCAGCAGCGTGAGGTATTCCCCGGTGCCCTTGTCGGTGATCTCGTATTCGACCCGTGGTGGACCGCCGACGGTGCTCGGCGCGACCTCGTGGGCAACGAGAAGATCTTGCTTCGCCAACTGTTTGAGCGCGTGGTAGATCGACCCCGGTTTGGCGTTGGACCACTCATGGGCGCCCCAGAACTCGAGGTCGTTGCGCACCTGGTAACCGTGCGCCCGGCCGTGTTGACGGACCGCGCCCAGGACCAGCAGCCGGATGGCCGACATGTACGCCTCCTTCTAGGCAACCTTGACTAGAGCATCTCGGACCCAGCTTAACCAGGTTCCACAGCACCGGATATCCAGTAGGTAATCAAGTTTGACTAATCGGCGAAATGTTCGTACCTTGGTCCTCCTAGTCAAGTTTGATTACTGGCCGAAGGAGAGTGTAGTGACTGACCTCGATCACGCGATCGTCGTCGAAGGCCTGCGAAAGAGATACGGGGACAAACACGCCCTCGACGGTCTCGATCTCACGGTCCGAGCCGGGACCGTCCAGGGAATTCTCGGCCCGAACGGCGCCGGTAAGACCACAGCCGTGCGGATCATGTCCACGCTGTTGCGCCCCGATGCGGGACGCGTCGAGGTGGCGGGCATCGACGCGATCACCCGCGCCGAAGAGGTCCGCTCACGCATCGGGCTCCTCGGCCAGAACGCCGCCGTCGACGAGCAGCTCAGCGGGCGGCAGAACCTGGAGATGTTCGGGCGGCTCTACCACCTCGGCGCGCGCCGAGCAGGCGCCAGGGCCGATGAGCTCCTGCACCGATTCGGGCTCGCCGACACCGACACCAAGGCCGTCGAGCAGTACAGCGGCGGCATGCGTCGTCGTCTCGACCTCGCCGCCTCGCTCATCTCCCAGCCGCAGGTGCTGTTCCTGGACGAGCCGACGACCGGCCTCGATCCCCGTGGCCGCACCGAGGTGTGGAACGCGGTTCGTTCGCTGGTCGACGGCGGCACAACCGTGCTGCTGACCACGCAGTACCTGGAGGAAGCCGACCAGCTGGCCGACCAGATCGCGGTGATCGACCACGGCAAGGTCATCGCCGAGGGCACCGCCGACCAACTCAAGTCCAAAACCGGCGGTGACCGCATCGACGTGGTCCTGCACGACACCGCTCAACTCGCCCTCGCGGCCTCGCTCATCCCCGGCGACGCGGCGATCGATGAGGACCGGCGGATGGTCAGCGCTGTGGTCGCCGACCGGATGGCCGCGCTCACCGAGACCGTGCGGGCCCTGGAAACGGCGGGCATCGACGCGCAGGACATCGCACTGCGCAGGCCGACGCTCGACGAGGTCTTCCTGCACCTGACGAAGGAGACTGTGTGACAACGACATACAACAGTTCGACGCTGAGCTGGGCGATCGCCGATTCCTGGACGATGACCAGGCGCGAGCTGGCCCACTGGCTGCGCCAACCCGTGCAAGTGGTCGTCGGGCTGGTCTTCCCGGTGATGCTGCTGGTGATGTTCAGCTATTTGATCGGCGGCGGCAGGGGCGTCGACGGGGACTTCACGTCCTTTCTGGTCCCCGGCATGCTGACCATGACGATGGCCTTCGGTCTGGAATCGACGATGCTCTCGGTCACCCAGGACCTCGGCAAGGGTGTCATCGACCGATTCCGTTCGATGCCGATGAATTCCGGCGCCGTACTGGTCGGCCGCAGCGTCGCGGACATGTTGCAATCGGTCGTCGGGCTGACGGTGATGATCGCGGTGGGCTACGCGATCGGCTGGCGTTGGCACGGCGGATTCGCCGCCTTCTTCGGCGCGGTGGGCCTGCTGTTGCTGCTGCGGTTCGCGATGCTGTGGATCGGCATCTACCTGGCGATGGTGGCGGGTAAACCGGAACTGGTGCAGGCGGTGCAGATGTTGGTCTGGCCGATCAGCTTCCTCTCCACGGCCATCGCCTCCCCCGAGTCGATGCCGTCCTGGCTCGGCGCGGCCGTGGAGTGGAATCCGATGTCGGCGACGGCCACCGCGGTGCGCGGGCTGTTCGGCAACCCGGGCGCCGACGGCGACTCCTGGGCCGCGACCCACGCGGAACTGCTCGCGGTGGCCTGGCCACTGGCACTGATCGCGGTGTTCTTCCCGCTGGCAGTGCGACGCTTCCAGGACCTGAGCCACTAGTCGAAATGTGAGTGTGCCCCCGGTCTGCACCGCGGGCACACTCACCTACCGCACCGACCGGAAGAACGCCCGCACATCCTCGACCAGCAAGTCCGGCGTTTCCATGGCAGCGAAATGCCCGCCTCGGTCGAACTCGGTCCAGCGGACGAGGTTGTTCTGCTTCTCGGCGATCCCACGAATCGTGGTGTCCCCGGGGAACAGCGCGACAGCGGTCGGGACTCCGGAGCTGGCCACGTCGGCTCCCCACTGTTGGGATTCCTTGTACAGGCGCATCGAGGAACCCGCGGTGCCCGTGAACCAGAGGATCGAGATTTCGGCGAGCATCGCGTCACGGTCGAGGGAATCCTCGGGCAGTGCGGCGGTGGGGTCCTTGTAGGTGTTGACCACGTCGACGATCCAGCCGAGCAGCCCGGCCGGTGAATCCGCGAGGGCGTGGGCCAGGGTGTGGGGGCGGGTGCTGTGCACGCCCGCGTAGGCGGAGGTTTCGTTGCTGCTCCAATCCTGGAGGGCGGCAAGCTTTTCCTGATCCCGGTCGGTGTAGCCGGCGCCGTCGTCGTTCCAGGCGGGGATGGTGATCGCGGCGTTGAGATGCACGCCTGCGACTCGCGCGGTGTCGACCCGGCCCAGGTGCGGGGCGATGAACGAGCCCGCGTCGCCGCCCTGCGCGCCGTAGCGGTCGTAGCCGAGCTCGCTCATCAGCCGGGCGATCAGTTCGGCGGACCGTTCGGTCGCGGCCTGGCCGGGCTGATGCGTGGGTCCGGAGAAGCCGAAACCGGGCAGCGTCGGGATGACGACGTCGAAGGCGTCGGCCGGGTCGCCGCCGTGCGCGCGCGGATCGGTCAGCGGGCCGATCATCGCGCCGAAGTCGGTGAACGGCCAGCCGTGGACGAGAACCAGCGGCAGCGCACCGGATTCCGCGGAGCGGACGTGGGTGAAGTGCAGGCGCTGACCGTCGATCTCGGTGACGAACTGCGGGTGCGCATTGCGCGCGGATTCGGCGGCACGCCAATCGAACTCGGTCTCCCAGTAGTCGGCGAGCTCGCGCAGATAGGAGGTGGGCAGGCCGTAGGTCCAGCCGGTACCGGGCAGGTCCTGCGCCCACCGGGTGCGGGCGAGTCGCTCGTGCAGGTCGTCGAGGTCGGACTGCGGGATGTCGATCCGGAAGGTTTCGCTCATAGGGACGACACTAGGAACGGCTTAGGACGGAATCGTTCCTGAGTGCGCGGCAGAATGAGGCAATGTCCGAAACCGCTACCCGGCTGCTGCGACTGCTGTCGATTTTGCAGACCCACCGTTCGTGGTCGGGTGCCGAACTGGCGGCCCAGCTCGATGTCACCGCACGCACCGTGCGCCGCGATGTGGATCGACTGCGCGGGCTGGGCTACCCGGTCCAGGCATTACAGGGCACCGCGGGCTATCGATTGGGAGCAGGTGCGTCGATGCCGCCGTTGCTGCTCGACGATGAGGAAGCCGTGGCCGTCGCGGTCGGCTTGCGCACCACCTCGGGCGGCACCGTCACCGGGATCGAGGACGCGTCGTTGCGCGCGCTCGCCAAGCTGGAACAGGTACTGCCGTCGCGGTTGCGGCATCGTCTCACGACCTTGCAGCAGTCGATGGTGCGGGTCGCCGCCGACTCACCGCGGGTGTCATCGGAGACGCTGCTGACGATTGCGCAAACCTGCCGCCGCCACGAACGTCTGCGGTTCGATTACACCGATCACGCAGGTCGCACGTCTCGCCGCGATGTCGAACCGGATTCGCTGGTCAATATGAGCAGGCACTGGTATCTGATCGGTTGGGATGTCGACCGGGCGGATTGGCGGTCGTTCCGACTCGACCGGCTCTCGCCTCGTGTTCCGACGGGCCCACGATTCACCCCGCGCCCACTGCCCGACGGTGACGCGGCGACCTATCTCTCGCGCAGACTGTCGGTCGCGTCGTGGCCGTGGCGCACTGTCGTGACGCTGCACGACTCGGCCACGGAGCTGACCGACCGGGTCTGGCCGGGCATGGGCGTCCTCGAAGCGGTCGACGACGACAGCTGCCTGCTCCACATCGGTGCCGACTCCCCCGCCTCGCTGGCCTGGATGATCACCGCCCTGGACACCGATTTCACCGTCACCGGCCCACCCGAGCTCATCGCAGCACTGCGGACCGTGGGCGAGCGCTGCCGCACCGCGACCCGCGATGCACCTGATGTAATTACGCACCAGGTGGCACCGGCGACGGTGGAGAACCCGTGGACGCCACCGATGTGACCGACATACCGCGCACCGCAGGGCAGTTGGGTGTATCCGAGGCCGAGACCGTAGAACATGCCGTCACCGTTGCCCATGTCGACGCCTTCGAGCATCTGCCGGAGTTCTGGCTCGGGGACGACCCGCCCCGCCAGCAGTGCGAGGAAGAATCGACGAGCAGTCCTGGTAGATACGTCTCGACGGATCGGTCGAGGTCGACGCGGTGTTCGGCCACCAACTGGAGCACGATCGCGGCGGTGAAGGACTTGGTGATGCTGCCGACCCGCACATGCTGGGCGACGTCGGTCGCGATCGGGGTCGCCGCTGCCCACCAGCACATTGGACTGCGGTACTACCCACGCCTCGGACCGGAGTAGCACGCGGGTGCGAGTCCCGGCCACCATCACGACTCGTCGAGCACCTCTTGCAGGCGGGACGCGAAGGTGACGGGGTCGTTGACGAAGCCGATGTGGTCGCCCGGGAACAGAACAGGGTCGACGCCCAGCGCTGAAGCCAGCTCTCGCGAGGTCTGGTCGCAGAACTGGCCGGTGGACTCGGCCCCGATCCCGACGATCACCCGGGTGGGGATGGCGCGCAGCAGCGGCGGGTCCGGCAGCCAACTGGTGGTCGGGCGCAGTTCGTGGGCGAACCAGAAGCGTTCGCTGGCCACCTGCCGCGGGTCGCGGTCGCCGCCGAAGATCTGCTCGAGCATCGGGTCCGGGAGGGGAATCCGGGCCTGAGCGAAGAACTTTCGCCAGGCGCCGATCACGTCACCGGTGGCGTAGGTGGCGACGATGTCCTCGGTGAGTACGCGCTGGGCGTCGGCGTCGGGGAGCAGTTCGCGCAGGGGCGGTTCGTGGGCGACGACGGTGGTGACCAGGTCGGGGTCGGTCTGGGCCAGGGCCAGCGCGGTGACGGCGCCACCACTGGATCCGAACACCACGGCCGGGCCCGCGTCGAGGTGGGTGACGAGTTGGGCGAGGTCCCCCGCACGGGCGAGCACCGTCGAATCCCGATTCGGATCATCCAGGGGGCTGGCGTAATGGCCCCGCGGGTCGGTGGTGAGGACGGTATTGGTGTTGGCGAGTTGTTCGGCGGCCGCGGCGAACGAGGCGGCGTTCATCGGGGCACCGACGAGGACGAGCAGTGGTCCCGCCCCACGGACCTCGTAATACAGGCGGGCGTCCGGCACCACGAGGGTGCCGGTGGTGACGGCGGAACTGGCGGTCATGAGGCTCTCCCGGATCTCGGCTACAGGTAGCACTCATACAGACGGTGCCCGCCGCGAGAACTCATCGCTCACCACGAAAATTCTTTTCCGACAATCTTTCCCGCAGGTCACAAGCATTTCAGTCGGGCGAGAGCCAGAGCGACGGGTGCCGCCAGGCTATCGGCGGCGGCTGAGTTCGTCCGCGCGGGCGCGCAGTGTCGCGGCGACCAGTTCGCGACCTTCGTGCGCCAGATCGACAACCTCGCGGGCGCTCCTACGCCCCGCTTCACTCGCGATGCCCGCCAACGCGTTTCCGGTCCGGCGTGCAGCGATGGACAGTTCGTTGAGCAGTTCTCGGCCGGGTTCGCGTTTGCGCATCTCGGTGGGACTCCATTCGCAGTGCAGGCCAGCGGGTATCAGCTGACCCACTCAGTGTACAGTCGTGCACTGAACACGTGTCAAGCCCCGGCTACGATTCCCGCATGCCTAGTTCTGACGAGTGGGAACACGCGGTGATCCGGCCGGCGAACACCAGCGACATCGCCGTGGTACTGGTGCACGAGGTCTTCGGACTCACCGACAGCATCCTCGACCTCGCCGAAAAGCTCTGCCGCACGACGCAAGCCACGATCTACGCACCGCACCTACTGGACACCGACCCCTTCGAGCGAGCAGGCGAGGCCACCGCCTACGAACGGTTCATGACGACGCTGGGTCCCGCGGCCCTGGCCGCCCGAGCGCTCGACTACACCGCAGCCCAGGTGTCGGGCTGTGCGGCCGTGTACTGCGTCGGCCTCAGCGTCGGCGCCACCGCCGCGTGGATCGCCTCGGCGAGTGAACAATTCGATGCGGTGCTCCCGGTGTACGGCTCGCGGATTCGTGACCATCTCGACGTGCGGCCGACTGGGCGTGCCCACCTCGTCTTCGCCGAGCACGAGCCCAGCTTCGACCCGAGCAGTCTCGCGTCGACCCTGCGAACCATCCCCGGTGTGACCGTCGACGTCCTACCGCACCACCACGGATTCTGTAGCGCCGACGCCGTGACCTACTCCGAATCAGGACTCGCAAGCGTCCTTACGGCGGCCGCCGAGCTCGTGGGCCGCTGAGCGGATCGCACGGCGGAGAGCCGCGCGATACGGCGGATTCAGTTGTAGGAGTTGGCAACCCCGTCGAGCAGATGTTCGAGGGTTTCGTAGGCCGGCACGTCGACCACGTCGATCAGGTCGGCGGCCACCGGTACCGAGCGTTCGGCGGCGACCGAGGTGAACTGGGCGGTGTCGCCGGTGCGGAAGCCGTGTTCGGCGGCGAGGCGGCGCAGGTCGGGGTTGTCGGTGAGGAGCTTGCCGATCTTGTCGCCGGTGCCGGTCAGCGGGACGAGGGTGTGGCTCGACAGGACGGTCGGGGTCGGGTAGGTCAGCACCATGTCGGGCTTGATGCGACCCTGGCCTGCGGCTTCGACGTACTGCGCTTCGTAGATGCACACCAGCGGGGTCGGGCCCATACCGTTGGTGAGGTACTGGCTGAAAGGGCCCTCGCTGCTGTTGTCGGTGTAGCCCTGGGCGAGGAACAGTTTCGACAGGGCGGGCAGCACGTGCTGTTCGGCGGTGGCGCCGCGCACGATCGTGTGGTCGTTGGCCACGTAGCTGGCGATCGAGAGGTACATGGCCGCGGAGTTGGAGCTGCGCGGGTCGGTGGTGGACACCAGGATGTTCTTGGCGACCGGGTAGGTGGTGTTGTCGGGCAGGTCGTCCCACTGCACGCCGGTCCCGGCCAGCTCCAGGTATTTGTTCATGTCGAATGTCGCCACCGGGCCCGGCCTGATCACCCCGGCGGTGGTCAGCAGGTCAGCGATGGGCCGGTAGGTGGCGATGGCGATGGGCGAGGAGAACGGTGTGTACTTGGTGGTGATGTTGCGCTGACGCTGGATGCGTTCGGCGGCCGGAATACTCGACGGGAACGCGAAATCGAAGCCGCCGAGGTCGACAGTGGTCGCGATCTGCCGCGAACCGGCAGGCTCTACCTCCACCCGAATGCCGTTGTCGGCGAGCACCTTCACCACCCGCTCGTCGGCGAAGAACGACATCTTCTCCGACCCGACAACACCCCGCACCACAGTGGGCGCCGCGACAGTGGCCGCCGGAGCGTCGTCGCCACCGGGCAGCAGCACCGCCCCCGCCACCACACCAGCGACGACCACGGCCGCACCGATCGACAAAGGCATCACCGCACGCCTGCTCAACCGCTTCGGCTGCGCCTCGGCGGTATTCGTCTCGCGCGCGATCACCTCGGCCGCCCGCACGCTCGCCGACGGCGCCGGAACCCGCACCGTCGGATCGGGATCGGCCAGTTCGCTGCGCACGATCCGCTCGACCAGGATCGGCACGAACTCCCGGATCGGTTTGCCGGTGAAACGATGGTGCGCGGCGCCTACCGCCGACGTCACCTGGTCGACGGGGACGTTCTCGGACAGGTCTTCGACCAAACTCTCGGTCATCCGCCGCATGGCCAGCTCTTCACGCTGGACGGCATCAGCAGCTACGCCGGGTACTACGCGCGACACCACACTTCTCCTGGGCTCACAATTCGGGGGGAGCGAACGCGGCGCGCCGACAACACCCGTGCGCACGCCTCGGGCCACGCTACCGGCGCGCAGCACAGTTACCCCCGCGCCGAGCAAGGGTGCACGCAGAGTTCAGCGCTCGCTCTGCTGCCCGCAATGTCGTGTTGTCCGTGAGTTCGCGTAAACCTCGAATTGCTAACTGGCAGTGTGTTATTCGCTACAGCTCGGTCGCGGTCCGAACGGCGGGCACCGGCTCCGCTGACCCGCGCGCCGCATCCAAGGCCGCCCGTCCGAGCCCACCGGTCAACAGTTCCATGACACCGATCACGACCAGCCCGCTCCCGGCCATCGTGGCCAGTCCGGTGACCGTCTGGAACGTGATCGCGATGATCGCGATGCCGATCACGGTGGTGAGCAGCCCGCACACTTCGTGCATCCACCCGTCGACAACAGAGGCGTCCCATGCCGCGACCAGTGCGTGCACGATGCCGCGCACCGCCCAGCCGATCCCGATCCACAGGGCGAGCAGTTCGATATTGCCGCCCTGGAAGACCAGCGCCGCCAATATCCCGGTGAGCCCGGCACTGACCAGCACCAACACCCGCAGCAAGAACGCGAGCCGCGCCATCATCGCCAGATACGCCTGCACCACGGTGCTCAGGATCAGCGACATCCCGAACAGCAGCGCCAGCGTGTTCTCGTCGCGCCCCGGCCACAGCAGCAGCGCCACACCGAGCACGAACGAGCACCCACCGGCGACGAGCATCGCCGTCCGGGTCCGATCTTCGTCGCGGTTCATGCCACTCGCTCCCGCAGATAGGGCGAGGTCCGGCTCACCGGATTGTCCGCCACTTGTTGCGGTGTCCCCTGCGCCACGATCCGGCCTCCCTGCCCACCGCCGCCCGGGCCCATGTCGATCACATGGTCTGCCCCCGCAACCACGGTCATATCGTGTTCGACGACGACCACACTGGCGCCGCTGTCGACAAGCGAATTCAGTTGTGTCATCAGGATATCGGTGTCGGCCGGGTGCAGCCCGGTCGTCGGTTCGTCGAGCAGGTAGACGGTGTTGTTGCGCCGCGCCCGCTGCAACTCGGTGGCCAGTTTCACCCGTTGCGCTTCACCACCGGACAGTTCGGTGGCCGGTTGCCCGAGTCGCAGGTAGCCAAGGCCCACATCGCGCAGTGTGCGCAGAGCGCGCGCGACCACCGGGACGTCGGCGAGGAAGTCGGCGGCGCGGTCGACGGTCATGTCGAGCACCTGGGCGATCGTGGTGTCGCGGTAGGTGATTTCGAGGGTTTCGGGGTTGTAGCGCGCGCCGTGACAGGCCGGGCACGGGCTGTAGGTGCTGGGCAGGAACAGCAGTTCGACGGTGATGTAGCCCTCGCCCTGGCAGGTCGGGCACCGTCCTTCGGCGACATTGAACGAGAACCGGCCGACCCCGTACCCGCGGGCTTTGGCGGCGTCGGTCGCGGCGAAGAGTTTGCGGACGGTGTCGAACAGGCCGGTGTAGGTGGCCAGGTTCGATCGCGGGGTGCGTCCGATCGGCGCCTGGTCGACCTCGACGACGCGCACGATGTCCGGGTCGGCGGCGGCGGCGGTGGTCGAAACGGCGTGCAGCAGCGTCGATTTGCCCGATCCGGAGACACCGGTGATCGCGGTGAACACCCCGAGGGGAATGTCGACGTCGAGGTCGTGCAGGTTGTGGCTGGTGATCCCACGCAGTTGCAGCTCGCCGGTGGGGGTGCGGGCCGCGCGGGGTGGGCGCACGATCTCGTCGAACAGATAGGGCCTGGTGACCGACTCGGCTACGTCTCGCAGGCCCTGGACTTCCCCGGCGTAGAGCACCTTTCCGCCGTGCACGCCAGCACCGGGGCCGATGTCGATGAGCCAGTCGGCGTGGCGGACGACGTCGAGGTCGTGTTCGACCAGGAACACACTGTTGCCCGAATTCTTGAGCCGGTCCAGCACGGTCGTCAGGGCGGCGGTGTCGGCGGGATGCAGTCCGGCTGAGGGTTCGTCGAGGATGTAGACGACGCCGAACAGTCCCGACCGCAGCTGCCCCGCCAGCCGTAATCGTTGCAGTTCACCGCCGGACAGGGTCGGGCTCTCGCGGTCGACGCTCAGGTAACCGAGCCCGAGCTCGATCAGCACGTCGATGCGCGAGGTGAGGTCCTGGGTGAGCACGGCCAGCGCGTCCGTGCCGGGGGTGTAGGGCCGCAACACCTCGGCGAGTTCGCTCAGTGGCAGGTCGGCGAGTTCGGTGATGTTGAACCCGGCGAAGGTCACGGCCAGCGCTTCGGGTTTGAGTCGGCGTCCGTCGCACAGCGGGCAGACGGCGGTGTGTAGGTATTCGGCGGCGCGGGCGCGGGTGGCCTCGCTCTTGGATTCGGCGTGCGAGCGCAGCAGCAACTGTTTGGCGCCGGTGTAAGTGCCCTGGTAGGGGCGGTGGATGCGATGTGGTTCGCGTACGGGTTCGACCGTGACGACCGGCTTTTCCTCGGTGAACAGGATCCATTCGCGCGCGGCCGGGGAGAGTTCGCGCCACGGGCGGTCGATGTCGTAGCCGAGCGCGCCCAGCACATCACGCAGGTTCTTGCCCTGCCAGGCACCCGGCCACGAAGCGATCGCCCCCTCACGAATGCTCAACGACGGGTCGGGAACCATCGACGCCTCGGTGGCTTCGTGCACGACACCCTGCCCGTGGCAGCGCGGGCAGGCGCCTTCGACGGTGTTCGGCGAGAACGCGTCGGAGTAGAGGCGGTTGGTGCCCTCCGGGTAGTGCCCGGGGCCGGTTCTGGCCGGGGTGTCGGGGTAGTGGCCTTCGCGGGACATGAGCATGCGCAACGTGTTCGAGATGGCGGTGACGGTGCCGACGGTCGATCGCGAGGACGGCGAGGACCGGCGCTGGGCCAGTGCCACCGTGGGCGGTAGGCCGGTGACGGTGTCGACATCGGGGGCTTCGACTTGGTGCAGCAATCGGCGGGCATACGGCGCGACCGATTCCAGGTATCGGCGTTGCGATTCGGCGTAGAGGGTGCCGAACGCCAACGACGACTTGCCCGAACCGGACACACCGGTGAACGCGACGAGGGCGTTTCGTGGCATGTCCGCGTCGACATCGCGCAGATTGTGGACCCGGGCGCCACGCACCCGAACCGAAGAATCGACCTCGTGCGAATCCACAGCTACCTACCGTACTCCCGAGGTGTGACCTGCGGGGCGAACGCGCCCGTGGTGGTTCGAGTCAGAAGAACCAACCCAATTGGGGTGCCCGGTCGGCGGTGAACGCTTCGTCGAACGCGCGCAGCACCGTGGGGTCTTCGGACTTCAGTCGGTGGGCGGCGGCGAACGTGCTCGCGCGCTGACCGCCGAAGTAGAGAGCGCCGAGGATGTTGATGTCGAAGCTGAGGGTCGCGGGGCGGGTGGTGGGTTCGCATTCGGCGATGCCGTCGCGGATCCGCAGGGCGAAGCTGCCACCGGCGCCACGGAACGGGTCGTGCACCGCCAGTACGGTGTCGAGGTCGGCGCGGTAGGTGCGGGCGGTCAGTGCTGCGGGGACGTCCATGACCCGCGCCCACAGGGAGTCACCACGGCGGGTGAGTTGTACCGCGCGGGGGTCGGTGAGCATGTGCGCCAGCGGATCGTCGTCGGCGATTTCGGCTTCCACGGTGTCGACGAGGTCCATTCCGAGCAGAACCCGCCACAGTGCGGCGTGCGCGTCAGGGGTCACGGCGCGGAATTCCCAGACCGAGGCGATGTCACGGTCCTCGCGCCGGGAGCGCCGGTACAGGGCGTACCCGTCGGCGTGGAGCAGCACGAACAGCGTCGTCGCGCTTTTCCGGTGCCGCTCGATATCGGCGAAGAACATGTCCCACTTGGCATCCGGACGTTCCTGCGCGCCCGGCGTCACCTTCTGCCAGCGTTCGTAGATCTCGCGAATCCGAGGGGCGGCGTCGGCCAGTGTCTCCAGGGTGACGCCACCGGGATCGGGTGTGGTGGAACGGAATTCGACCCGCCGCGTATCGATGGAGATCGCGGTGTCGAGAATGGCCACTTCGTAACCGAACCGCCCGTAGATCGTGCCCTCGCTGGCGGTGAAGATCGTCAACGGCAACTTGTCGGCCTCGGTCCGAGCATGCTGGGCCTCATAGAGCTCCCGCAGAATCCCCCGCCGCCGATGCGTCGCCGCCACCACAACCCCCGCCACCCCACACGCCCGCACCGTCCGCTCCCCCGGCACGGTCACCGTCATCGTCCGATCCACGGTGTGCCCCACGATCCGGTCTCCCTCCACCGCGACCAACGACCGCTCGACCGGAAAGACCTCCCCCCGAAACTCCTCCTCGTCACCCCCGAACCGAATCCCGAACCCAGCCTCCTGCAACCCGGTAATCGTCGCCGATTCCCCTTGCACAGCCGCCCGAACCGTCACACTCTTCGCCGATGCCATCCCCGTACCTTCCCACGCCATCCCACCCCGACACATCCGGTTTTTCGACCAGCCAGGGCCCAGCTACGCGTGGCCGGTCAGCACAGTAATCAGTTCGACTTCTGGGCCCAGCGCGGAAGGCGCGGCGACCGAACCTGCTGCACCGGACGGTGAAGCTGCAGGTGAACGGTGGAATCGCACGACCGTGGGTCCGATCGGGACGTCGGTGTAGGTGTCACCGTCCACAGCAACACCGAACTCGTCTCCGAACGATGTCGGCTCAGCTCTCGCGACGAGCACCGACGGGTCAGCGGTATCGCTGTGGTTCTGCGCCTGTGCCACGGCCTTGCCCGACAGGAAATCCACGACCGCACGAACCGCGACCTCGTCAGCGGTCGCGTCGTAGATCCACCGCCGACCGAGCACTCCGTGCTCGGCGGTACCCACCAGCGCCGCCTCCCCGCCCGACATCGGGGCGCCGCGATAGGTCAGCGGCACCTCATACAGGACTCGCTCGGCGGCGGAATCGTCGACCACGAGCATGAACTCGATGCCGACAGCGCCGGCGGGATCGTCGAGCCGGAACCCGCCGGCCTTGCTCAATGTCGGTGTGCCGCCCCGGTACCACTGCCGACCGGGCAACCACCCAGTCAAGAGTTCGAGCTTGCTCGGCGTGACGGTGGTCTGGTGAATGACCGCCATGGCGTTACCCTTTCGCCGTCATCGCGCGCAGATCCGGCAGGGTGCCGATGCGTTGGGTGATGGGGCGGCCGGGGGCTGCCGTCTGGGGTGAACCTGTGGTGCGCAGCAGGGATCTGACCTCGTCGGGGGTGGCGCGGGTGGGGCCTCGGATGCCCTGGTAGGCGGCGATGGCGCCGACCACGATCGGGGAGGCGCTGGAGGTGCCGCTGAATTCGTCGGTGTACCAGAGGTCTTCGTCGGGGCCGCCCTGGAGGTCGCCATAGCCGGTGGTGGTGACTTCGCGACCCCAGCCCTGGGCATCGAGGCGGGCGCCGTGGTTGGAGAAGTCGAGGCGGGAGCGGGCGGGGCCGTGGTCTCGGCCGTGCAGGCCCGGTGGTGGGGCGCCCGCGCCGACCACGATGGCACCGGAGTCGTTGGCACGGAACGGGTTGTGCCAGGTGGCGGGGAAGTCGCCGGGGCGGGTGTCGTAGACGGCGTCGTCGAGGTTCTCACCCCCGTTGCCCGCGGCTTCGACGACGATGATGCCGCGGCTCACGGCGTAGCGAATGGCGGCGAAGTCGTCGGGCCACCATTCGACGGCAATGTAGCCGCGCTGATCCGGTGTGCCCTGGTAGTCGAATCGTGGTCCGGGACGGTGCAATTCGATGAGGACGATGTCACCGGGGTGCAGTGCGTCGGCGGCCGAGCGGATCGCTGCGGCCGAGCCGATACCGAAGATGGAGATGGCTCTGATGTGGGCTTCGGGGGCGATGCCGGTGACGCCGACCGCGTTGAGGTCGCCGCTGATCTCACCGGCGACGGCGGTGCCGTGGTTGCGCCAGCCCAGATCGGCCGACGCCGTGCCGCCGATGATCCCGCCTTGGTTCTGGCGCAGGTCTTCGTGGGTGAACTGCCACGCACCTTCGATGTCGATCACGCGCACACCGGTGCCGAGCCCGCCGGGCTGACCGTGCGCCCACACCGCGTCGATGCCGTGGGGTGCCGCGTCCAGGTAGGCCTGTCTGGCACGGAAATCGGGTGTCACGGCCGGTGCACGCGGTGCGGCGATGTTCTGTGCGAGAGGCGCCAGCGGCGGTTCGGCGGCCGGCTTCACGTAGGCGGCGGCGACGGTGTCGTCCTCACGCAGTCGATGCGCGAGCTCGCCGAGGTCACCCAGTTCCCCGTGCACCGAGTAGTAGCTGAGGTACTCCCCCGCGACCGGTGCCTGCGGTGTGTCGGCGAGTCTGGCCGCCAGTCGGTTGTCCGGACCGAAGATCGGCACCAGATGTGCTGTAGCGGGCAGCAATTCGTCGACCCTGCCGCGCACGGAGCGGTTCTCGCGCAGGGCGATCGGGGTGATCTCGGGGCCGGTCGGCGCGGTGACGACGATCAGTTCGCCCGGCGGAACCGCGGGTGCGGGCACCCCGGATCGGCGCTGCTTGCTGGATCGAGTGGAGGCCATGGCTACCAGTCAACCGTGCCCCGCCCCCGCCCGCCACCGTTCTGCCACACCAACATTGGCGACACGCCGTCACCACACCGCGGCAACCACCCCGACCACCGCGATCGCCCCGACATACACCAGCACCAGCCGGGTATCGCGCAACCAACATCGACTCCGCCTCAACCCGGCCCGCCACGCCCGCCAGTATCCGACGAACGCGAGCGCCCCGAACCCGACCACCGCCCACGGTCCCACCAACCACGTCAGCAACGCCACGGTCGCGACGACACACAACGTCAACGGGTCGTGTGGCTGTTGCCCGCGCACCGCTTCCTCGTAGTAGACCCCACGCTCGCTCACCGCACCTCCACCGGCAGCAACGCCCGCCCCGACGGCGCCACCGCCGATAACCGCTGCCGCGACAGCGCGGGCCACGCCTGCACCGCACAGAACGGCGCGCACTGATCGGCATCAGCGCGGGTGCCCACGTGCACGCAGCACTGGGTGAGCCGTTCCTCGATCATCGTCGACATGTCCATGAACGGTTTCACCGTGACCCGCACAATCCGTTCCCCGAGCAGCGTACGCAACCGCTGACGTCGACCGGGCAACGCCGACGACGCCAACGTCAGCAACGTCGACATCCCCAGATCGCAGTTCTCACAGATATTGCGCCACACCCGTCCGATCTCCGGATGCGACAGCGAGGACTGCTCCGACAGCAACCCCAGCAGCGATTCCCGCACCGCCGCCCGCAGTTCGGCGGGCAGCGCCGAGTCCGCGATCCGGTTCGACACCAGCCCCAACTGTTGCTTCAGCCGGTCGTGTCCGATCAACGACACCAGCGACCGCCAGTCCCCGGCGTCGTCTCGCAGCAGGTAACCGACCGAGCAGCAGTGCGGGTGCGAACACGGCAGTGCGGTGAGATCACGCCAGGTCACCAGCCCGTCGGTCTGTGGTCCGAGCCGGCGCAGCACGCCGGTGTGGGTGAGCCGGTCCATCGGGTCGATCGTTCCCGAACGCCCGGAACCGAATTGGGGCTGGATCGACACCCCACCGACGAACGGTGTGTTCATCGCGGTGCGCAGGACCGCGCCGATCTCGTCGTCGTTGACGCCAAGTGCCACCGTCATCACCAGCGTGGTGAAGACGGCGTTCGACGAAAGTCGTTGCAGTGCCTGCTGTTTGCGCACCCGAAGGTCACCGCCGCGGTGATGACGTGAGGCTTGCGCGGTCTCCCCGTCGTACTGCAGATACACCTCGACCCGATCACGGTGGGCACGCAGCAGTTCCAGCAACTCGTCGTCGACGGCGAGCCGCAGACCGTTGGTGTTGAGCAGGATCCGGGTGATGGGCCGCGCGGTGAGCTCGGCGAGCAACCGCGCCAGCTCGGGATGCAGTGTCGGTTCGCCGCCGCTGAGCATCAGCACATCCAGGCGCCCGTTCTCCCGCGCCAGGCGCTGGTCGACATTGGCGAGCACGTCCGCCACCGCCACCACACCACGCAATTCGGGCGAGGAGTCGGCGAAACACGTCGGGCAGCGCAGGTTACAGCTGTCGATGATGTCCTCGAGCAGGATGCAGGTGTGCTGGGTCTGCATCTCTGGCAGTCCGCGCAGGTATGCCGAGGGCACCGGGTCGAAATTGCCGACGGAGTCGGGCAGGTGGGCTTTGGTCGGGGCCGTCCACTCTTCGAGGTAGGCCAGGATCTCGGGGTCCTCGTCGTAGAGGGTTCGCACCATGCCGTGGGTGCAACAACCTCGTTCGAGGTAGACCTTCCCGTCCCGTTCGGCCAACCATCCCGACAGTCGCGCGACCTCGGGCAGCGGTGTCTCGGGATGTTCGTCGTGGCAGCGAGGGCAGAACGCGGTGACATACCGCAGGATTCGATCGCCCCGCAACGGCATCCCGGTCATGGGGCCATTCCGAACATCGACGTGTACATGTACGGGTTGACCGCCGTACACACGCCCGCGGTGAACACGGTGACCAGCGCCCAGCCGATCATCATCCCCATCCCGAACCCTTTGGGCGCAGGCGTTTTGCGCCGGATCAACAACCATCCGCCGACGAATGCCGCGGCCGCGCTGGCCACCGCGGTGAGCGCGAACAACACCCTGGTCGCGGTGTCGTCGTTGATGGAGGAGACCACCATCAACACGAAGAACCCGGCCATCGCGTTGACCACGATGAATGCCGTCGCACCCGCCAACGCCATCGCCGCGACCTGCCCGCCCTGGCCCGGCGGCTTACCGCCCGGCGGTGGCGGGGGCGGCATGTTCGGTGGTGGACCGGGAGGAAAGTTCATGCCGCGACCTTTCGTCGAAGTACACCGTCATAGTTCCCGCGCCGATAACCGACGGTCCAACGCACCGCTACCAGGACCAGCCCCGGTAGCAGAAACCATTGGGGGCGCGTCAGATCCAGCCACACCGTGTCGTTGGCGCGAGTGAACTCGACCAGGAACCGGAAGATCGCATACGCCCCCACATACAGGGTGAACAGTTCCCCCGGGGTGCTGATCCGGTCCCGCAACCACCACAGTGCGCCGAAAGCCGCCAGCTGGAACACGATTTCGTAGACAAAACTCGGATGCATCGCCACACCGGCCACACACCCGGGGCACTGCGGCACCGTCGCAGGCGCGTGGATCCCCCACGGCAGACTCGTCGGCCGCCCCGGCGCCTCGGTGAGCAAGCACCCGATGCGACCCACCGCCATGCCCAGCGCCACCGCGGGCGCGAACAGATCCCCGGTCCGCTCCCGATAGCCGATAATCCTTTTCGCGATCAGCACACCCACATAGGCACCGAGCAATCCGCCGAGGACACTGCGCGCACCGAACATCCAGCTCTCGACCGGATCGAGCGTCTCGACCACACTCGACAACCGCATCCCGATCGCCCCACCGACCAACGCCCCGGTGACCGCTACCAGTGACTCTTCGCGCAGCGCGTCCCGACGCCTGCATTCGAGGAAGAACACCACCGCAGCCACAGCGACCCCGAGCGCGACGAAGAACCCGTGCGTCGGGATCCCCCACATCAGCTGCGCCACCATGGCGAAAGCGTATCGGGCCGCACCGACACCGGACGTGAGTGAAACTACCCACGATTGTGGGTACTACCCTGTTCGTCGGTGAACGACAATGCGGGAGTGAGTGTTTCACATAGAATGCAGCAGGGTGAGTTTCTCGCCCGGGTGCCGCTCCTCGGGTGCCAGCGTAAGTCAGCTCGATAGTTCCACCATCTCGGAATTCCATCGATACGCAGTCATACAGGGGGTCAATCATGTCCACAGCTGTCGATTTCGCGGCCAGGCTCATCGATCCGCAGGCCATTGCCGCGGCAGGTCATTCGGCGGTTCTCGCCTACATCTCACCCAGCAGACCGGGCGCGAACTTCGGTGCCAAACCGATCACCGCCGACTACGCTCGCGCGCTCACCGCCGCCGGGCTCGACATCGTCTCCATCTGGCAATACGGCAAACCCGGCGACCCGACCCCCTCGGACTGGACCACCGGTTTCGACGGCGGACGGCGGATGGCCGAACAGGCGCTGGCCACCCACCTGAGCGTGGGCGCACCGCGAAACGCACCGATCTTCTTCGCCGTCGACGAGGACATCACGCTGTCGCAATGGAACACCACGGCCGTCGAGTTCTTCCGCGGCGTCAACTCGGTGCTGGGCACGGCGTGGACCGGGATCTACGGGCATGCACGGGTCTGTGCGTGGGCTATCGAGGACGGGGTGATCGGTGCGCGCGGGGACTTCAGCTGGGCGTGGCAGACCCGGGCCTGGTCGGGGACCGAACGGGAACCGCGCGCGGTGCTCTACCAGCGGGTGATCGACACCCCGAGCAACCCCGGACCGCTGATCGACGGCACCCGTGTCGACGTCAACGACATCCTCGCCCCCGACTTCGGACAGTGGAGCCTGGACCGCCCGGTCTCGGCGATACCGCAGTTCACCGAACTGGACCGCCTCGGACCTTCCCACTCCCCACGCGGCGGAGCCAGGGTCACCAACTTCCTGCTGCACACCCAGGAAGGCAACGGCACCGCCGAATCCCTTGCCGCGTACCTGAACAACCCGGACAACGGGGTGTCCTATCACTACACCTTGCGTGACGCGGTGGTGGTGCGGGTCGTGCCCGAAGAGCTCGCGTCGTGGTCGGTGCTGTCGGCGAATCCGTTCACCGTGAACCTGTGCTTCGCGGGCAGCCGGGTCGCGTGGTCGCGGGAGCAGTGGCTCGCCATCGACGGTGACCTGCGGATCGCCGCGTTCCTCGCGGTGCGCAGCGCTCACCGGCACGGGTACTCGACCGAGGTGATCGCCCCGGATTACCATGTCGCCGACGGCATCTCCGATCACCAGTACGTGACCCGGGCGCTCGGTATCGGCACCCACACCGATGTCGGCCCGAACTTTCCGTGGGATGTGTTCGCCGCGCACGTCACGTCGTTCGTCGGCGGAGGCGGTGGGCACAATGCGATCGACGCACGCGCGGCGGCGTCACCGTGGTTGGGCGCGCGGCGCACCGACGGCGAGCTAACCACACCCGACGGGGTCGGTCGCTTCGCCGAGTTCGAGCACGGCTACGTCTACTGGCACCCGACCACCGACGCCCACGCCGTCCCCACCGCGGTCATGGCCAAATTCGCCGAACTGGGTTGGGAGACAGGCCCGCTCGGCTACCCGGTCGCCGAACACGCCGAACTGCCCGACCCACGCGGCCCCGGCCCCGGAGTGGCACAGGCCTTCCAGGGCGGCACGGTCTACCGCCGCGCGAACCAACCCGCCTACTGGGTGCACGGCGCGATCGGCTCTCGCTGGGCGGCGGCCGGCTACCAGAACGGCGAACTCGGCTGGCCCACGTCCGACGAAACCACCCACGACGACGGCGTCTACCAGGCGTTCGAGTTCGGCCGGATCTACTGGGTACCCGAACAGATCGTCGCGCTCCGCAACTCCGGCGACCCCGACACCCCGCTGGCTCGGCCCGCCTGAGCGGTCAGGCCAGCAGGATCGCGAGGGTGGTGGCACCGGCGCTCAGAACCAGTGCCGCCACCACCAGGATCGCGATCAGTCGGGTTCGCGACGACGGGCCGGTGTAGGGCTCGTCGTCGGCGTTCAACATGTCATTGATGTCGATGGCGGCGAACTCACGGGTCGATTCGAGAGGGCCGGGCTGCTCGGTCATGTGCGTGACGGTAGTCCAGCGCACCGTTCACCGCCGCCGATACCCCCACTCAAATCGGTGAGACCGGAGTGCGGCTGGTGGCGAGAAGTTCGTCGAGCTGGGCTTCGGCGCGTTCGGCACGGGCGAGGGTCTGTTTGCGGGCGTCGTCGAGGGCGGCCCATCGTTCGGCGGCTTCGGCGCGGACCTGTTCCAGGGCGGCCGTTGATTCGTCGCGGCGAAGTTGGGTTTCGGCGACGGTGGTGCGGCGCAGTTCGGCGAGTTCGGTTCGGGTGCGGTCGAGTTCGCTGCGCGCGGTGTCGAGTTCGGTGCGGGCCCGGCGCCACTCCTCGCGGGCTTCGGCGGCGGCCTCGACGCGTTCGGCGGTCGCCTGTTCGGCACGTTCGGTGGCGCGGTCGGCGTCGGCGGCCCGCTGGATCGCCAGGTCGCGTTCCGCGTTGGCGGCGGCGATCCGAGCTTCGGCGTCGCGACGCTGGTGGGCGATCTCGGTGTCGGCGCGCTGTTCGGCGCGGGCAACAGCGTCGTCGGCTTCCTGTGTGGCTTTCTCGATATCGTCGGCCGCTTGTCGTTGCGCCGCACGCACTTGTTCCTCGGCCTCGCTGCGCGCCGCGAACACATCTTCGGCGGCCTGCCGGGTGAGCTTGTCCACCGAGGCCACCACTTCATCCCTGGCCGCGAGCGCCTCCCCTACCTGCTGCTCGGCCTGTTCCGCGGCCGCCACCGCTTCTTCGGCCACCGATTCCGCCAGCGCGCGTGCCTCTTCGGCTTCGCGCCGCGACTGTTCGGCCGCCACCGTGGCCATCTCCGCCTCGGCGATCCGCCGAGCAGCATCGGCCTGCACGGCCTGCACCTGCGCCTCAGCAACCGATGGATCCCCGATCGTCTGCAGCTCGGCCACCGCGGCATTCAACGTGGTTCCCAACTGCTCGGCCAACCCACGAAACTGTCCGAGCAGTTCATCGGCCCGCAACCGCGCCACGGTCACCGGCCCCTGAGCCGTCACAGTGACGGTACTCGCCGCACCCTCCGACTCCTGTTGCTGCCGTTGCCTTTCCCGCCAAGCACGCCACCGGGTGTGGTCGGGGTGATCGCAGTACTCGGAGGGACGACCCGGCCCGCCGGCGCGAGTAATGGGGCGGGCACAGCCCGGATAGTTGCAGACGCTCGACACGGGAGAATCGTAACGTTTGTTTCGTCATTCGGTTACGTATTAGACGAAACGAAACCCGTGTCGCCCCAATGGGAGTCGGTTCCCAGACGCTCCGTTCTGACCTCCGATAAGTGAACATTATCGGCGGTCAGTATGAGAGCCCATCTTGAGTGACCTTGAATTATTTACGTTTACGTTTGGTCACTCACAACGCAACGTAACTGCTACGCAACCAGTCGAAAACTGTGCTCGCCTGTACGGGCGTACCAATGCCGTCGATTCCCGGCCGAGTTGACAACGTCCCACCACACTCGACAGCGATGCCGCCCACGCGGGCTCGAGCAGGGCGGCATCGTCGATGGTGATAGCGATAGGATCGGCCGGATGAGACCGCTATCGAAGGCGTCGACCAGCGACGCAGGACCAGATACTCGCCAGCGGATTCTCGCTGCCGCGGTCGAGATGGCGGAGACAACCGGACTGCGTAAGGTCTCGATGGATGAGATCGCGCGCCGGGCCCGCGTCGGCAGAGCGACGCTCTACCTGCACTTCTCCGGTCGCGACAACCTGATCGCGGCGATGATCGACGACCAGCTGGCGCGGTTCTTCGCCGACGTGCAAACCGTCCTCGACCAGCACGACAACGGCGAGGACCAGCTCATCTACGGCTTCGCCCATGCTTTTCGGCTGCTGTTCGGCAATACCGCGTTGAGTACCGTTCTCGCGGTCAATCCGGAGATCCTGCAACCGGCGATCATCGGCGAGAGCCAGGCGCTGCTGATGGGACGGGCACTGGTCGAATCGGCGATGGGCACCCAGGACCTGCCCGCGGAGTCACGTGCGGTGTTCGCCGAGCACGTCGCCCGCATGTTCCACACCTACATGCTGATCCCGACACAGCTGGTCGACATGACGGCGCCAGGTGTTGCCGAGGATTTCGCCCGGCAATTCCTACTCCCGATCCGTGATCATCTGCTCGCGAAGGCTCGCTGACCGTCCACGCGGACGGCCCGCGAGCACCCCGGAAATCAGTCGGCGAGCAAACCCTTGGCGACGTGGGTCACCTGGATCTCGTTGCTGCCCGCGTAGATCATCAGCGACTTCGCGTCCCGAGCCAACTGCTCGACCCGGTATTCGGCCATGTAGCCGTTGCCGCCGAACAACTGCACCGCCTCCATGGCGACGTCGGTCGCGGCCTTGGTCGAGTACAGCTTCATCGCCGAGGCCTGAGCCAGCGAGGGCATCTTGCCGGCGGCGGAGCTTTCCAGCGCGTTGAAGACCATGTTCTCGACGTTGAGGCGCGCGATCTCCATCTCGGCGAGCTTGAGCTGCACCAGCTGGAAGCGGCCGATCTCCTGGCCCCACAGCTTGCGTGACTTGGCGTAATCGATACAGAGTCGGTGGCACTCGTTGATGATGCCCATCGACAGGATCGCGCAGCCGATGCGTTCGACGATGAAACTCGACCGGGCGCTCTCGCGGCCGTCGCCACCCTTGTGGTCCTCGGTCTCGCCGAGCAGTCGGTCTTTGCCCAGGCGAACGTTGTCGAAGAACAGCTCACCAGTGGGTGAGGAGTGCATGCCCATCTTCTTGAACGGCTTGCCCTGGGTGAAACCCTCCATGCCCTTGTCGAGCACGAACGTCAGCACCTTGCGTTCGCGCTTGTCGCCGCCATCGCCCTCGTCGAGCTTGGCGTAGACGACGACCGTGTCGGCGAAGGGGCCGTTGGTGATGAAGGTCTTCTGGCCGTTGAGGATGTAGTCCTCGCCGTCGCGACGGACGTAGGTCTTCATACCGCCGAAGGCGTCCGAGCCGGAGTCAGGTTCGGTGATCGCCCACGCCGCAACCTTTTCCAAGGTGACGATGTCTTTGAGCCAGCGCTGCTTTTGCGCGAGGGTGCCGCGCGTGGCGATGGTCGCCGCACCGAGACCGAGGCTGACGCCCACAGCCGCGACACTGCCCAAGGTGACACCGGTGAGCTCGCTGATGACCACCGCAGCCATGCTGCCCTGTGCCGCGAGCGGGTTGTCGCCACCCTTCTTCTTGTCCGAGGACTTCTCGGGCGCGGGCTCGCCCGCGGCGATCCGGTCGGCCTTGGCCTGTTCCTTGGCCAGCATCTTGTCGACCGCCTCGGCGGCCATGACATCGATGCCGAAGTCGGCGAACAGCTTGCGCATGATGTCGTAGGGCGGGAGGTCGCCGTGTTCGAGTTCGTCGAGGTGGGGGCGGACTTCCTTGTCGATGAACGCGCGCACGGATTCGCGGATCATCTCATCGGTCTCAGACCATTCGAACATCGTTGTCTCTCCAGGATTCGTGGGCTAGGGCAGGCGCGGGGCGATGTCATGACATCTTCCTCGTCCGTGTGGAGCTCGCCACCCTGAATTCAGCATCAGTGTGGCTTCGGCCCCGAGAGGCCCTGATAGAAAGGTAGACACTTTCCAACTACCTGTCTATCGTTCGATCGAAGTGTCAACGCCGACACCGACCTGGAACTGTTCTCACCGGGCTGACTTGCGGGGGCCGGGTGAGTCCGGCATGTTTGCGGGTAGGTCCGCCGGGGGTCCGGATGGCAACTGGCCCAAGCACACTCGACCAGGAGCAGCACATGCCCGGAGCAGTACCCCACACCGCGTTGACCCACATCACTGTCGGTCTGGGCTGGGATCCCGTGCGCGCGCCCAAGTTCCGGCGGCGCCCGAAAGACATCGACCTCAACGTGGCCGCGCTGTCGTTCAGCGGAACCCGCTTCGCCGACATCGCCTTTCACGAACAACTGACATCGCGCGACGGCGCCATCCGCCACCTGGGCGACAGCCTGGACGGCGTCGGCCCCGGAGACGACGAGATCATGGTCCTCGACCTGACCCGGCTGGCCTCGGACGTCACCACCGTCGTGCTCCTCATCACCTGCTACACCGGGCAACGATTCGAGCGGATCGAAAACGCATTCACCCGTGTCAGCGACAGTGTCACCGGTACCGAACTCGCACGGATCGACCTGGCGATCGCCCGCCGACACACCGGCCTGGTACTCGGCAAACTCCATCGCGCCCACAGTGATTGGGAGTTCACTCTCATCGCCGAGCCCATCGAGGCTGAGCACGTCGTCGACGCTGTCCCCCACCTCGCGGCCCACCTGACCTGATCGACGATCAAGTGCTCGATCGGTGCCGGGCTCGGTGGTGAATCGCCGCCGCGTTCACCGGAACCACCACCGGCACCGCCAGCGGGTCGAGCAGCAATGTCGACACCGGCCTCGCTACCCGCCTGCGGGCTGCGGGGTGCCTACCTTCCGCCCAGTAGGGTCGATCGCATGGCAGCTCTCTCCCGGCCCGTCGGAAGCCTGGCGATCATCCTCGTTATCGCCGTCACGGTTCCGATCCTCGCCACTTTGGCTTTCGCTGCCATCGGCCACCCCGAATGCGCGATCATCCCGCAAGATGTCGGCCCCTGCGGATACTGGGCCCGCGTCGCGGAATTCGGGCCGTTCATCATGCTGTGGGGAACGGTCATCACCGTCGGCATCGGAGCGACGATGTGGTCGGTAGGCGCCACCGTATTCGGTCTTCTTGCGGCGCGACGCACTCGCCGCGACTGATCCACGTGGGTCAGTCGCGGGGTTCTGCGTCCTGGGCCGGACGCAGAACCCCGTTCACGTCAGTCCGAAGCCGTGGCAGCCGCGCGGCCGAGGTGATGGGCGAAGAATTGCGCCGAGCTGTCGCGTTCGTACTCGGGCACCGGGTAGCGCCTGCCGGAGGAGGCGTGCAATGTCTTGTCCTTCGAGCCGAAGGCGTCGAACATCGCGATTCCCGATGTGTGGTCGAATTCCTTGTCGTCCCACGGAATTCGGTATTCGACCGGGACTGTGACCTTCCGCGCTGCCTCGATCAGAGCGTCGTCCACGAATACCCCGCCGAAGCTCAGCGCGGCGATTCGGGATTCGACTGCCGTCAACAGCAGCCCGGTCACGACTCCCAACGAGACGCCGCCGTAGCCGATCGGCGTTTCGGCGCCGATCTCGGGCAACGCTTGCAGGGCGTCCAGCGTTGTCTGCCACTCCGGCACCGCACGTTCGGCCACCGACATGTTGAAGTCGATGACGATCGGGGCGATCGGCTCGCGTGCGGCCCTGGCGCGATGAATCGCCTCGACCCAGCGTTGATCCTCAGGGTTTCGCGGCCGATCACCGTGTCCGGGCGCGTCGATGGCGGCGATGGTGAACTTGTGGTTGGTCACGCTGTGCAGTGCGCTGGCGACCAGGCCGGGCGCCTTCTTGTGCATGCCGCCGGAATGCCCCAGCAGCAATAGCGGTGCACCGGATGTTCCGGAATCCGGAGACCACAGCACGCCGGTGATCTCGCCCAGCAGGAAATGACGTTCGATGACACCGTTCGACGATGTCTCAGAGGTGAAGTGCATGGTGTTGCCTTTCGGGGTTGCCTGGTTCAGGCGCTCCCGGCGACACCTACATCGATCGCCGAACCGTGCACACGAGCGGGAGCACCCACATGGTTACTGCGTTCATGGGTCTCACCTCCTCGCGTCCTGTCACGGTCTCGCCCACGCTAACAACCGCACTGGAATCCCGTCCAACCATTTACCGGGCGAGAAGGTGCTCGGGCCCACATGCGCGCCATCGGCGAGGATCGGGATCTACGCCTCGGTGTGGATGTCGATGCGCCCGAGCGTCTCGAGGTGCGCGGGAAGGTTGCGGGCCCACCGGTTGGTTCGCGCCGATCACCTCAATTCACGATTCCAAGTGATCGAATCCACCACCGCCGCAAGCGATCAATCGCGACAGGTATGTCGTTCGAGATAGGCCGTGGCCTGCGTCATCTCGGTCTCGAGATTCCCGGGGAGGTTGCGGCGCAGTATCGGTTCGACCAGCCAACGGACCGTCGGGATGAGTTCCGCTGTCATAGTTCTGGTCACCAAGGTGCCGTTTTCGACGGGCTCGCAGACGAAGCTTGCGGTGAACTTCATCAGTCCGTGCCACAGTCGGCTGCGCGGCAACGGCGCGAGACCCACATCCACGCGCCGACCAGGGGTGAGTCGTCCCTGCGCGACCATTTTCGGCGCCGGACCGGGAAGGCCCGGCATAGCTGGGCGGAACTTGAATTCGACGAGATTTCCCTCGCGGTGAACCCAGTCGAATCGACCGATTTTGTCATCGACCTCGGCGTACCGTTCCACGTCCATCGCGAATTCGAGAAATTCCTCGGGAAGGCACCGGATTACCTGCTGTGCCCGCGCTTGAACCATTTCGTTGTCTCCTCGTTGCTCATCCGGCTGCCCGACACTCAGGTCCGCGACCTTGCTGCGATCAACTGCGTTGTTACACCGTCGCTTTCGATTCCCTCGGGGACGGGTTTTGCATTTCTCGGTAGCGCGAGGAATCCGAAGGACAGCAGGAGCATGATTCCCGCTCCGTACCAGAGGGTGTGGCGGAAAGTGCTGGCGAAGTTGATCGCGGTGGCGTGTTCCCCGGCCTCGGTGAGCAGTCGGGTCACAACGGGATCGGCGGCGGCACCGCGACAACTTTCCGGTTCCTCGCTGGGATCGACCTGTGCCGATCGATCACGGACGCATGCTCGGAATCTGTCGGCTATCTCGGTCTGCGCAGGGCCGGGCAGATCTGTTGCGGCGAGTTCGGTCCGCACGCGTGCGGCTGCCTGGTCGGCACCTCGCGCGGAGTCGTGGTCCAGTTGTGTGAAGAAGACGATCCCGACCAGCGCGACACCGAGCGCGATGCCCAGTTGCTGCCCGGTGTTGAGCAATCCGGAGGCGGCGCCTGCGGCGCGGGTGGGTACCTGGCCGAGCACAAGGTCGATGGTCGGGGCGACCACGAAACCGAATCCGAGGCCGATCGCGACCAGCGGAACCACCATCTGCCAGGTAGTCGTGGCCTGGCCGTAGTGCTCAACCAGCGCACCGTATCCAACGAATCCGGCGCAGGTGACAAGCCCACCGACGATCAGTACGCGGCTGCCGAACCGAGGTGCCAACACACTGGCCGAAGTACCCGCCCCGACCCCGGTCGCGACGGCGAAGAACAGTGAGGTCAGCCCGGCTCGCAAGGGCGACCAACCCAGACCCGCCTGCATGAGCAGCGTCCATACCAGGAAGAACCCGCCGAAACAGATCCAGAACAACAACCAGCTGATGAGTCCGAGTGTGAACGGACGTGACCGGAAGAGGCTGAGGTCGATCAGCGGCGACCCATCGAGGCGCTGACGTCGCCGTTCGTAGCTGATGAGCAGCACCAGCGCCACCGCCGACGCCCCTATCATGGCGAAAGTCCAAGCGGGCCAACCGAGTCGGCGTCCCTCGGTGAGCGGGTAGGTCAGCAGCAGGATTGCGCCGGTGACCAGGGCAACGCCGACCAGGTCCAGGCGCGGCGGGGCAACCGATCGTGACTCGTCCATCCAGAGCCACGCGGCGATGAGGGTGATGATGCCGATCGGGATATTGACCAGGAAGATCGGCCGCCAGCTGAGGCCGAACAGATCCCATTCCACCAGCAGAGCACCCAGCGCCAGACCGACCGCCGTGGCCGACCCGCAGACTGCGCTGTACACGGCAATTGCTTTGGCGCGCTCCCGCTCTGGGAACGACTCCCGGAGGATCGCGAGAATTTGCGGCACCATCAGACCTGCCGCCAGACCCTGGAGGAATCGGGACGCGATCAACATCGTCGGGCCTGAGCTGAGCCCGCACGCCGCCGACGCGACGGTGAACAACACCATTCCGACCAGGAAGATTCGCTTGCGACCGTACAGGTCACCCAGTCGCCCGCCGGTGATCAGGATCGCGGCGAAGGCGAGAACGTAGGCGGCGATGATCCATTCGATCTGCGCGTACTGGGCACCGAGGTCTTCCTGAATGGTCGGGACTGCGACATTGACGATGGTGACATCGAGGAGGTCCATGAAGCCCGCAGCCAGGGTTGTCGCGAAGGCGATCCAGCGGCGAGGGTCGGGTAGTTCGACCTGATTCGGTTGAAGATCTTTGATCACGAGCTAACGCTAACGACGCGTCCGGCACCTCGGAACAGGCTGGAATGCCACCTTCCAACGGTTTCCAGCCAACATTGCCACCTGCGCATATAAGGGCCATCAGCCATTTGAAAGGCTGGCAGTATTCGACCAGTAGACCTACTCTATTGCCATGCACACGGTCGCAGTTCTGGCCTTGGACAAGGTCATTCCCTTCGACCTGTCCACCCCGATCGAGGCCTTCGGGCAAACCCGCCTCCCCGACGGCCGAGCGGCGTACCGAGTCCGCGTCTGCGCCGCTACTCCCACCGTCGACGCCGGAACGTTCCTCCTGCAATCGCACTGGGGACTGAACGCACTGGCCGACGCGGACACCATCGTGCTGCCGGGCTGTGCCGAACCCACCGCGCCGATCCCGGACGAGGTGATCGCCGCCCTGCGCCGGGCCGCGGCCGACGGCACCCGCATCGCCTCGATCTGCACCGGTGCGTTCACCCTCGCAGCCACCGGAGTCCTCGACGGGCAGCGCGCCACCACCCACTGGCGCGCCACCGACGCGTTGGCGCAGTGCTATCCGTCGATCGAGGTCGACCCGGATGTGCTGTATGTCGATAACGGCCAATTCCTCACTTCCGCAGGCGCATCCGCTGGTTTGGACCTGTGCCTGCACATGATTCGCCGCGACTACGGGTCTGCGGTCGCCGCTGATGCCGCCCGCTTGGCGGTGGTGCCGTTGGAGCGCGAGGGCGGCCAGGCCCAATTCATCGTCCACGACCGCCCACCCACGCCGTGTGGGTCCACGCTCGAACCGGTTCTGCACTGGATGCAGGAGAACGCCGCCGCCGACCTGACCCTCGAAGACATCGCCGAACACTCCCGAATGAGCACGCGCACACTCAATCGACGATTCCGCGAGCAGACCGGCACCACACCGCTGCAATGGCTCCTGCGAGCCCGCGTCCGTCAGGCCCAGCACCTGCTCGAAACCTCCGACCACCCGGTCGAGCGCATCGCCGGGCAGGTGGGATTCCACTCCCCCACCGCCTTTCGCGACCGCTTCAAACGCATCACCGGCACCACCCCCAACGCCTACCGAGCCGCCTTCCGAACCAGTCGGTCGACTGCGCGGCACTGAGATTCGCCTGGCGGCAAGGTCGCTTTTCGGGTACGAGTGGAGGTCGACACAGGGGGAACTATGGGGGAACGAAACAGTCCGGTGACGGGTACGTGCGTCAGTGAGCGTCGCGTGCGAACCACCCAGGAATGGCTGGACTATTTCCAGAAGAATGCGGTTCGACAGCGGCCTGTTCCGTGGCAATCGGATGGAATGGGGGCTAGTTCTGCGGAGATGGCGCCGATTCGTCGCTCACTGCAGGCTTGGCAGCTCGGCGAAACATCGGACGGACGCCACCTCGCCGCGTCTGCTGCCCGATATGCCGCTGCCACTGACGATCCCGCCTACCGCGACGTCATCGACCTGTTCATCCGGGAGGAGCAACGGCACGGCGCGCTACTCGGCCGAATTCTGGACGACGCGGGAATCCCACGGCGACAGGCGGATTGGGGCGACACGCTGTTTCGCCGGCTCCGGTACAGCATCACCGACATCGAGGTCTGGACCACGCCCGTCGTCATGGTCGAAACCCTCGCGATGATCTATTACAACGCGGTCCGGCGAGCCACCGGTTCCCCGGTACTGCGCGCGGTCTGCGCTCAGATCCTCGCCGACGAAGTTCCCCACGTGCAGTTGCAATGCGAACGTCTCGCCGTGTTGCTGCGTCACCGCTCGCGCGCGCGTTTCCACCTCACGATGCTGGCCCATCGCATGCTGTTCCTGGTGGTCATGCTCCTGGTCTGGGCGGGGCACCACCGCGCCCTGCGCGCGGGCGGCTACACCTGGACCCACTACCGCCGCGCTTCCTACGCCAAAATGGGACGCGCCTGGCAACGAATGGACCCGCACAGGTACGTCTGGACCTGATTCATTCAGGCCCACCGAGGACGCAGAACTCGTTGCCCCCAGGATCGGCCATGACGGTCCACAAGACGTCACCCTGACCGATATCGGCGAGGGTGGCACCGAGTTCACGCAGGTGCGCAACCAATTCCGCATGATGCGCCGCAGAAGTAGTAGCGAGGTCGATATACACGCGGTCCTTCACCGTTTCGGGGTCAGGAACGGTGACGACGTCGATGCAGACAGCGGCGGGGTCAGGCCAGGAAAAGCCCACGGGTTCAACGTTGGTCACGCCCGGCCCCTCGCTGGACACGCCCCACCCGAGCGCATCCGCCCAGAACCGACCGAGAGCGACATCATCGCGAGCCTTGAAATTCACCTGAACCAGCCGTGTCGCCATGCCCTCGATCCTAGGCATCGCGCACTGTTCGACGTGCCACGGACGTGAAATCGCTTGTCAGCCAGACTGACTGGCAACAATGATCGCAACGCATGGACGGCAGACCTCGAATCGGCATCCGAACCGCCACCGACAGTTACGAACGGGCACTGGCCGCGATCGACCGCTCCACCTGGTCGCCGCAGGTGGATCCCGGCCCGCTGTGGCCACTGGACACCCCCTTCTTCAATGAGCAGACATCGCCTGGAAATGTCCTGGTCGCGCAAGAGTCCGGCTGCATCCTCGGTTACGTGAAGCTCCGGCCGTCCCCGATGCCCGCATCCAGCGGGCATGTCCAGGAGATCAACGGATTTGCCGTCGCCCCACACCATCAAGGGCGTGGGGTCGGCAATCTACTTCTCGACGCAGCTCTGGAACTGGCCGTCGAGCGCGAAGCCCGGCGCATCACCCTTCGGGTGCTGGGCAGCAACACACGTGCGCAGGCGATCTATCTCGCGCACGGCTTCCGCATCGAAGGCAGACTCGTCGGCCAGTTCCTGATCCAGGACCACTACGTCGATGACATTCTGATGGCCCTCGGTTCAGGAGGTTCTCAACTACTTCGGCAAATGCCCGATCTGCGACTATCCGGCTCGGGCATGGCATCTCACCGCTCGGCTCGATGACGGCGAAATCGAGAGTCAGACCGTCGCTGCGTGTGGTGGTTGGTGTGGGTGGAAAGGTCCCGTCGACCCGACGCCGATGACCGGCGACACCGCGGTGTCAGCGCAGCGCCTTTTCGATGAGATCGGCGGCGCGCAGGGTCCCGCCCGCGGTTTCGGCTTCGGTGCGCAACTGCGCTGACCGGCGGGTGACCTCCGGATCCGTCATCAAGCCGATCAGCGCGTCTCGGAGGTTCTCGGCGGTGGCTTGTTCGGTGTCGATGCGGCGGGCCACGCCCAGTTCGACGAGTCGGTCCGCGTTCATGAACTGTTCGGCCGCCTGCGGCACCGCGATCATCGGCACGCCGGCTGCCAGCCCTTCGCCGCAGCCGCCCATGCCGGCGTGTGTGATGAAAGCGTCCGCTTGTTCCAGGATCGCTCGCTGCGGAACCCAGGAGTGCACTTCGATATTGGCGGCGATGTCACCGAGTTCGGAGGGGTCGGTGTGTTTGCCGATCTGAAGAATCACCTGCCAGCCGGGGAGGTCGCCGAACGCGTGTGCGCACTGGCGGTAGAACTCCGGCTGACGGGTGTATGCCGAGCCCAGGGAGATCAGCAGCACTTTCTCGGCGTTCACAGGGCGGACCCACCCTGCTGATTCGGATTGTGTGTTGAAACAGGGGCCGACGAAAGCGACTGTGCCGGAGTCGACTTGGTCGGCGTGCGGTTGCATCGCGCGGGGAATCAGCGCCAGCGCACGGTCGGGTAGTCCGGAGAAGGCATCGACATCGGTGGTCGCGGCGCCGCAGTCGACCAGCCACTGCGCGAATCTCGCCCGGTAGGCATCGATACCCGGCAGCTGTCGAAGCTGTGCTGCGACGTCCTGTTCGTAGCCTTTCCATGCCACGAAAGTGGGTGAGAGCTGGACCATCGGGCGCCGCTGAGTTTCGGCGAGGGCGCGTGCGGCATAGGCGCCGATGTCGTACAGGTAGACGTCGGCGGGGTCGCGGTCGTAGGTGGCGCGCAATTGTGGGAGTGCTTGCACGGCATTGTCGAGGAACAGGGTCATGATCGCGGCGGGGTCGTCTGGCCAGTTGTTGTCGGCCACCGGCAGCGTCGAGGTGCACGGAATCAGCTCGGCACCGGCTTCGGTGATCAGGTCCGCGACGGTGGGGTCGTTGGCGTAGGTGACGCGATGGCCGCGCGCCACCAGCTCGCGGATGATCTCGAGGCTCGGCAGGACGTGGCTGATGATGGGGATTCCGATCATCGCGATATGAGCAGGGCGAGAAGGCGTTTCACTCAATTCAAGGCCTCGAGGTCGTCGATGCTACCCGACATGATCGTCGGAATATGCGCGGTGATGCGTTCAGCCGACCAGTCCCACCACGCCACTGCCAGCAGTCGGGCCACATCGCGGTCGTCGTAGCGGGTTCGGAGGAGGCGGGCCGGATTGCCTCCGACGATCCCGTAGTCGGGGACGTCACCGGTGACGACCGAGCCGGTGCTGATGATCGCGCCGTGGCCGATCCGCACGCCGGGCATCACCGTGACGCCGTTGCCGAACCAGACGTCGTTGCCGACAACGGTGTCGCCTCTGTCCGGCAGACCGGTGAGTAGGTCGAAGTGGTTCGTCCACGAGCCGCCCATGGTGGGGAACGGGAAGGTCGACGGGCCGTCCATGCGGTGGTTGGCGCCGTTCATGATGAATCGCGTTCCGGTGCCGAGCGCACAGAACTTCCCGATGATCAGCTTTTCCGGCCCGTAGTGGTAAAGGACGTTGCGGGTTTCGAATGCGGTCGCGTCGTCGGGATCGTCGTAATAGGAGTACTCGCCGACCTCGATGAGAGGGGAGGTGATCAGCGGTTTCAGTAGTACGACTCGCGGCTGGTCGGGCATGGGGTGCACGACGGTCGGGTCCGCGGGGATCGAATCGTGCGGCACAGCGAAACTCCTTCGGCGCGTGAGCTATCGGGTGCCCGTGGAGGTCTTGCGTCCAAGGGTTTCCTAATACGACATCTGTCGCACTAAGCTAACGTCGAACACCCTGGCCCGTCAAGCGATCGGATTGCCGACGATGAGATCCGCACCGGATGCTTCCGAACCCACCCCTCCAGCTCGCACCCGCCCAGGTGGCAGAACTGCCCGCATCCGAACCCAGGTTCTCGACGCCGTCACCGCCGAGCTGGCCGAACATGGTTACGACGCGCTGAGCATGGATGCCGTCGCGACCCGCGCCGGCGTGCACCGTGCGACGGTGTATCGCCGCTGGCAAGACGTCGGCGGCCTGCTGGCCGACCTGTTCAGCGCGGCGGGCGACCAGCCATGGCACCCTCGCGACACCGGCTCACTACGCGGCGACCTCGCCGCACTCAACCGCGAGATCCAGGAATCTTTGACCGCGGAGCCATCGTTGGCAGTGGCACTGATCGCCGCCTCGTTTCGGTCCGGCGAAGCCGCCCGAGCACTGCAGCATTTATGGGATGACCGGTACACCCAGTCCGAGGTCATTGTCGAACGAGCAATTCTGCGCGACGAACTTCCGCCCGGCACCGACGCGCGCGCCCTGCTGATCGCCGCGACCGCCCCCGTCTACCACCACCTGGTCCTACTGCGCACCCCACCGGATCCGGAACTGCCCGAGTCCGCGGCGGCCACTGCCGTGCTCGCCGCGGACTCGGGCGCATTTTCCAGATGACATACACCCTCGGCGTCGACGCCGACAGTTTCCAGACTTACGCCAGAGCCCCGTGCCCGACGACGACGTTGCCGTAGAGGTTGCGGGCGAATACCTGCACCGAGTTCCCCTGCGTGGGGTCCACCGGATCCATCAGATTCCGCACATCGCCGTACATCGCGTTGACGTCCAGTCGCGCCGCGCTGCCGGGACGGATCCCCACCTCCAGGTCGCCCATCGATGTCTCCAGCCGCAGCACCCCGCGCGAAGCCTCGTCGACGCGAACGTTGCCCTTGGCTGTTTTCGCCGTCACCGAACCGCCCGGACGCTCGATGATGATGTCGCCGGCGGATACTTCCAGGTCGCACTGGTCGAATTCGCCGATGCTCACCAGTCGGCCCATCGCGAGGGTCGCGTCGAGTGTGGACCCGGTCGGCACCTCGACCGTCACCGAGAGCGCCGACTTGCCGCTGAACGGCGCGAAGGTCTTCTTCGGCGTCTTGACCGACAGTTTGCCGCCGACGAACTCGACCTGAACCTCTTGTGCCGCACGCACATCCGACTTACTGGAGGTGTCGGCCGGGCGGACTTCGACGACGGCGTCGGTTCGATCCGAGGCGACCACGGTGACGTCGCCACAGGGCACTTCAATGGCGACGGTGATCGGCTGCGGGGTCTGGAAAGTGGACATCTGAACTCCTGGGTTGCGAAGATTATACGTAGATGTATACGTACATTGCGTGCTCTCACTATAAGTAGATGTATACGTATAGCGCAACCCCTGGTTTGCGACGGGCCCGTAGATCAGGACGGAGGCGTCGCGGTCAGCTGGCGATATCGGGGGCGTAGACGGTCATCCAGTGCGGACGCAGCTGGTAATAGACCACCTCGCTGTTCCAGTCGAAGGCGTCGTCGCCGTAGAAGTCCTTGAAGTAGGCGAGCAGCTCGGGCCAGTCCGCGGCAGGCTCGCCACCCAGTGGGTTGAGCGTCTCGACCGTGCCGTGCGTGAACACGCCCAAGCTTTCGCCGCGCAAGTGTGCCACGCTCGCCGCGGGCCGCGCCGCGAGGTGACGTGCCTTCGCGGCATTGCGGGCGGTGCCGAAATGCCACCGTCCGCGCAGGAAATGGCCGTCCACGGCGCTGACCCGCGGTTCGCCCTTCGCTGTCACGGTCGACAGGGCGAGAGTGCACATCCCGGTGAGGACCTGGGTGAGTTCCTTTGCGGTGAGGGTGTTCTCCTGGTCAATGATCGAGCGTAGGTGCGCCGTGGAGCCGGTGAGGGAGGAGTCGAGGAGGGTCTGCAGCTCGGCGAGATCTTCTGGGTTTTCGCGCATGAACCCATCCTCACCCACAACCTTGACACCTTCTGTCAGCTTTCCCGCAGAGCTGACTCGATGCCGAGGAAGAACTCTCGGATATCGCCGGCGAGCAGCTCCGGCACCTCCATCGCGGCGAAGTGTCCACCGCGATCGAACTCCGACCAGTGCCTGATGTCGTAGAGCCGTTCGGCCAGCGGGCGCACCGACTGGGTGATGTCGTGGGCGAACACCGCGACGCCGAGCGGGACCGGGCAGGGCTCGCTCCCCCGCGCCGACTCCCGGTGCAGCCGTGCCGAGGATGCCGCCGTGGCGGTGAGCCAGTACAGGGAGACATCAGTGAGCATCCGGTCGTCGCTGACCGGTGTGCGCGGGTCGGTCCACTGGGCGAAACGTTCGGCGATCCAGGCGAGTTGGCCGACCGGCGAGTCGGTGAGCGCGTAGCCGATGGTCTGCGGAGTGGCGGCCTGAAGCGCCTGGTAGGGCGGGCGATTCGCCATCAGGCTTTTGACCTTGTCGAGCCGCGCTTGATCTGCTCCGGAGAGTTCGACCTCCGGATTCGGTCGGGTCGGCAGGTAATTGACGTGGACTCCGACGACATGCTCGGCCGCCACCACGCCGAGCGACTGGGAAATACCCGAACCGAAATCGCCACCCTGCGCGCCGTAGCGGTCGTAGCCGAGACGTCGCATCAGCTCGGCCCAGGCCCGCGCGACCCGGGCCATATCCCAGCCGCGCTCGTGCGTCGGCCCGGAGAATCCGTAGCCCGGAATGGACGGGATCACCAGGTGGAAGTCGCGCGAAAGCGGTTCGATCACGTCAAGGAATTCAAGGAACGAACCCGGCCAGCCGTGGGTGAGGATCAGCGGTAGCGCGTCCGGTTTCGTGGACCGGACGTGCACGAAATGGATGTTCTGGCCGTCGATTTCGGTGGTGAAGTGCGCAAGTTTGTTGAGGTTCGCCTCGTGTGCGCGCCAGTCGTAGGTCGTGCGCCAGTATTCGGCGAGTTCCTTCAGCCGGGCCAGTGGGAACCCGTAATCCCAACCGGCGTCGGCGATTTCGTTGGGCCACCGGGTACGGGCGAGTCGGTCGTTGAGGTCGTCGATATCGGTCTGCGGGATATCGATGCGGAACGGTTCGATCATGGTTCCAATTCCTTAATTGTTGGTGTCGCCAACAGTTACCTGGCCAACTGTACCCAGATTCGTTGGTTGCGCCAACAATGTAGGGTGATTGTCGTGGACCAGACCCCCGCACGCCTCACCGCGAAGCCGAGCTGGCTACTCACCCAGCTGGCAGTACACGCCCACCGGTTGGCATCCGACGGGTTCAGCGAGGCAGGCGCGCGCGGCTACCACTACCGCATCCTCGCCGCCCTGGCCGAGTTCGGCCCAGCCAGCCAGACCGAACTCGGCCGCCGATGCAACATGGACCGCAGCGACGTGGTGGCAGCGATCAACGAACTGGCCGAACAGGGTTTCGTCGAACGAACACCGGACCCGCAGGACCGACGACGCAACACAGTGACCCTGATCAAGTCCGGCGACCGGCAACTGCGCTGCCTGGACCGAGCGCTCGACAAGGTCCAGGACGACCTACTCGAACCACTTCCAGTCGAGGACAGACGAACACTCACCGATCTACTCACCCGACTGCTCTCCCACCACCAACAGGGATGAGCAACACCGACCTTCGGCAAGGTGCCCCGATGTGGCCGCGACGATCACGAACCTGACGATTTCCGCCGGGTTCGTCACCGAATCTTCGATCACAGCTCGAGCGGTTCCAAGGCGTTGATACCTCGCAGCGTCGGCCACCACCGGTCTGAGCGCGGCCCGTGCCGACGACGGATCATCCCTTTCCCATGAAGCTGGGCTAGATACTGCTCCGTGCGAGGCTCGTTGTGCTGCAAGGCTTTTGCGAGCACTTCGGTACTGCATCCTGCGATGGGCTTGTCCCACAAAGCAACAGCGGCGAGTACCAAACGCTCGCATTTCGTCAATTCCGAGGAGTTGTCGGTCATCGTCGGCCTCCGACTTGCCGCGCACGTTCGTCGAGCACCATTCGCTTCTGCTCCACCAATGTGTTTCGGGCACGTCGCCGCGCCCGGCACCCAACCGCCAGCTGCAGGATCTGGTCGAGGAAGCGGGTGTGCTGAGAAAGAGCCCGGCCCGCCGCGTAGTCGATCGGGGTCGGGCCGTCGGTGTAGACCTCGCATACGACCACACTTCTGTCGGCCGGTGGCTCGCCGGTGAACAACCCACGCCCCCAGTGCCGTCGCTCATCGCTGAGGTGATGGGTGAGTTGACCGGTCGACGCATCACGCCAGCCGACTGCGCGATGATCGGATCCGATTCCGCCGACCTCGGTCTGGAGTTCTCGTTGTCGCTCGCGGAAGCAACTGCAGCCGCGACCGCCCTGTGGCGTAGCGATGTCGAGTGCAGGCGATTCCTGCGGGATTCTGCCTACGCAGTGGCGGTCTACCCGGCTGCTTCGATGCGGTGGCTGACGTTGCCCGGACCTGAACACCCGGCGTCCTCGACCGGATTCCGGAGGGTCGGCCAAGCCGACGTCGACGCGGTCAGGACAATGACTACCGCGTTCGTCGAGCTGGACAACCGGGTCGGCGGTGGACGTGTTCGCTCCACCGTGGTGCATTACCTGCACACATCGGTTGCGCCGATGCTGCACGGGACCTACACCGAAGAGGTGGGGCGCCGACTCTACGCAGCGTCAGCGGAGTTGACCAAGCTTGCGGGGTGGGCTCCGATCGGTCGACCTGTACCACCACTCTCGTGTCCGCCGAACGGGCATTCGCCCGCACAGACACGCATCGACCGAGGTGGCTGAGCTACCTCGACACGGCGTACATGTCGGCCAAGGCAGCGCACTGTTTCCGAGACCTGCGTGACGTCCGCGCCCGACTCGCGGCCCACGACACAATCCCCGAAGCGGCGGAGTTCCGTCGACGGGTCATGACTCAGACGAGCGTCAGCGCTCCGTAGATCCCGACTACTGTTGCCGCGCCGATGATCTCACCGCGCCCGATCATCGCCTCGGCCTCGCCGAGTGAGAACCACCGGACCTCCTCTGCTTCGTTGATGTCGGGCACCGAACCGGTCGACGTCGCCCCGCGGGCGAGATAGATCTCCTGCGGCTGGTCGAGTGTGCCGATCGCAGGCTGATAGGTGACGAGATGTTCCATCGACGTCGGCCGCCAGCCGGTTTCTTCTTCCACCTCACGGGCCGCCGCCACGGCGACATCCTCCGCACCATCGACGTAGCCGCCGGGCACCTCCCACACCCACTGATCGATGATGAATCGGTGTCGGCGCATGAGCAATACCTGATGAGAGTCGTTGAGTACCAACGTCATCGCACACCTCGGCATCTTCGCCACGTACTGCGTGAACCTCACCCCGTCAGGAAGTTCGATGTCGACGGTCTCGAGTTGGATATGGCGGTTCTCGTCCACCAGGTGCTCGCCGAGGATCTTCCACTGCGTGTCGCTCCCACCGTCGACGGTAGCCTCTCCGCCTGTCCGCGCGCACAGAGAACGGCCGTCAGGAAGTGCCTATGTCGTCATAGCGCGTCATGCCACGGCTTGGTGTCGGTGACCTGGACCAGCGACGTGATCTTTCCGTCTCGCACGCTCAGATCGTGCACGAACGAGGCTTCGAAATGGTTGCCCGTCGACCGGGCGGTCCGCCGGTAGGCCCCGAAGACGATGACCCGTTCCCGGTCCACTTCGACGAACTCCTCGGGGTAGGGCGCAACGTCGTACTCGACGGACACGGCGCCCCACACGTTCACAAGCATGGTTTTCGGATCAGGAACGGCGCCGCCGACCCCCAGTGGCATGCCCGCGCTCACGCGTGCCGTGAACGACCGATCCAGCAGGCCGGCGAGCACCCCGCCATCGGAATTCGCGAACGCCGTGTAGAGACTCTCGGCCACATCTCGTGCTGTCATGACGATCCACCATTCTAGAGAGACACCTCTAAAACAGAATTAGAGCATAGTCTCTAATTCATGGGAAGACCTCCGAGGCACGACCAGGACAGCTTGTTGGATTCCGCCGTCCAGCTCTTCGCCACGGGCGGGGCCCGCTCGGTGACGATGGCTGCGGTGGCACGGTCCGCCGGAGCGCCCAGCGGGTCGGTCTATCACCGCTTTCCGGACCGCCCCGCACTACTTGCAGCCCTCTGGTTGCGGTCGACGCGCCGGTTCTTCGATCAATACCTGCAGATCATCGGGGCGACACCGGAGCCGAGCGAGGCAATTGCCGCGGTCGCCTGGATCGTTGACTGGTGCCGAGGCAACCTCGCCGAGGCGATCGTGCTGCAAGCCGGCGCCCGCACGTTCGAACCGGACGAGTGGCCGGAGCAGGCCCGAAACGAGCTCGCCGAGCACGACCACGCACAGAACCAGGCAATGACGACCATCGTGCAAGCAATTGCCGCACGCACCGGCCACCCCCACGACCACATCACGTTCGCCCTCATCGACCTGCCGCTGGCAGTGGTCCGCCCCTACCTCCTCCAGGACGAACCGCCACCGGCACGGGCAACTGAATTGGTCACCGAACTCGCGGAATCGCTTCTCGCGATCACTCGCTACAACAGTGCCTGATCACCGTCGCTACGGCCGGGAGGTCGATTCAGCGCCCGATCCGGCACACCAGCATCTCGTTCCCGCCGATCTGGAACTCGTAGTCCACCTTCACGATTCGACTCCGGATGCCTGACCGAGACAACCCGTCCATCAACTCCTCGAGCCGCGGGTACCGCACCGAAGCACCGACGGGCATCAACGGAAACAGGCGAACCTCGGCGACGGCGACACGGGTTAGCTCGGTGATCGCCTGGAGGTGGAAGTCGTAGTCCAGGTCGTCGGCGTAGCTGAACAGCAAGTGCGAGCTCAGGACGAGGTCGAAGCTGTTGTCGGGGAACGGGAGTGTGGGGAGGCGAGCCGGGATGTAGTGCTGTGGGGAGGTGCGGGCGTGGGCGACGAACTGTTGTGCGGACTGGTGGCGGGCGTGCTGGTGGTCGTCCGGGTCGTCGAAGAATGTCCAGCGGTAGGCATCCGCGCGCTCGCGGATATACCTGTTGCCTCGGTCCGCTTCGGCCACGGCGGTCGCGGCCACGCGTTCGAGCCCGTCGTCGAAATAGGCGATGTCACAAGCAGTTACGTCGCCACCGCGGCCGTTCACCTCAGCGGCGAACCCCGCCGCACCACCCGGACAGTCCAGAATTCTGCGCCCGAGATCGTCTTCGGTGAGCGCGAACATCGCCTGATACTCGGCGAGTGAACGCGAGCTGACGAGAATCTCGCCGAATCCCCCGGTCCCCGTAGACGTGTCGTTGTCGATCATGGTCGTCCTTCCATTCCGGGACCGCCCGCAGGGCCGGAACAGATGTCGTCACGACAGATCTGGCCACCCGCAGGGCGGCCGCGCACAACTCGGTCAGCCGCTGGTCAGCGGCCACCACAGTTGCGCGAACATCATCACCCGGCGATTGAACCACGCGGACATATTCTCAGTCATGCGAAATTCTCCGCCTGGGACCTGGAGTTCCGAAAATGCCGACGACCATGTGCCGTTCGGGTGCCGCGTCGGACCGGTGCAGAACAGTCCGCTCCCTGCGGCCACCCTTTCCAGGCCTGTATGGACGGATCTGCCGATGAGCTCCACGGCGTGGTGCTTTCACGCGACGAAGGCCTGGTCCATCCGCGTCTTGCCGAGTTCTGGCGGGTCGTTGACTTCGTGCTGGCCAACGAACCGACCGTCACCGCCCACCTGTACAGGTAAGCCGGCGGGGCCATCCGTAGACGACGGCCCCGCTGAGCTCAGTCGAGGGGGTTGTGGCCCAACAGGACTCGGCCGGTGAAGTGGGTCTGTTTGGCCCGGGGCAGGGGGTGGAATTGGACGCCGTGGATGTCGCGGTAGAGGCGTTCGAGGTCGCAGGTGCGCGAATAGCCTGCGCCGCCGGTGGTTTCGATGGCAAGGCGGATGGTGGTGATGAGGGCGTCGGCGGCGACGGTTTTGCGGCTGAGGGTGCGGGCGGCGTAGGTGTCGGTGTTGGGGAAGGTGAGGTTCTCGGAGTCGGTGAACATCGCGGTGATGAGGTCGGTGGCGGTGGTGTAGGCGTTGAGCATTTCGCCTGCTGATTGGACGATGTGGGTGTCCGAGCGGCCGTTCAGCAGGTGGGCGGTGAGGTCTACGGCAGTGTCTGCGACGCCGAGGTAGGCGGCCAGCACCAGCGGAAGTGCCGCGCCGATCACCACATTCAGGACCGGCGGCCACGGACCGGCCGGGCGGGTCAGCGAGATCGCGGCGTCGGGGACGAACACGTCGTCGAGCACGACCGTGTGTGAACCACTCGCCCGCAAACCGAACGAATCCCAGGTCTTGTCGATACTCACGCCGGGCGCGGACAGCGGGATCGCGAAATGCAGCACCTCACCGCCGAAACGGACGCTGGTGACCAGCACGTCCCCCACCTCACACCCGCTCGCGGGCGCCTTGCGCGCACTCACCCGATACCCACCCTCGACACGCTCGGCATGCCCGTTGGAATCGACCCAGTCCGACGCGCCGGTGCTGACCAGAATCGCCCCACCCGCCACTTTCGCGAACACCGCCGACGCATCCACCCCGTGGTTGTGCCGCCACACCTGCGCCGCCACCAGATGTGAATGCATCGCGAACGCCACCGCCGTCGAGGGATCATGCCTGCCGAGTTCGCGCAGGATCTCCCCCATCTCCCGATGCGAGGCACCCCCACCGCCGAACTCGACCGGTACGAGGGCCGCCGAAAGCCCGCTCGAACGCAAACGGTCGAACGCGGCGACGGAGATCTCGCCGGTGCGGTCCCGCTCAGGAACCTCCAGGCGCAAGGTTTCACCGATCTCGCGGGCGAGGGAAACCCGGTCGGTGCTGGACGTGGTGTCAGAAACTGTCGAAGTCATGTTTCGAAGGTAAGAAGCGCCGCGATAACCAGATAGTCCAGAAAGTGGACTCCCCCGGTCCAGAAAATGGACCCCGTCGGTGAGGTGACCATGACAACCACGACCGTAGGCTACGGCCAGTACTGCCCGATCTCGCGCGCGCTCGACGTGCTCGGCGAACGGTGGTCGCTGTTGATCCTGCGCGACCTGTTCCTCGGCACCACCCGGTTCAACGATCTCGCCCGCGGCCTGCCCGGCCTGTCACGCAGCCTGCTCGCCAAACGCCTACGCCAGTTCGAACGAGCCGGACTCATCGAGAAACTCGGCACCGAACACCTGCTCACCGAAGCGGGCCGACAGCTCCAACCCATCCTGTTCGGCCTCGGCGAATGGGGCGCGCGCTGGACGTTCGGCGCACCGCAGGCAGACGAACTCGATGCCGCGCTCCTGGTGTGGTGGATGCATTCGCGCGTCGACACCTCGATGCTGCCGGGCCGACGGCAGGTGCTGCAGGTGCGGTTCACCGATGATGTGCGCCGGTTCTGGATCGTGGTCGAGGCCGCGGTGCCGTCGGTGTGCGAGACCGACCCCGGCTATCCCGTCGACGTCACCATCAGCGCCGACGTCGCCGGGCTGTACGAGGTGTGGTTGGGGCGCATGCCGCTCACCCACGCCCAGCGCACCGGGCGGGTCACCTTCGTCGGCCCGCCCGCCCTCACCCGTCGCATGTCGGCCGTTCTCCAGCTGAGCCCGGTCGCCGGATATGTTGCCGAGGCGGCTCGGCCGGAGACGGCAGCGCGCGCATCGTGAGAACTATTCGCCGGTACGCGCGGCGATCCGCATCGCCCAGTGATAGAACTGCGCGGGATCCCCCAACGTCGCCCGTGCCGCAGGGCGAGCGAGGACACCGTTCGCCGCGGACAGCAGGTCGTACAGGCCCAGATAGGTCCAATCCCACAGCATGCTGTCGAAGTTGTACGACATCATCGCCCGCTCCACACGCCCACGGATCTCGACGATCTCCTCCGGCGACAACCCTGCTCGACGCAAGCGTGTCTCGGTTCGGCGCTGATGTTCGGGGCCGAAGGAGGTGTCGAGAAACGGCTCGAGCAGGTCGCCCCAGATATCAGGATCGGCACGCACTTCGATCCCGTTGCGGCGGCAGAATTCGTCGAGTGCGGGTCTGTCCGCGGCGAGGACGAACAATGTCTCGCCGGTGACGGAGCGCAGCTGGGGCGGGATCGCGGAGGGGTCGGCACAGGCGATCTCGGACACCGCGATCGCTCCATCGGGGTGGACCGACGCGCCCGCGAAAGGATACGCGAGAAACCGGATCTCCGCGTCGGCGATGTCCACTCGCATCGCTCCATCATGGCCCAGACCCGGCGTCGTGAACTATTTCGAACAAAACGTGGCGGTTATCACTACTTGCCGTGTCATGTTGGCAACCGCCGTAATCAAAACGTTAGGCTTCGACCATGGTACGTACCGGAGCAGCACCCTCAGAGCCGTACGAACCGAATGTTCCTCTCCCCCAGCAACATCCGGCGCGTCTCGAACTGGTCAGTGAAACCGTCGACGCCACCGCGGCACCGACCGAAGAGGCCGACGACCACTTCCCACGCCTCGGCGACACCAGCTTCCTCACCGGAGCGGCCCGGCATCGGCTCGCCGCCTACATCCACACCCAGCTCGCCGAACTCGAAGAGATGCCGTGACATCACTCCGGTGAATTAAGCTGCGACGCCGGGCAATGAACGGCGGCAGCGGCGATTCACACGAGGAGTGGCGAACTTGAGCGACGCATCGGTCGTGCTTCCCGAACAGGTCCGCACCGAACTGCGCCGTGGGGTGCGCAGCGTCCTCGTCGACACCGCGGCCCTGCGACTGGTCCGCGAACGCTTCGACGACAACCAGGCAGCCGCGTTGCGCCGCTACCTCGAAGCGTCCCAGTCGGCGAACACCCTGCGCGCCTATCGAACAGACTGGATCGCCTGGGCAGGCTGGTGCGCGGTCGAGCAGCGGCAGGCGCTGCCCGCGGACCCGCTCGACGTTGCGGTGTACTTGGCCGCCTCCGCCGACGCCCGACGGGAAAGCGGCGCATGGGCATTCAGCCCGGCCACCCTGGATCGCAAGTCCGCCGCCATCGCCGCCGTCCACGCCGCCAACGGTCTCCCCTCGCCGACCCGCTCCGACGTCGTCCGGCTCACCCTGCGCGGTATCCGGCGCACCCGGCGCACCCCACCGACCCGTAAACGCCCGGTCCTGCTGCACACCCTCGACCAACTCCTCGCAGAACTCCCCGCACCCGAGTGGCCCACCGAACCCGCGCGCCGCCGAGACGGACTGGCACTGCTGGTCGGTTTCGCCGGCGCGCTGCGGCGCAGCGAACTCGCGGGCCTGCGGATCAGTGACGTGCACGTGCGCACCGACCACGCCACCGGCGAACCGCTGCTCATCGTGCACCTGCCGACGACCAAGACCGACCCCACCGGCGTCGCCGAGCAACGCATCGCCCTGCCCCGCGGCAAACACCCACGCACCTGCCCGGTCTGCGCATTCGCCGACTGGGTCCGGCTTCTGGAAGTCCACGCCGACTCCGGCGACGCGGGCGCGCGATCCTGGACCACGAACAACCTCGCCACCGACACCACGATCCACCGCTGCCACGGCTTCACCGGAACTCCGCTCGGTACCGACGAGGACCGCCCGCTGTTCCCCACGATCAACCGGCACGGATCGATCGGCGCCACGGCGCTGTCCGGCCGAGCGGTGGCCGAACTCGTCAAGCGCTATGCCGCACGTGCCGGCCTCGACCGCGACCTGTTCTCCGGGCACTCCCTGCGCGCCGGTTTCGCCACCCAGGCCGCACTCGGCGGCGCCAGCGACCGCGAGATCATGCGCCAAGGCCGCTGGGCCAACCCGCGCACCGTCCACGGCTACATCCGCACCGCGAACCCACTCGAAGACAACGCGGTCACCAAACTCGGTCTGTAGATCAGGCGATGCGGTCGAGGCGGAAGATTCGGAACTCGCGACCGGCGGCGAGCTTGTATTCCATTTCGTAGCCGGGCCAGAACTCGACGACCTGGTCCCACACGGGCTTGCGGTCGACACCGGTGATCTCGGCGACGGTTACCGGGAAGGCGGAGCTGCCGTTGAAACGGGCTGATGCGGTGCTCGCCGCACGGAGGTTCGCCGACCAAGCCGGATGCTGAGGTTTACCCCAGTTCGAGGCGACGAGAAAGAAGCCGTCACCGTCGGGGACACACAGCAGCGAGGTGGTACGCGGCTGGCCGGACTTGCGCCCGACCACCGTGATCTCGATCGACGGCAACCCGGCCAGATCGAGAACCCCGCGCCGTCCACCCGTGAGTCTGCGCAGCAGGCGCTCGGCAGGCAGCACGACGCCTGCACCATGCATCGCCCATGACTGCACGGCGATCAGGCGCGCGAGGCGCTGCGAGGGATTCCGAACCATTCCCGAATCCTGGCTCGAGCGAACCGGATTCGCCCACTCACGACCGGGCGCTGAGAGGGAACTCACTCGATCGACCGCGCCGTAGCCATCGACCTCGCGCCAGAGCGGAACCCCTCCCCTGTCTGTGCTGGTGAGTGCTTGTTCGGTTGGCACATGTCGAGAGCTGTGATGTGGATGCGGACCGAGGGTGAATACATATTTAGATGCGCATATCTACATAACCACATGTAGTAATGGTGACTGCTTCCAATGTCCGCCGCTCCGTTCCAATTCCCCCGCACAACCACCGCGATATCGCACACTGATCTCACCCCCCTCCTCCCCTAGCTGCCAGGAGCGCCATGCCCTCCCCCAGCGGTCGCCGCTTCCTCGCTACGGTCGCTCTGGCCGCCGCTGCCCTGCTCGCGACCAGCCCCTCCCCTGCCCTCGCCAGGCCACCGGCGCCAACCCACTTGGCACCTCTCGGGCCCGAATTCCTCTGGGGCGTGGCTGCTTCCGGCTTTCAAGCCGAAGGGGATGCGCCGGACAGCAATTGGCGTCGCTATGCCGAATCCGGTTCCACCGCCGACCCGTATCTGAACTCGGTCGACTTCCGCAACCGCTACCGCGCCGACATCGCCCTTGCCGCGAAACTCGGTGTGCGCGTGTATCGCATCGGCATCGAGTGGGCGCGGGTGCAACCGCAACCGGGCGTGTGGGACGAGGCGGCGCTCGCGTTCTACGACGATGTCGTCAGCGCCATCACCGAGGCCGGCATGCGGCCGATGCTGACCCTCGATCACTGGGTATATCCGGGCTGGGCGGCTGACCGCGGTGGGTGGCGCGATCCGGCGATCGTCGCGAACTGGCTGTCCAACGCTCGTCTCGTCGTCGACCGTTTCGCCGGGGCCGACCCGCTGTGGGTGACGTTCAACGAGCCGACGTTCTATCTGGTCAACGAGCTGCGCCACGGCGGGATCGGCGCCGCGGACGTCCTCACCATGGGTGAACGAATCGCCCAGGCGCACAACAGCATCTACGACTACATCCATGCCGTGCACTCCGGCGCGCAGGTGAGCAGCAATGTCGCCTACATCCCCGGCGTCGACGATGCGATCAGCGGACCACTGCTCGATCGGATCTCGGCACGCCTGGACTACATCGGCATCGACTACTACTACGGCCTGTCCCCCACCCAGCTCCAACTCCCCGATCCCGACAAACTATGGACGCTTCCGCTACAGCCCGAAGGTATCTACTACGCGCTCGACCACTACGCGCGAAAGTTCCCCGGCCGACCGCTCTACATCGTCGAGAACGGCATGCCCACCGAGAACGGGCGCCCCCGCGCCGACGGCTACACCCGAGCGGATTCGCTGCGCGACACCGTCTATTGGCTGCAGCGTGCGGTCGCCGACGGTATCCCGCTGATGGGTTACAACTATTGGAGCCTCACCGACAACTACGAATGGGGCTCCTACACACCACGTTTCGGCTTGTACACCGTAGATGTGCTGACGGACCCGACGCTCACCCGCACACCCACCGACGCGGTCGCGGCCTACCGGGCGATCACCGAAGCCGGCGGCGTCGCCCCCGACTACCGGCCGACGCGCCCCGTGGCTCCGTGTTCGCTCGTCGACGGACTCGCCAGTTGCACTGATCCGGTATCAGTGCCTCGGTAGCGGTTTGAAGCATCGTCGATTGCTCTACACTCGGGCGGGTGTCCAGCACAGCGTCACGCCCCTCCAACGCCGTGAGCGGCAGGCAGGCCCGGTGGCAGCCGCACAACGACAGCCGCCGCGAGCGGATCGTGCTGGCCGCGGTCGAGTTGATCGAGCAGGCGCCCGCCGGTGTCGAGGTTCCGATCGTGCAGATCGCCGAACACGCCGGTCTGGCGAAATCGGTGATCTACCGGCAGTTCGCGGGCCGTGACGAGCTGGATCGCCGGGTCAGGACCGAGATCGCCGACCGCTTCGTCGCCGACATCGAAGACGCGCTCGACATCGCCGAGGGTTCGATCCACCAGATCCTGGTGCGCACGATCGGTGGCGTCGTGACCTGGATCCAGGACCACCCCCGATTACGTGATTTCCTGCGGACCGGCCCGTCGGAGGCCGACCCCGATATCGATGCGATGAGCGCGCTCATCACCACCATCGCGGGGTCGACCAGGGCGCTGGTCACCGGCCTTGCCGGGGTCATCGGCGTCACCGACGAGGCCTCGGCAGACACGATGACTTTCGCCATCGTGTCGATGACCGAGGCCACCGTCACCCGGTGGGCCAACGACCCGAGCCCGGCGTTGTCCAGGGATCAGCTGATCGAGGAGGTCGCCTCCTACGCCTGGCACGTGGTCGACGGTGTCGCCCGCCGCCACGGCCTGAACCTCGACCCCGACCAGCAGCTGACCGATATCATCACGCAGCTGCTCGCCGGCGCCTGAACCGCGCTCACTCAGGCGACGCGGCGCGCGCTCCGTTCGGGCTCGCTGCGGTAACGCGACACGGGCCCGTCGATGCCGAATTTCCGCCACAGCCACTTCGCGGTGGGGTTCATCAGACCGAGGTCGGTGGCCAGCTTGCGCATGTCGCCGAAGTAACCGGCCAGGATCTCCTGGGAATGATCCGACTTCCAGAAGGCCTGCTCGATGACCTCGCGCGGAATGTCGAACTCGCGCTCGAACGACCGCGGCGGCGCCATGATCTCGTTGGCGAGCCAGCGCATCGCGATCGGGAACGCCACCGAGCAGACACCACGATTGAACTTGCCCATCCGGCCGATGTGGGCGGTGAGGAAATCCCCCGCGAAGGAGATGTGGCGCGCCTCCTCGGCGATGTGGATCTGCATGGTGCGCAACACCATCGGCGGGAGCGACGCACCCTCGCGGATCATTGCCTTCTGGTAGTGATCGATCGGTTCCTCGCCGCCGAGGATGCCGATGAACAGGATGACGTGGGCGTAGCCGCCCGCAACCCCGATCAGTGGCGAGAGTGCCCGGAACAGCGGCCGCATGCCCGGCACGTCGACGTCGATGCGGTTGACCAGTTCCTGGAACATCTGGATGTGGTTGCACTCTTCGGTCATCTCGTGCAAGCAGTACCGGAACTCGGGCGAGCCGTTCGGCAGCTTCATGATGTATTGCATCATTCCGCGGATCAGCACGCTCTCGAAGGCGGCACCGACCTTGATCGCGTTGGCGGTGCGCCACTTGCCGATCTCGATACGCCGTTCGAGGGGTTGGTCGCGGTACCACTGCGTAGCGCCAAGGGGGTCGACATTCGGTGAGAGAACCCACCGCACGTCGTTCGGGTCAAGGGCGAGCTCGGGCGAATCCCAGTCGATATCGAGGTAGGGATCGAAATGACGGTCGACAGACCCCTGCGACAGGGTTGCCAATGCCTCTCGGTACTCCTCGGTGATGAGTCCGCCACGGCTCGATTCAGTCAGCGTCATCGGTGCCTCCTCGGGTTGCGCGTGACGATGTACCCGGCACTGTTAGCGCCGTCACACCGTGACTCAAGAATAACTGAGACTGCCGGTCCCACGCAATCCTGACGCGATAAAACTCCACACCGAAAACCATCGGCCCGAACGATCGCCTATTCGACGAGCAGAACCACCAACTGACGAGCCAGATCGACGTCGCCGGGGCCACCGAGCCAGATCAAGGGGCGGCGTTGGTCGAGGTGGTCCAGGGCTTCCGGGAGCGCGGCGTAGATGCGGTCGGCACGCACGACGCACACCTGGGGAATCGGCTCGGAGACGTCGGGTCCACCGTCGACATCGAGGGCCAGCGACCCGGTCGACGCGTCGCCTGCGACCGCATCACGCACCACCGCGTCGCCGGATTCCGCCGAGTCCGAACCGCTGTGGACAACCAGGTGGCCGGGCGCGCCCGCCCAGTGATCCAGCCACGCCGGGCCGGGTTCGACCGCGGCGAGCACTGTCTGCACACTCATGCCGTAGAGCACGTCGGCGACCGCGGCCGGCAGACCGGCGACGTCGACGGTGCGCACCACCGAGCCGTGCTCGCGTACCCGTTCGACGAACCTGGCGAGCACCTCGGCCCGCTCGGCCGGGTCCACGAGCGCGTGCCTACCCGTCGACCGGCGCATAGGTACCCGGCGCTCGTCCTCGGGCAGGTCGAGCAGCCCGTCACGGACCCGGCGCAAGATCTCCTCGCGGGAATTCACTCGCCGCACTCTCCTTCGTTTGGCGACACACCCGCGTCGCCGTTCACGCATTCCTCTCCCCACATACCGCGGGAACTCTTCAGATCGCTACCGTACCGACCGGTCCACACCATCCGGGCACGGCACGACGAAGCCGAGCAGATGCAGTAGCTGATCGATGTTCAGGTCGAAGATCTCGGCGCGATCAGCGAAGGTGTCGCGGCCGTACATATCGAACACGTCGAAGTTCACGGCGCCGAACAGCGTGGTCCAGGCGGTGAGGGCGGCCGCGATCACCCGATCGGGAGCGGCGAGCCCGAACTGCTCGCGGATCGTCGCGAAGTCGGCCGCCGTCCGCGGAGTAATTGCCGGGCCGGTCGTCGGGCCGCTGAGCAGGCCCTGACGGTAAGCGCTGTCGACGATGCCGAGCAGAGTCGCGATCACCCGGACGCCCGGCGCCTCGGTGTCGGCGGCGGGCGCGGCATAGCCGGGGACGGGCGTGCCGAAGAGCAAGCCGTACCAGGCGGGCTCTTCCATGGCCCATGCACGGATGGCTCGCGCGGTCACCCGGAAACGGGTCGCGGGATCTTCCGGTGCGTCGAGCAGTGCCGCGTCGACGGCGTCGCCGAGTGCGTTGTAGCCGTCGACCACCAGCAGGGTCAGCAGCTCGTCGCGACTGCGGACATACCGATACACCGCCGAGGACACGACACCCAGGTCGCGCGCGACAGCGCGTAGCGACAAAGCCGCGGCGCCCTGGGTGGCGAGGTGCTCGCGGCCGATACGTTTGATGTCGGCGATCGTCTGCGCGCGAGCGAGGGCGCGCGGACCGGGTCGGTCGGAGCTCATGGTCCGATCATCGTCCACTCGCGGCGCGAGCAGGCGCACGGTGGGCCGCTGTGTCTTCTTCGGCGGCGGCCCGTTCGACCTCCGCGGCGAGGGTGGCGCCGCCGACCTCCCAGGCCATGGCGAGCAATCGGTCGCGGAAGCGGCTCAGGTCCACTCCCACGCCCTCGCCGCCGTAGCCGGTGCCTGCGGCGTCGCGCACGGTGTGCACCAGTTCGTCGGCGAGCACGGCGATGCGCGATTGGATCATGGTCCGCAGCACCCCGCTGAGCGTGACGTCGATGCCGACGTCGTAGAGGACGAGCGCGGCCTTGAACATCGAGTGGTCCTCGATGAACCAGCGATCACCACGGCGGGCCAGATACCCGGCCGACACGAGTTCGGCGAGCACGTCGGCGCCGCGGTCGCCCAGCAGCACGACGAGTTCGGCGTCGTCGATGAAGGACGAGCGTTCCACGGCCTGGCTCGCGCGCGGATCGAACAGCGCGCGCCAATCACCGGCCTGCGGTTCGGTGTCGAAGACCTCGCGGATGGCCTCCAGTCGCAGCCCGCGGGCCTGCATCGCGACGATGTCGCGCAACCGGTCCAGGTGCTCGTCGGAGTAGACGACTTCCTTGCCCGCGCGGCTGGGTTTCGGCAGGACGCCGAGTGAGTGGTAGTAGCGGATGGTGCGCGACGCCACGCCGCTGACGTCGGCGAGTTCCGCTCGGGTGTATCGGGCCACCGGACCAGCATAGGTCGAGCCGTGAACCTACTTTGACAGCTCTGGCTGTCGCCATTAGCGTTACCCGCGTCACTGTCGACACCGATCGAGGAGCTCCCCCATGCCCGAGCGCACCACCGATTTCGACGTTCTGATCGTCGGCTCAGGCTTCGGTGGCAGTGTCACCGCACTGCGCCTGGTGGAGAAGGGCTACAAGGTCGGCGTCATCGAAGCCGGTCGCCGCTTCGCCGATGACGAGCTCCCCAAAACCAGCTGGGACCTGCGCAAATTCGTGTGGGCACCCAAGCTCGGCTGCTACGGCATCCAGCGCATCCACCCGCTGCGCGACGTCCTGATCCTGGGCGGCGCCGGTGTCGGCGGTGGCTCACTGAACTACGCCAACACCCTGTACGTGCCGCCGGAGCCGTTCTTCCAGGATCCGCAGTGGCGCGAGATCACCGACTGGCGCACCGAACTGACCCCTTATTACGAGCAAGCGAAGAAGATGCTCGGTGTGGTGACAAATCCCCACATGACACCGGCCGACGAGATCTTCAAAGCCGTCGCCGAGGACATGGGCGTGGGCGAGACCTTCGTACAGACTCCCGTCGGCGTGTTCTTCGGAACCCCGGGCGAGACCGAGGCCGACCCGTACTTCGGTGGTGCCGGTCCCGAGCGCACCGGCTGTGTGGAATGTGGCGACTGCATGGTCGGCTGCAAGTTCGGCGCCAAGAACACCCTGGTGAAGAACTACCTCTACCTCGCGGAAAAGGCTGGGGTGCAGGTCATTCCGATGACCACTGTGTCGTCGCTGCGGCCGCTGCCCGACGGCACATGGGATGTGACCACCGAGCGCACAGGCGCCTGGGTGCGCAAGGCGCCCAAGACCCTGACCGCCAAGCATGTGGTGCTCGCGGCGGGCACTCTCGGCACCCAGAAGCTGCTGCACTCGATGCGCGACGAGGGAGCGCTGCCGAACCTGTCGGACAAGCTCGGCCTGCTCACCCGCACCAACTCCGAGTCGATCGTCGGCGCGGCGACCAGGACGCTCGGCCCGGATCAGGACTTCACCAAGGGTGTCGCGATCACCTCGTCGATCCACCCCACGCCCGATACCCACGTCGAGCCGGTCCGCTACGGCAAGGGCTCCAACTCGATGGGCATGCTGCAGACGCTCATGGTCGACGGTGGCGGTCGATGGCCGCGCTGGCTGCGGTTCCTCGGGCTTGTGCTCACCAATCCGCTGACCTTCCTGCGGTTCATGAGCACGAAGAACTGGAGCGAGCGCACCATCATCTCCCTGGTGATGCAGCACCTCGACAATTCGATCACCACCTACACCAAGCGCGGACTGTTCGGCGGACGCAAGCTGACCTCCAAACAGGGCCACGGCCAACCGAATCCGACCTGGATCCCCGCGGGCAACGATGTGACACGACGGGTCGCCGACAAGATCGGCGGCGTCGCCGGCGGCACCTGGGGTGATGTGTTCAATGTGCCGATGACCGCGCACTTCCTCGGCGGTGCGGCGATCGGCGCCGACCGCGAGCAGGGCGTGATCGACGCCTACCACCGCGTGTACGGCTACCCGACGCTCAGCGTCGTCGACGGCGCCGCCGTGTCGGCCAACCTCGGCGTCAACCCGTCGCTCACCATCACCGCCCAGGCCGAGCGTGCGGCCGCGTACTGGCCGAACAAGGGCGAGGTCGATACCCGTCCCGAGCAGAGCGCCGGTTACACCAAGATCTCCCCGGTCCGCCCGAACCAGCCGGTCGTGCCCGCCGGTGCGCCTGCCGCGCTGATGCTGCCGATCGTCGAGATCCGCAGTTCGGAGAAGACCGCTGGCTGATTCGACGAAAGATGGCCCCGGCCTTGTGGTTACCCACCGCGAGCCGGAGCTGTTTCGTCTCCCGGACACGTAACATCGCTGCTGACGACGGGGAGGCCTGCGATGGCGGTACTGGTTCTGGGCGGATACGGCACGGTCGGTGCGCATCTGGTGCGATTGCTGCGCGCCGAGGGGATCCCAGCGGAAGCGGCCGGGCGTGACGCGGCCCGGGCGGACCGGGTGGTCGATGTAAGTGACGGCGCCAGTGTCGACGCCGCCCTGGCCGAGACTTCCGTGGTGGTGAATTGTGTAGGCGCGGAGGATGTTCAGCTGGCCAGGACCTGCGCTGAGCGTGGGATCACCTTCGTCGATATCTCGGCCACATCGGACTATGTGCGGTCCCTCGAGGACATCGACCGGCCCGCGGTGCTCGGTGTCGGGTTGGCGCCCGGACTGACGACCCTGCTCGCCGTCGACGCGCTCGAGCAGCACCGCGGCCCTGTCGACATCATGATCGGCCTCGGCTCCGGCGAAACCCACGGCCCCGCCGCGACCGCGTGGACCTACCGACTTCTCGGTCAGCGGTTTCCCGACGCGGACGGCACGAGCATTCGCAATTTCACCGGGCGACAGAGCTTTTCACTACCCGAGGCGGCCGGTTATCGACCGTTTCCCGCCGTGCGCGCCGACTTCGCCGATCAGCATCGCCTCACCCGCGAATTCGGCGTTCCGGTGCGCACCTACCTTCGCCTCGACTCCCGGCTCGCGACTCTCGGTCTCGCCGCTCTCACCTGGGCGCCCGCCCTGCAGTCGCGCGCGCCCGCCCACATGCCGGGGAGCAGTGACCGCTGGGTCGCGCTCACTCGAGCCGCGGACGGATCGACCAGGTCGGCGAGTGGCCGTGGGCAATCACTGGCGACAGCCGTGGTCGCGGCCATCACGGTTCGCACGCTGATCCGCAACCCCGTTTCGGAGCCGACCTGGATCCACCAGCTTCTCGCGCTCGACGACATCCGTCGTGACTCGCTCGCGGCCGAGTTCCGGTTCGACCAATCCTGACGATCAGAGTGCGTTGATGCGGGCCAGTGCCTCGAAGGCCAGATCGCCCGCCTGCCACAACGCCGAGATCTCGGTGCGGATAGCGGGCGCGAGGGCTGGGTCCTGCAGGGCGAGACCATTGGTGAAGATCACCGTGTTCGCGCCGAGGTCGGCGGCGATGAGCATCTGTTCGGTGGCGACTCCGGCGCCGAACAGCTGGTCGAGTCCCTCGCCGACGAAGTAGAACCGCCACAGCGGGCCGAGATCGGCGCCGTAGGCCGCCTTCGTTCGATCGATGATGACGTCGCCGACCGAGGCGATACCCGCCACGATCTTGAAATAGTCCGGTGCGTTCTCGGGCTTGCTACCGACCGCCGCCACCGCATACGTCAGGTCGACGGTCAGATGTGCGTTGTAACCGGCCATGGCCGTGCGAGCACGGGATGCCCCGCAGTCCTTGGCGAGCGAAAAGTAATGCGCCCATTGGGGTTCTGCGATGCCGCCGGTGAACTCGGCATGCAGGTTGTCGAGGAATCGACGCAGCAGGTCGAGGCTGATCGCGTGGGCGTACTCACGGTCGACGAAAGCGGCGGGGTCGCGCTGCATCGGCATCACCGCGGCGTATTCGACGCCGTCGAGCCCGATCGCGAACAGCCCGCGGAGGTCACGGTGCTCAACGAGGATCTCGGTGATTCGATGATGGCGCGCCACCGCGTCCTCGAGCCGGTCCAGGCTGTCGGCGCCGTCGATCGCCGACGTGTCGGACAACCGCGCGAGTTCGGCGATGTCGGTCTGCGACAAGGTCGATCCGCAGGCGGTGTCCTGCACCGCGCCCGCCGCCGGGCCTACGGGCAACGCCAGCGCCACGACCGTGACACAGGCTGCGATTCCACTCGATACACGCACGCGCTGATTCCACCACCTCATCCGGCTGTTCGTACATCGACGCGCGTGCCGACACGCCCAGCAGGCATGTCGGCACCGCGATTTCCTACTCTCCAGCTACCGAGGTCAGCTGGCTTCTACGGCGGTCTCGTCGGCACGCGTCGCAGGTAGCACCGAGTAGGCCAGACAGACCAACGCGAAGAACAAGTACCCCAGTGCCACACCGGGCGCGGCAGCCCATTCCACCGCGTGCGCGTGGATCAGTCCGATCCAGCTCAGTCCCGCACCGATGAGCGCCGCCGCGCCCGCCGCCCTGAATCGTTTGTCGAGAACGAACGTGACGATCGCGCCGAGCACCAGACCGGCAAGCACCGCACCGGACCCGAACACCTTCAGCCCGTCATAGACCACACCCGCCTGCCCGAGAGCGTCGGACCCGACCTTCGTCGCCGAGGTCCCCGCCGCGGACAGCGCGTTGTCGATCTGGGTGACGGCCCACTCCGCCAGGTTGGGCAGCAGGGCGGCCACGACCGCGACCGCGTGGATGCGCGGCACCGCCTGAAACGCTTGCGCACCGATCAGCAGGCCGATATAGAGCAGGATCGGGACGATCGCCGGTATCGGCAGCAGCGTCGCGAGAATGCCGAAAAGACCGAGCAGACACATGATTCCGATGGTCAGACCGCTGGCGAGCGAGTAGCCGGTGCGCCCGCCCGCGTCCTTCCATCCGGGGTGGCCGATGTAGACCGCGGGCGGGAACGGTGAGCCGAAGCCCGCACCGATCACCGCGCCGAAGCCGTCGGCCAGCAGCACGCTGCGCAGGTTGTAGTTGTCGCCCGCTGCCGCGGCGCTTTCCACATTGCTCATGGCTTCGGTGAAGTTGTAGATGCCCAGCGGGATGGCGGTGGCCAGCAGCGGGGCGAGGTTGCTCAGCCCGTCGAAGAGCAGGCCGAGGCGCAGATCCGGCAATCCGAGCGCGATGTCGTGCGCTGCCTGGGCGACGTCGGGCGCCGACATGTACCCGCCGATCCAGCCGATCGCCGTGCCGACCAGCAGCGCGACCAAGCCGACCGGGATATTGCCCGGCAGTTTGATGTCGGTGAAGAAGCCGATCAGGATGATGGCCAGCACCGGCAGCCCGATCCAGGCGACCTCCCACATCTGCGCGGCGGGGCGCATGGCGATGAAGGTGATCGAGATACCGGCCAGCGTGCCGAGCATCGCGGCCCGCGGGGTGACCTTGCGGATGTAGGGGCCGACGAAGGCGCCGATCATCACGATCACGCCGATCATGAAGGCCCAGGCCAGACCGGCTGCCCATGCCCGCAACGGATCTCCGGTCGCCAGGTAGATCGGCAACATCACCACGAACACCACGATGAACATGTGCGGCACGCTCGGCCCGTAGGGCAGCGCGGTGACATCGGAGCGTCCTTCGCGGCGGGCCAGGCGCCGCGCCAGCACCATGTAGTAGAGGTTGCCGAGTACGAGGGCGATGCCGAGGGCGGGCAGCACCGTGCCGAGGACATCGGTACTGGGGATCTTCACCACGGCGATGGTGAGGGTGGTCAGAGTGAGGACGTTGACCAGGATGTTGAACGCCAGCCCGAAGAAGGCGTTGGTATCTCCCCTGGTCCACCACGGAAGTGCCAGTGGCGCAGGTTGTTCCGGAGTGGTGGTCTCTTTCGAGGTGTCGACGGACATGGTGGATCCTGTTCGCTAGGCCGTGACGGTGGTGCCGAGTGCGGCGATGACATCCGCGGAGTCGGCCACCCAACCGAAGATCGCGCCCTGGGCCGCGATCATCGCCAGTCCGACGCGCTGGAATTCGGGAAAGTACGAGCCGACGCAGTCCGCGACGACGAGGCATTCGTAGCCGCGATCATTGGCCTCGCGGACGGTGGTGTGCACGCAGACCTCGGTGGTGACACCGGTGACGAACAGGGAGGTGATCGAATTCTGCTGCAGCACAGTGGCGAGTTCGGTCCCGTAGAAGGCGCCCTTGCCCGGCTTGTCGATGACGGTCTCACCGGCGACCGGTGCCAGTTCGTCGATGATGTCGTGACCGTACTCACCGCGGATCAGGATGCGTCCGAAGCGGCCTGGGTCACCGATGCGCTGAGAGGGGTTGCCGCGCAGCAGTTTCGCCGGTGGGCAGTCGGAGAGATCGGGCAGGTGGCCTTCTCGGGTGTGGATCACCGTCATGCCCGCCGCTCTGGCGGACGCGAGCAAGGCGGCGAGGGGTTCGATGACCGTGCGCAGCAGCGCCACGTCGTTGCCGAGGCTTTCGCCGAAGCCGCCGGGCAGCAGGAAGTCTCGCTGCATGTCGATGATGACGAGCGCGGTCGTGGTGGGGTCGAAGGTGAACGGGCCTGGGGTGGCAGGGATTTCGGTCATCGTCGCTCCTGGAGAGATACCGGGCCGAGGTGGTGGGGCAGTGCCGCGGTGCGCGGTTCGTCCAGGAGCCATGCGGCGGCGGCGAGAACGACGTCGTCGGCCAGTGCCGGGCCGAAAACCATGAGCGAGACCGGCCTGCCGTCGCGGGTGGTGCCCGCGGGGACCGCGATCGCGGTCAGGTCAAGGAGGTTGCCGAAGTGGGTGTAGTGGCCGAGCACGGTGTTGGTCGCGATGGGGTCGGCCAGCACCTCTGGCACCGTGAAGGTAGTGCCGATGGTCGGCACCACGACCACGTCGACCTCGTCCCACATCCGGGCCACCTCGGCACGCAGTTCCTGCAATCGTTGCTGGGCGCGGAACACGTCCACCGCGCTGAATTGCCGTCCACTGTCGAGGATTTCCCTGATCACGGGCAGGATCGAGTCCGGCTTCTCGGTCAGGAACTCCTCGAATTCGACCAGGCGTTCCGCCACCCACGGGCCTTGATAGAGCAGCGCGCCCGCCGCCAGAAACGGTGTGAGTGTCGTGTCGACGCAGCTGAATCCCTTGCCGGGCAGCCTGTCCCGCGCGCCGAGATGTGCCGCGCGCATGGCGTCGTCACCGAAGAACTGGAGTTCGTCCGGCGCCGGTAGTCCGAGGCGGATCGGACCGCCGGGGAATCGCGCTCCCCTGGCTCTGGTCCACGGGTCCTCGTGATCGATCGCCATGATCACATCGGCGACCAGGTCCAGGTCCTCGACGGTGCTCGCCATGAGGGTGAGGCAGTCCAGCGATTTGCACGCGGGCACGAGCCCGACGGTGCTGATCAGGCCGCGCGAGGGCTTCCAGCCGACGATGCCGTTGAGCGCGGCGGGCACCCGGCCCGAACCCGCGGTGTCGGTGGCCACACAGAACGGCACCTGGCCGAGTGCGACCGCGAGCGCCGATCCGGAACTCGAACCGCCGGAGATCAGGTCGCCGCCGAAGACGCTGCGCGGCACCGGGTATGGGGTGCGGGTGCCGTTGAGGCCGGTCGCGAACTGGTCGAGATTGGTCTTGCCGACGAACAGCGCACCCGCGTCGAGCAGCCGCTGCACGGCCGGCGCGGTGCGGGTGGCGAGGTAGGCGTAGTCGGGGCAGGCCAGCGTTGTCGGGTAGCCGGCGACGTCGATACTGTCCTTCACCCCGAACGGCACGCCGTACAGCGGCAGCGTCCGTGCGCCCGGCATCCGTTCGATAGCCGCTGCGGCGGTGAGTAATTCAGCACGGGGTACCGGGGTGATCCAGGTGCCGTCGTCGCCGCGCGCGGCGATCGCGTCGGCCACCCGCGCCGCGGTTCTGGTCGGGGAGCCTGTGCCTTGATGCTGGGCGAGAATCTCCGTGACCGTAGAGCCTGTCATGTTGTCGATTGTCGACAGAATGCGTGACGGCGGTGGGCTCCGTGTGTTTCGGATGCGTTAGGAGATACCGAGTTTCAAGTATGTTTGCTCGCCGTGGCGGCGGAGCGCGGTCTCCGCCCGGAGCGGGTCGTTGGTCTCCAGCGCGGCGAGCAGCTCCTGATGCCTGCGCACCCCTTCCCGACGGGCGCCCACCTCGGTTTCCTCACGCAGATTGCGTGCCATCGCGAGCTGCAGTTTCACGAGGACCTGCTCGTACACCAGGTCCAGCTGCCGATTGCCCGCCAGCGCGACGATTTCGGCGTGGAAGCGGCGATGTGCGTCGTCGCGGGCGACCCAGTCCTTGCGCCGGTCGGTGGCGGTGAGCTCCGCGAGGGCGGTGCGTACGCGCCCCAGACGTAGATCCTCGCTCGGGAGCGCGACGGACAGCGCGTGCTGTTCGAGGGCCCGCCGCACTTCGAACAGCTGCACGATGTCGTGCGCCGACCACACCACCACGCGATACCCGCGGCGCGGCAGATGTTCGACCAGGCCCTGTTCGGCCAAGCGGCGCAACGCTTCCCGCACCGGCGCGCGACTGATACCCAACTGCGCGCACAGCGCTTCCTCGCCGACCCGCTCCCCCGGCGCCAAGGCACCGCTGAGCACCACCGCGCGCACGTGTTCGGCGGTCATCTCCACCAGACTCGCCGGGAGGTCGGTCGAATTCGATGCGGCCGTCATGAGTCGAGTCTACGAACACCGACGGCGCGGGGTTCGCCGCCGCTAGACCAGGCGCAGGCTGTTGATCATCTTCTTGGCCTGGTCCGCGGTGAGTTCGCCGGTAGCGTTGCGGTCGACGAGGATGGTCAGCACCAGGACGGTGCCCGCGGCATTGCGGAAGCCGAAGGTGTAGATGGAGTACGCGTTCGCGGTGCAGCCAGGGACCGCCGGGGCCCACGGACCCGAGGATTCCACGAACTGACCCTCGATGCCGCTCTGGGTTTTCATCGATGTCGCCGCCGTGACCTTGCCGCCGGTCGGGTCCGAATAGCCGCCCTCAGCAGAGCTTTTCGCGATGGTGGTGGCGGCCGCCGCCAGATCCTTCTCGGTAGTCGAGGTGACCGCGGCCATCGCACGATAGGCCGAGCCCGCGCAGTAGGCTTGGCCCTCGGTGGCCTGGCCGCGCCCGTCGATCGTGGCGAAGTTGTTGGTGATCTCCAGCGGATCTGTTGCGGCGTGGATCGTCCAGGCGGTCGGCACGTCGTAGGCGACGCGATAGGTCGGGATCAACACGCCTTTCGAGCCAGGGGCGATCGGCGCGGTGCTGGTGCCCGACAGCGGAGCGGCTTTTGTCGTCGTGATGGCTGTCGAACTCGGCGCGGCCGAGGTTTCGTCGGAGGAGCCGCCCGCGAAGGCCAGCGCGACTGCCACGCCGACCGCCAGCACCACGACCACGGCGACCACCGCGATGATCGCGCCTTTGCCACCTTTACGAGGCGGCGAATACTGCTGCGGCGCGCCGGAATAGCCGTACTGAGGCTGGCCGTATGCCGGTTGCCCGCCGAATGGTTGCTGGCCCGGTCCGACCTGCTGCCCGTACGGCTGCTGGCCGACCCCCGGCTGCGCCGGGTACTGGCCCTGCCCCGTCGGCGACTGCCCATACGGTTGCTGCCCGATCCACGGCTGTCCACCCGCCGGCGGCGCATATGGATGCTGCCCGCTACCGGGCTGACCCGGTCCCGGATGCTGCCACTGCTGCCCGGTCCCGGGCGGCCCGACCGGCTGCTGACCGAAAACGGTCGGGTCCGCGGGCGGGTGCTGTCCGCTGTAGGGCTGGGCCGGTGGTGGTTGCCAGGGCGGCTGTTGGTCGGCGGGTTGCGCGAAGACGGTCGGCGGCGCGATCGGATGTTGGCCGCTGCCGGGTGGGGTCGGCGGCGACTCCGGGGTGGGCGGCGCGCCGTCCTGTGGTCGGGCCGCCGGGTCGTTGGGCTGCCGCAGGAGGGTGGGGTCGGCGGGAGGTTGATCGGCGGGTTCAGGGGCGGCGCCCGACATTCCGGGTGCCTCCCACCACCGATCGGCGTCGTTTGCCACGTCCGTAGTCCTTCCTCGCCCTCTGACGCCGCGACCGTCGAGCACGGGCCGCGTTCGGTCAGATCCACCCGTCAGCGTAATGGTCAGGAGCCGCTGTCGAGTACTCGAAAACATGCGATCGAAACCTGTTCGGTGCGATAGGTGTTCGAGAACACCCCGCAGACGGACACGAGCCCCTGGCGGTGCCGCCCTTTCGGACAGCGGCCGACACACTCCGCCCAGTCGCCCGCCACCTTTGTCAGTGAGACGCCGGGCCCCGAGCGCAACTCCGCCCCCGAGCGCCACGTCCGACGCCACTCCCCAGCCCGCCGACGGTGACTCGCTCCCCGCAGCGGAGCCGGTGCCGGCAGGACCGAGACCTCACTCTCCCGTTCGCCGACGGCAATTCGGTTCGCCACAGCGGAAGTCACCCCCAATCCACTAACGGTGACTCGGCCCGCCCCAACGGACGCCAATCCCCCAGCCCATCGGCGGTGATCCGCTCCGCCCCAAAACGGATGTCACTCCGCCGGTTCGCCGACGGTGATTCGGTCCGCCGCAGCGACTGTTGCCCGCCCCAGTTCTCCCAAAGCCCGAGTGGACAGGCGAGTATCGGGGCAGCTGACGACCGCGGCGACGACGGCGCCGTTGCGGTCGCGGATGGGGGCGGCCAGCGTGACGACGGCGTTGTCGGGGCCGAGTTCGTCGGGGAGGTAGTCGATGGTGATCAGTTCGGTGATCACCGAGCTGAGTTGGGCGCGCAGTGCGGCGGTGATCGGTGAATCGCGCAGGCCCGCCATGACTTCCAGCATCGGGGCCGAGTCGTCGACCAGGCGCTCGACGGAGTAGCCGCGGGCGCGGATCTCGGCGAGTACGCGGGCGAGGCGTTTCCGGTGGGCCGGATCGGCGGCAGCGAGCCACGCCTTCTGCGCGGATTCCGGCGCCCAGGCGACGAATTCGCGACAGACGGGCGGTGCGAGCGGAAGGTGGCGCCCGGCACGGATCCAGCCGGCCGACGGCTGCCCGACCACCTCGGTGACCACAATGCTGCCCCCGGCACGTTCGGCCAGGAACACCGGCACATCGGCCTGTTCGGACAGCGCCCGCAGATGCGCGATCGCGGTGCGGCGCAGCGGGAATGCGGCCTCGGCCCGCCGGGCGACGGTCAGCAGACGCAGTCCGATGCCGTAGCAACCGTCCTCGTCGCGCACCGTCCAACCGTCGGCGGTGAGCTGGGCGAGCACGGCATGCGCGGTGGCGCGCGACAGTCCCGCTTCACGCACGATGCGCGCCAGCGACAGGCGTTCGGTGGCATGTCGCGACAGCAGCTCGAGCACCTTCACCACCCGCTGCGTCGGCGGTGATGCCGCGCCGGGGATTTCGGCATCGCCCATCGAATCCGGGGTCACCTCTTGACCGGCGCGCTCGGCCCAGCTTATCGTCGGTGTCACAATACCGAACAATAGCGTCGAATATTCGACATCGCAACCCGTCGGGAGGATTCCCGGCGAAACGAAGTGGGTGAGCAGTGCAAGCGGGGTACGAGTTATCGCATCTGGCGGCCTTGGAGGCCGAGTCGGTGCACATCTTCCGGGAGGTCGCGGCCACTCTCGCGCGACCGGCCCTGCTCTTCTCCGGCGGCAAGGATTCCGCCGTTCTGCTGCACCTGGCGCGCCGCGCGTTCTGGCCCGCGCCGCTGCCGTTTCCGCTGCTGCACGTGGACACCGGCCACAATTTCGACGAGGTGATCGAGTTCCGTGATCGCACGGCACAGCGCACCGGTGCACGCCTCGAGATCGCCCGGGTCCAAGACGACATCGACGCGGGCCGCGCGGTAGAACGCCCCGGCGGCACCCGCAACCCGTTGCAGACCACCACCTTGCTGCGCGCCATCGGCGAACACCGGTTCGACGCGGCGTTCGGCGGTGCGCGCCGGGACGAGGAGAAGGCCCGCGCCAAGGAGCGAGTGTTCAGCTTCCGCAACGGTTTCGGCGAATGGGACCCGCGGGCGCAGCGGCCCGAGGTCTGGAACCTCTACAACGGCCGCCACCAGCCCGGCGAACACATCCGGGTGTTCCCGCTGTCGAACTGGACCGAACTCGACATCTGGGAGTACATCGATCGCGAGGCCGTCGACCTGCCGTCGCTGTATTACGCGCACCGGCGTCAGGTCATCGAACGCGACGGAATGCTGCTCTCGGCAACACGATTCATCACCCCGGCGCCGGGCGAACGCACCTTCGAAGCCACGGTGCGTTTTCGCACGGTCGGCGACGCCACCTGCACCGGCTGTGTCGAGAGCACCGCCGACACCCCGGCGAAGGTGATCGCCGAGACCGCCGCGACCCGGCTCACCGAGCGCGGCGCCACGCGTGCCGACGACCGGATCTCCGAGACCGGCATGGAAGACCGCAAGCGAGAGGGCTATTTCTGATGCGCCGCAACCTGTTACGACTGGCGACCGCGGGCAGCGTCGACGACGGCAAGTCCACCCTCATCGGCCGATTGCTCTTCGACTCCAAGTCCCTGTTCGACGATCAACTCGCCGCCATCGAACGTGTCAGCACCGAACGTGGCGGCGCCGCAGCGGATCTCGCGCTGGTGACCGATGGCCTGCGGGCCGAACGCGAGCAGGGCATCACCATCGATGTCGCCTACCGCTACGTGACCACGCCGCGCCGCAAATTCGTCATCGCCGACACCCCGGGCCACGTCCAGTACACCCGCAATATGGTGACCGGCGCGTCCACCGCGGACCTCGCGCTTATCCTGGTCGACGCCCGCACCGGCGTTTCCGAGCAGACCCGCAGGCACGCGTTCCTCGCGACGCTGCTCGGCGTGCCGCACCTGGTGGTATGCGTGAACAAGATGGACCTGGTCGACTGGTCGCAGGAGCGTTTCGAGGAGATCCGCACCGAATTCGCCGCGTTCGCGGCCAAATTGACGGTGGGCGACCTGAGCTTCGTGCCCGTTTCGGCGCTGCTCGGCGACAATGTGGTCGACGGATCCGAGCACATGGACTGGTATCCGGGGCCGCCGTTGCTGCGCCACCTCGAGGACGTGCACATCGCCTCGGACCGCAATCTGATCGATGCCCGGTTGCCGATTCAATACGTCATCCGGGGACTCGACCACCGCAGTTACGCGGGCACTGTCGCGGGCGGCATTTTCAAGCCCGGCGACGAAGTGGTCGTGCTGCCCGCCGGCCGGTCCTCGCACGTCCGGGAGATCTGGGGTCCGGGCGGAACCAAGGTCGACGAGGCATTCACCGGCATGGCGGTCTCGCTGACGCTGGACGACGACCTCGATGTCGGACGCGGTGACCTGCTCGCCCGGCCGGGTAACCGTCCCCACATCGGTGTCGACCTCGATGCGATGGTGTGTTGGTTCTCGGAGACTTCGCAGTTGCGCGAGGGTGCGCAGTACCTGGTGCGCACCGCCGCGCAGACCTCGTCCGCGCAGGTCACGGCCATCGACTACCGCCTCGACGTGAACACGCTGCACCGGGTGGAGGACGTGGAGTCCTTGTCGCTCAACGACATTGCGCGCATTCGCTTACACAGCCGTCATCCCTTGCTGTCGGATCCGTATCGGGAGAATCGGCGCACAGGCAGTTTCATCCTGATCGATCCGGTGACCGATCAGACCGTCGCCGCCGGGATGGTGACCGGCCGGGAGACCGGCGGAGCACAGATCGACCGGCATAATCACGCAATCGAGCCGCTTTCAGTCAATATTCTGACTGAAACGAGCCCGATTGTGCAATTACGCCAGTCCGTCGTGTGGCATCGGTCCGCAGTGGACCGCACCGAGCGGGCCCACCTCGGCGCCACGATCTGGCTGACCGGACTGTCCGGCTCGGGAAAGTCGACGATCGCGGTCGAACTGGAGCGCCAGCTGGTCGCCGCCAACCGCCCCGCCTACCTGCTCGACGGGGATAATCTGCGGCACGGTCTCAATGCCGGCCTCGGCTTCTCCCCCACCGACCGGGACGAGAACGTTCGCCGAGTCGCCGAAGCTGCCGCGCTGTTCGCCGACTCCGGCACCGTCGCCATCGTGTCGGTGATCAGCCCTTTCGCCGCCCAGCGAGCCAACGCCCGGACCATCCATGCCGGCCAGGAACTGCCCTTCCACGAGATCTTCGTCGACACCCCGCTGCCGGAATGCGAACGCCGCGATCCGAAGGGCCTCTACGCCAAGGCCCGCGCCGGTGAACTGCCCGGCTTCACCGGGATCGGCTCGCCGTACGAACGGCCCGAGCACGCCGACCTCGTCATCACGCCCGACCTCGGGTCCCCTTCCGACATCGCTGCCCACATTCTCCGAGAGCTAGGAATCGCAGACCGTTGACCCATTCCAGTACCACCACCGAAGCCGGTACCAGCAGCTCGCCACCGGCGCCACTGACTGCACCATTTCTCGCCGCGGTCGCGCAAGCCGAAACACTCATCGCCGGTGCGGAATTCGTCCGTAGCGACCAGGACCTCGCCGAGGGCTACGACTACCTCGCCGCCAGTATCGCTGCCTGCCTGCGCCTTTCGGGCGCCCACGGCACGTCGCATCCCTATTTCGTGTCCTCGACCGGGCCGTACGCCAAGATGGGCCTCGACAACCCGGACACCCTCTACTACCACGCCAATATCGAACCCGGCGCCGAGTATGTGGTGAGCGGGGTACGTGGCAGCACCGTCGATCTGAGTTTCCAAGTGCTCAAAGGTGATTACACCGCGACGGACGTGCCCGGTGGTGCCGACGCGTTCGATGACCGGCGCATTCCGATCGCCGCCGACAGCAGCTTCTCCCTTCGCTTCGGGCCGGCGAAACCCGAGGCAGGCCCGGACTACTTCCCGCTCGGGGAAGGCGCGTCCATGCTGGCCGTGCGGGAGGTCTACAGCGACTGGTCCGAGCGCAAGGGCTCGATCCGGATCGAACGCGTCGACACCATCGGCACCGCACCCGTCGAACCGGACCTGGCGCGCCTGCGCAAACGGTACGGCGCGGCGGCGAAAATGCTGCTCACGCGGGTGCACACCTGGTTCAACTTCCCGAAGTGGTTCTATCTCGATCTGCCGGTGAACACCCTCACCGCACCTCGGCTCACCCCCGGCGGGCTGAGCACCCAGTACTCCTCGGTCGGACATTTCGAACTCGCCGACGATCAGGCGCTGGTGATCACCGTCCCGAAATCCGATGCGCCGTATCAGGGTTTCCAGCTGGGCAGTCTCTGGTACATCTCCCTGGACTACGTCAACCATCAGACCAGCCTCAATCACGCTCAGGCACAGGTGGATTCGGACGGGATGATCCGGATGGTGGTGAGCAAGCAGGATCCGGGTATCGCGAACTGGATCGAGACCACCGGTCGCACACGCGGCATCCTGCAGTTCCGGTGGCAGCGCACCGATCGACCGATGACCGAGGCCGATGGCCCGACCGTCGCCGTGGTGCCGATCGACGCAGTCGCGCAACACCTTCCGCATTTCGAACACAACCGGATCGACGCCGCGGGTTGGCGCGACCGGATCTCGGCCCGGCAGCGGGCATTCGCCGAAAGGATGCTCGGATGAGCGGGGCACTGTTGGACGGCAAAGTTGTCGTTGTTTCCGGAGTCGGGCCGGGTCTGGGCCGGTCGATCTGTCTGGAAGCGGCCGCGGCGGGGGCCACGGTCGTGCTCGCGGCGCGCACCGAATCCCGTCTACTCGAGGTGGCCGGCGAAATCGAGGCCGCGGGGGGCGCCACGTTGAGCGTGCCCACCGACATCACCGACGAGGCCGCTGTCGATAATCTCGTGGCGCGCACAGTCGACACCTTCGGGCGGGTCGACGCACTCGTGAACAACGCGTTCTCGGTGCCGTCGATGAAACCCCTCGACCGCACCGACTTCGACCACATCCGGTCGAGCTTCGATATGACGGTGCTCGGCGGTCTGCGGATGACGCAGGCGTTCACGCCCGCGCTCACCGAGTCCAAAGGCGCTGTGGTGATGATCAATTCGATGGTCGTGCGCCATTCCGAGCCCCGGTACGGCAGCTACAAACTGACCAAGGCCGCACTACTGGCGATGTCGCAGACCTTGGCGACCGAGCTCGGCGGCAAGGGTGTACGGGTCAACAGTGTGCTGCCCGGCTATATCTGGACCGACCAGCTGAAGTGGTACTTCGGCCAGGTCGCCGAGAAATACGGCATCACCGTCGAGCAGGTCTATGAGCAGACCGCGTCGAAATCCGATCTGAAGCGCCTGCCCGAACCCGACGAAATCGCCCGTGCTGTCGTGTTTCTCGCGTCCGGGTGGTCCTCGGCGATCACCGGTCAGACCCTCGACGTCAACTGCGGCGAATACCACAACTAGGAGCTTTCGACGATGACTGTGCGCACCGACGTCGGCACCGTGGCCGACCTGCACGCCTCCGCCACCAAACTCACCGGCCTCACCGATTTCGGCCCCGACGACTACACCGAGGCGTTGCAGGTGCTGCTCGACTCGTATCGCGACGAGGCCGGGCTCACCGAGCTGGGCTCGAAGATGTCGCGGTTCTTCCTGCGGGGCACGCTGGTCGCCCGGGCGCTGAGTGAAGCCGCGTGGGCGGCGAACCCCGGCTACGTCGAAACACCGGTCACCCAACCGATTTTCGTCACGGGCCTGCCCCGAACCGGCACCACCGCACTGCACCGATTGCTGGCCACCGATCCCGCAAACCAGGGTTTGGAGATGTGGCTGACCGATTTCCCGCAGCCCCGTCCACCGCGCGACACCTGGGCCGACAACCCCGCCTACCAGCAGATCGACGCGGGCCTGCGACAGCATCGGGTGCAGAACCCCGAATTCATGGGCCTGCACTACATGAGCGCTTCCGACGTGGAGGAATGCTGGCAACTGCTGCGCCAGTCGGGCACGTCGCATTCCTACGAGTGCCTCGCCTACGTACCGGGCTACTCGCAATGGCTGGCCGGCCAGGGCTGGACCCCCGCCTACGCCCGCCACCGCCGCAACCTGCAACTCATCGGCATGAACGACACTCGCCGCTGGGTCCTCAAAAACCCCAGCCACCTGTTCTGCCTCGACGCACTCCTGGCGACCTACCCCGACGCCGTCGTCATCCAAACCCACCGCGATCCCGCCACCATCATCCCCTCGGTCTGCAGCCTCAACGAACACGCCACCCGAGGCTGGTCCACGGTCTTCACCGGCGAAACCATCGGCCGCACCCAACTCGACCTGTGGTCGCGCGGCCTCCGTGAATTCACCGCCGCCCGCACCCGCCACCCCGAAGCCACCTTCATCGACGTCGACTTCGAAGACCTCCGCACCGACCCCCTGGGCGTCGTAGACACCATCTACGCCCGCATCGACACCACCCTCACCCCCGAAGCCCGCACCGCCATCACCACCCTCGACAACGAAAGCCGCACCGGTGCACGCAAACCCACCCACCACTACTCCCTCGCCGACTACGGCCTCACGGAAGAAGTGGTCGCCGAACGCTTCGGCAGCTGACTCGAACGGTCGGCTACCGACATTCATTCGGGTAGGCATGATGCCCGGCGACCCGCAAGCGATTCGATGTTGTCGTTGGCATCGAATCGCTGCTGACCGCTCTTCCAGCTGCGCCCGATCGGATGCGAAATGACAGCGCGCGAGCTAGCACCCGCCTTGTGCGCACTACCCACGGCACACGCGACCCGACTGGCTCAACGTGCGACAATGACGCGAAGACGCAGTGGACGGGCATGCGGAGGCTGAGGATGACGGTCGAGATGGTGCCGAGCCCGCGCGGGCAACCGATCACCGTCGCCGAGTACGACGCTCTGCCGACCGACACCAGCCAACGCTACGAGATCGAGAACGGACTCTTGCTCGTGGACGCTCGCCCAGCGCCACCGCACAGTCGCGCGATCCAACGTTTGCTTGTCCAACTGAACGGCCAGCTTCCGAGCGGATGGGAAGCATTCGCGAAAATCGAGGCTGAACTCAGCGGTAAGTCGCCCCGGCGCGTGCCGGATGTAGTCGTCGGGCCTGAAGAGATCGACGAGCAAGCCCGAATTCGCAGCGACCAGCTCGCGCTAGCCATCGAGGTCGCCTCATCCGGCGAGTCCGCGGTGCGCGACTACTCCATCAAGGCGGGCGAGTACGCCGCCAATCGCATCGCCCACTACTGGGTGATCGACCTCATCGACGTCGGCTCGGTCGGTCTCACGATCTACACCCTCGACGACGGCGACTACCGGATCACTCCCCGCGCCACCGGCGCGGTGCACATGGACGAACCATTCCCCCTGATCATCGATCTGAACGCCCTTACCGGTCGACGCACAAGCTGATCACCCGTACGAGCTGACCTGGTCGGTGTCACCCATCGACCTCGACCCCGCACCGCCGGGCCAAGTCGGTCTCGTAGCCCTGGCCTGATGTCGCAGTCGGCGTCGCGGGGAATGCGGTGCGAGCCTACGGCATCCGAATCCGGGCGGGCGGTGTCGCAGCGTGGCCGAAGTAACTACTTGTCGCCCATCGCGGTTCGATAGAGGGTATCGAGGGCGTCGTCGATGGGGTGGGGTTTCGGTGTGCCGTCGGGGCCCAGCTCGTTCCAGCGGGCGAAGTTCATCGCGACCGACATCTGGCGGATGCCGTCGGCGCTGGTGAGAGATAGCGCCAGGGCGCCGAAGGCGCTGCCGTCGTGGCCCCAGAATGTTTCGCCGGTCGCGGTCTGCACGCGGTGCAGGCCGTGGCCGTATTCGATCTGCGTGCCGTCCAGGGCGATGACGGGCACCGTGCGCTGCATCTGTGCCAGCGATTCCGGGCTCACGATCTGTCCGGCGAGCAGCGCGCGGTAGAAGCGGTTCAGGTCTGCCGTGGTCGAGACGATGCCGGCGCCGGGCATCGTCCAGGACATGTTGTAGACGCTGTAGTCGCGCGGTGGGTCGATCGTGCCGAACAGGCCCTCGTACAGTCGCGGATGCGGAGCCGACAGGGTCGGCTGGTCCGGAAACGCGGTGTGGGCGAGGTCGGCGCGGCGGATCACATTCTCGGCGATGTAGGTCTCGAACGCTGTTCCGGTCACCTGCTCCAGCAGTTGGGCCAGCAGGAAGTAGTTGGTGTTGGAGTACACGCCGGGGGTCGCACCGGGCGCACCGGTGGCGGGCGCGTCGACACCCATTCTGATCAACTCGATCGGGTCGAACTCGGTGAACCGGTGCTTGTCCAAGCTCTCCGCGGACAGCTGCGTTCCGCCGAAAAAGGCTGAGAGAGAGGGGAACGAGTACGGCAGGTGCTCGGCCAGACCGCTCGTGTGGTTGAGCAGCATCCGAATCGTGATCTCGGTGCCGCGCTCGCCGGGGACCAGGCGTGGCAGGTAGTCGGCGATCGGTGTGTCGAGCCCGATCCGTCCCTGCTCGACCTGCTGCATGATGGCGGCCGCGACGAATGTCTTGGTGATGCTGCCCATTCGGTGGACCATGTCGGGCCGGATGGGCTCGCCGGAGATGACGTCGGCGACGCCCGACGCGCCACTCCACACCCGGTCCTCGTCACGTACTTCCATGAACACACCGACCATCCCGGCGTCGCGGACCGCATCCAGCGCGGATTGCAGCACAGCGGGGTCCGGCAGGGAACCTGTTGGTGCAGTGCCTGTTTCGCTCGCCTGCATCGTGCATGCGCTGATGGTCAAGACTGCGCCTACAAGTACTGCCAGTGGAATCTTCACGCTTTCGGTCCTCTCGTGGTCGGCCGCCGCGGTCTCCGGGCGACGTACCCACACACTGACAGCTGTGACTGGCGGGGCGCTTTCGGAATCCTGCGGTCCGGCACGGTCGTCTGCGAAAGCGCGAACAGCGCTCAGGACCGGTCAGCCAAGGCGGTGGCCGCCGGGTTCGTGGCGTCCCGGATGACGCGAAGGCCGGTGACCAAGCCGTCGAGTTGAGCGGGAGTCAACTGGCCGGTGAGCCATTTCTCCAGGGCCGCGAGGTAATCGGGCAGGACCTCTTCGAGGCGCTGCACACCACCGTCGGTCAGGGCCGCGTAGGCGCTGCGGCGGTCGGCCGGGTCGAGTTGACGTTCGACCAGGCCCGCGGCGGCGAGCCGGTCGACCAGGCGGGTGACACCGCTGGTGGAGAGCTCGGTCTGCGTGGCAAGGTCCGACATCCGCAGGCGGTGACCTGGCGAACGACTCAGCCGCAGAAGGGCATTGAGGTCGAGGCCGGAGAGGCCGTGCGCCTTCCAGGTCGGCTCCAGCTTGGCGAGCAGGCCACTGTGCGCCTCGAACAGCAAGCCGGAGATGGTGAAACGGGGGTCGTCGAACAGATCGGACATAACACCAGCTTAGCCCATACTTGCCATGCGGATAGTTGACACGAGGAATACTTTCCCGTAGACCTATGTCAACGCATTATTCCGCACAGCAACTACTGGAGAGATCATGCAGAACAACACCTGGGTCGCGGGCTTCCGGACCGGCGTCATCGACCCGACCGAGCAGATCAAACTCGCCGAATCACGGGAGTTCGGGGACGAAACCGTGCGCCACGTCCTGCACATGGCAGGCGGCGGCGACGCGGTGCGCGTGCGCTTGACCAACCGCTACGGGGTCGCACCGCTGCGGATCGGCGCTGTGCGGATCGCCCGGCGCAAAGCCGGATCGGCGATCATCGAGGATCGGGAGGTCACCTTCGGCAGCACGGCGGCGGTCATCATCGACGCGGGCGCCGAGTCGGTGAGCGATCCGATCGAATTGCCGGTCACCGCAGGCGAAGACCTGCTGCTCAGCCTCTACCTGCCGGAATCGACCGGCCTCGCCACCTTCTCCCACCAGCCCGGCGAGATCGCCTACATCGTCGACGGTGACCAGACCGCGGAGGTGGAACTTCCTGACGCCCTCGAGGTTCCGTTCCGATTCTTCGTCACCGGAATCGACGTGCTGGTCAGCGAACAACCTCCGATCGCAGTCGCGTTCGGTGACTCCTGGTTCGAAGGTGTCGGCACCACACCGAGCGCCAATCGTCGCTCGGTCGACGTCCTCAATGACCGCCTCGCCCGGGGCTGGGTGGTCAACAACGGCATCGCGGGCAACCGCCTCACCGCTGAGCAGATCGGCGAATCAGGCGTGCGCCGTTTCGATTCCGATGCCCTGCAGGTCCCCGGGGTGACCGACATCCTGATCAACTTCGGCATCAACGACCTCATCCTCGGCGCGATGGGCGGCCAACCCAGCGCCACCACCGAAGAACTGATCGCCGGCTTCACCGACCTGGCCGACCGCGCCCACGCCGCCGGACTGCGCATCCACGCCGCCACCATCGGCCCCTACGCAGGCTGCGTCTACCCCGGCATGCCCCTACTGGAAACCCAGCCGACTCGCCATGCCGTCAACGAATGGCTGCGCACCACAACCCTTTTCGACTCGATCTTCGACGTCGACCGCGCCGTGAACGACCCCCACCGACCCGACTGCATCCGCCCCGAATTCGACAGCGGCGACGGCATGCACCTCAACGACGCGGGCGCCGCGGCCATGGCAGCCACCGTCGACCTCACTGCCCTGTTCCGCTGAGGCTGGATCGCAGGGTCACCTCGAAGGCGGTTCGGGCAACTCGTCCAGATCGGCGAGAGTGGTGTGCACGAACGCCGCGATCCGGTGCCGGGCGGCCGGACTCAACCGTCCGACGCGGTCCGCGGTCAACGGACTGTCGGCGATATCGACCGAGGGGAGGGCACCGGCCTCCCCTCGGCCTGCCTCCGACCCCATCTCCGGACGTAACGTCATCTCATCCCCCACATCATCCGAACAATCGGCGGGTCGCCAGCAAACATCTGGATTACAACATGATCAAACGTCCACAACAAGTGCCTTTGCCCGCGAATTTTGCGGATTCCGGGCATTTCATCGACCACGACCTGATGGTAACGAATTGATCACCGCAGCCGACAATGTCCTGGTTGAAGGCATCAATTCGGATCGTGTGGCGAGGAGTGCTGAAGGTGAGTGGAACGGCGGCAGTACACGCCGCTATCGGGGCGTTGATCGGCCTGACCTCGGGTTATGGGGTTCAGCGCATCGCCGACACTGCGGCTGGCTCACAGATTTTCGGGACCGCGCCGATGACCACCGCGGTGATCGCCGCGCTGGTTGCGATCACCGCGGTCAGCCTGTTCAGCTGGGGCCGGGTCCGCTATTGCGTGGTTTACGGGATCGGTCTGGCCGGGCTGGCGATCGTGGGCGCCGTCAGCGCGCTGCCCGCGCCGGATGAGTGGAACGAGTTGCCCGTCGCGCTCGGTGTCGCGCTCGGGTTGTTGATCGTGCCCGCGCTCCTGACAACGGCAGTTCAGGTGTGGTTCTTCGGTGGCCTCGTAGCGGCAGGGGTGCTCGGGTATCAGTGGGAGAACCTGCTCGGCGGGGACCACTTCCGCTATCACGATTACCCCGGTTCCCTCGACCCACCGGGGCGGATGTGGCAGTTGGTGGTGGCCGTCGCGCTGGGGGCAGGACTGTTGCTGGCGATGCGGTGGCGGCGAGCCGACCATGTCGATGTCGACCTGTCAGGGCGGATAGTCGCGTTCGGCGCCGCAATAGCGCTGACATCCGGCTTGCTCGCGCGACTGTCGACCGAGACCGGCCGACTTCCTGTCGCGTCGGTACTGCTGGTGCTCGCCGTCTTCGCGGCGGGTGTTCGGTGGTTGCCACAGGGGTCGGCGACGACGTTGGCCGCGATGACCGCAGCCGCGGCCGTTCTCGTCATCGAACCGGGATTGGATCGCGAACCTTCGATTTTCACGCTCGTCGCCGGAGTCGCCGCAGTGATCGGCGGCCTTGCGGTCGGGCTTCGGCAACGCCGCGCGGCCCTCGCCGTCGGTGTGTGTGCCGGTGCGGCGTTGATCGGCGCGCTGTCTTTCGTTTCCGATACCGACTGGGTTCGAATTGCCGCCGGCGCGGTGCTGCTCTTCGCGGCGGCGATGGCAGGTGCGGCGACGCTGCCGCTCGAACCTTCCCTGCTCGCCGGTTGGACCGTGTTGCCGGTGCTCGCGTCGTTGACCGCGCGGGAGCTGCCGACGAGTAACGATGGCGCGGTGCCGTCGTGGGTTGGCGTGACACCAGACACGGATCACTACACGATGTGGGCGGGTACTGTGCACGGGTTCGTGGAACTGACGTCCACGACACCACCCGCCTTCGAACCACGTCCGGATCTGATCGTCCCAGGTTTGATCGCCGCGGCCCTCTGCACAGCCTGCGCGATCTGGCTGACCCGCCGCGACTCCACAGTCGAAAGTACCGGCTGAAAACCGTCGCGCAGATCCTCTGACCGACCCCCCATCCGGACCGTCGGCGTCAACGAATGGGTTGCAGGCGGGTCGGTACCGTTCAAACGGTCCATTCACTCCCCTGAAGCCGGCCCGCCTCCCGAACTCCCCCTCGGTCACCGGGCGCTCCACCCTCCGTCCATCACGTAGGAAGACCCGGTGACCATGCCCGCGTTGTCGGAGGCCAGCCAACCGACCAGTGCCGCAACCTCTTCCGGCTCGATCAACCGTTTGATCGCACTCTCGGTGAGCAGCACCTTCTCCAGCACTTCCCGCTCATCGATTCCGTGCGCGGCAGCCTGATCGGCGATCTGCTTGTCCACCAACGGTGTTCGCACATAGCCGGGGCTGACGCAGTTGCTGGTGACCCCGTGCGCACCACCTTCCAGCGCCGTCACCTTCGACAGCCCCTCCAACCCGTGCTTCGCGGTCACATACGCGACCTTGAACTGCGACGCCCGAATCCCGTGCACCGACGAGATATTCACGATCCGCCCGAAACCCTGCTCGTACATGTGCGGAAGGGTCGCGCGAATCAGCAGGAACGGCGCTTCGACCATCAGCGTCTGCATCGTGCGGAACCGATGCGGCTCGAAATCCTCGATGGGGCTGACGCTTTGCACACCCGCGTTGTTGACCAGAATGTCGGTCTCGAGCCGCAATTGCGCCAACGCGTCGACCTCGAGCAGGTCGACATTCCACGAATGCCCGCCGATCTCGTGCGCCACCGCTTTCGCACCGACTCCATCGATATCGGCGACGGTGACCTCGGCCCCGCGTGCGGCGAGCTCGCGTGCACAGGCGGCGCCGATACCACTCGCGGCACCGGTGACCAGCGCCTTACGTCCCGTAAGAGCTGCCATCAGGCAACACCTTTCGTGGCCGCAGCATCAGCGAGGTCAACAGATTCCAGGTCGATTCCCCGAGTTTCCTTCGCGCACAACACCGCAACGATGGTGACGCTCGCGGCCACAGCCAGGTACCAGGCGATCGGCACCGAGGAACCGAACTCCGACAGCAGCTTCACCGCGATGATCGGCGCCAGCGAACCCGCCACGATCGAGGTGACCTGGTAGCCCATCGACACACCCGAGTAGCGCATCCGCGTCGGGAACATCTCGGCCATGATCGCGGGCTGACCGGCGTACATGAGCCCGTGGAACACCAGTCCGATGACAATGGCGGACAAGATGATCAGGTGGTTGCCGCTGTCCATCATCGGGAAGGCGAAGAAACCCCAGGTAGCCGCGGCGACGGCACCGGCCAGGTAGACCGGGCGGCGGCCGATGCGGTCACCGAGCCTGCCGGCCAGCGGAATCACCATGATGTGCACGGCGTGGGCGATGAGCAGCCACCACAGAATGTTGGTGGTGTCGGCGTGCACGTGCACCTTGAGATAGGTGATGGAGAACGTGACGACCAGGTAGTACATGATGTTCTCGCCGAACCGCAGACCCATCGCGGTGAACACCCCACGCGGATAATTGCGCAGCACCTCGAACGGGCTGAACGAGGCGGCCTTGGCCTGATCCATCGACTGCTGCGCCGCCAGGAAGATCGGAGCGTCGGTGACCTTGGTACGCACGTAGTAGCCCACCAGCACGACCACCGCCGACAGCCAGAACGCCACGCGCCAGCCCCAACTCAGGAACGCCTCGTCCGACAGGGTCGAGGTCAGCACCAGCAGCACGACCGTGGCGAGCAGATTTCCAGCCGGCACCCCGGCCTGCGGCCAACTCGACCAGAAGGCGCGACTGCGACTCGGGCTGTGCTCGGCGACCAGCAGCACCGCACCACCCCATTCGCCACCGATCGCGAAGCCCTGGATGAAGCGCAGGATCACCAGCATCGCCGGTGCCCAGTAACCGATTTGGGCGAAGGTGGGCAGACAGCCCATCAGGAAGGTCGCCGCGCCGACGAGCACCAGGCTCACCTGCAACAACTGCTTGCGGCCGTAGCGGTCGCCGAAGTAGCCGAAGACGATGCCGCCGAGCGGGCGGGCCGCGAAACCGACGGCGTAGGTGACGAAGGCGGCCAAGATCGCGTCGAGATCGCTGGTGTCCTTGGAGAAGAACACCTTGCTGAACACCAGGGTCGCGGCGGTGCCGTAGAGGAAGAATTCGTACCATTCGACGACGGTGCCCGCCATCGAGGCGGCCACCACCCGCCGCAGTCCGGTGGGGGCTTCGTCCGGGTCGGTCGGACGGGTCGTGCTGCGCACGGTCATCGCACTACTCCTTCGATGTTCCAGGTCACATCACGATGGAAATGTGATGCAGCCCACAAGCCATGGGGAGAGTATTCGTGCAGACGGATCTCGATGACAATGGCCAGTTTCGCAGCGGCAATCTGCGAAACTGCACACGTGAGCCATTCTGCTTCGACGTCGGGACGCAGGCCGAGCGCTGACGATTTGCTGGTACTACTCGCCGTCGGCCGGTCCGGGCGCTACATCACCGCCGCCGAAGAATTGGGCATCAACCACACGACGATCTCGCGGCGCATCGCGGCACTCGAACACGCCATGGGCGGGCGGGTGCTGACCCGCGTCAGCGGCGGCTGGGAGCTCACCGATCTGGGCCGCGAGGCGCTGACCGCGGCCGAAGCGGTGGAGGCGGCCGTCAAATCGCTGGGCTCGACCGCGGGCGAGCGCACACTCGAAGGCGTGGTGCGCATTTCGGCCACCGACGGTTTCAGCGCCTACCTGGCCGCACCCTCGGCCGCCCGCGTCCAACGCCGACACCCCGGTATCGCCGTCGACATCATCGCCGCGACCCGGCGAGCATCCACCCAGCGAACCGGACTCGACATCGAGGTGGTGGTCGGCAAACCCCAAGTCCATCGCGCCGAAGCGATCGGACTCGGCGACTACTGCCTGCGCCTCTACGCCTCCCGCGACTACCTCGCCGAACACGGCACCCCCACCACCATCGCCGACCTCGCCGATTACCCCCTGGTCTACTTCATCGAATCCATCCTCCAAGTCGACGACCTCGACCTGGCCCTCGCCTTCGCCCCCACCATGCGCCGCTCGGTCTCCTCCACCAACGTCTTCGTCCACGTAGAAGCCACCCGAGCCGCCGCGGGCATCGGCCTACTCCCCTGCTTCATGGCCGACCGCCACCCCGACCTCGTCCGCGTCCTGCCCGACGAGGTCCGTGTCCAGCTCACCTATTGGCTCGTCATCCGTCCCGAAACCCTCCGCCGACCTGAGGTGGCTGCCGTCGTCGAGGCCCTACGGACAACAGTCCGCGACCTTCGCGAGGACCTACTCGGCGACCGCCCGATCACCTAGAACGAAGTCTGCCCCTTGCCATGGCCTTCGCAACTCGTGGAGCAGGCATATTCCGCACCGCATTCCGGTTGGGACAGGAGTGTTCATCCCTGCGGGTCGGCCCCGCCTCCACCCACTGCTGGCCGGGCGATTCAGTCCGCACGCGTTCGATCCCGAGGCGACAGTGGACGACGCGACGGTCGAACTGCTGCTCGAGGCGGCGCGGTGGGCGCCGTCGGCGGGGAATTCGCAGCCGTGGAGTTTCTATCCGGTTCGGCCCGGCGAGGTGGAACACAAGCGGATCGCGGTGCATCTGACACCCAGTTCAGCTCGGTGGGCGTTGGACGCCGGTCTGTTGATCGTCACGTTGACGCACAGATTCGTCGACGATTCCCGCATCCCGTACTCGGAATTCGCCGACTACGATCTCGGCCAAGCCGTCGCCCATCTGACAATCCAAGCCCAGGCCATCGGCCTCGCCTGCCACCAATTCCGCGCCTTCGACCTCGACGCCGTCACCACCGACCTCGCTCCGGACGCCGGATGGGTGGTGATGTCGATGATCGCCGTCGGAGTTCCGCTCGGTGAACCGCGCCGCGGACAGCGGCTCTCGATCGAGGACATGCGGGCGGCACCCTGGAACACCGACAGCCAGTGACGCAATCCGCCTGGCCGCAGGTCTCAGCGAACAGGCATCACCAGCGCGGTTCCCACTCCAGAGCCGTGGCGATCCAACTAGAAGAGGTTCTGGTGGCCGATGTCGAGCACGTCGCGCAGCCGCGACAACCTGCCGTGCCACATCCGTTCCATTCCGTTGCGCGCCATCTTCTGTCGGCGGTCTTCGATATCGAATCCGCTGTGCGTCAACAACAATCGAGTGCCACGCCCCTGCGACAACAATGTCCAGTCGATAACCCAGCGGGTCGGCCGTTCTGCTCGCAAGTCGACCCAGCTCAGGGTCAGCTGCTCACTCGGACGGGCCGCTAGAACTTCGCAGGCGATCTCACCGACAGAGGTCGCTTGCCGCCTGGCCGCCGACGATGGCTGTGGCGGGACGGTGAAGACGAAGTGGGTTCCCACTGATGCGACGAATCCGGTAGACGGCATCAACCACCGTTGCACCACACTCGGATCGGTGAGCGCGTGCCACACGTCAGACGGCGCATGGGGAAGGAAGTTGCCGATCTCGACCGACGCAGGGTCGCGTGTCGGGTCGGATATCACCACGCCACCGCTGCCCAAGTCGTCAACCGATCACAGCGCCAGACCACCGCGCTGCAGATGTATCCCGTCCGCTGCGACACCGTCAAGGGTGGGGCTGCATTCATCGGTCAAGCCTATGCCGCAGACTCCTGTGCCCGTCGATGTTCGGGTCCTTCCCGAGAAGACCACACCCTGCCCGGGTTTCAGGCGGCGGCCGTGGCGCGCAGGAATCATCCCCCGCACCACGCGCACGCACTACCTCAGTCGTTACTGCGCGATGTTCGGACTCCGATCCCGTTACTCCCGTGCAGTATTCGCGGCCGTGATGAACGCGATCTGCGCGGGCGACGGTCCGCAGTACTCACTTTCGATTCGGGCGGACTCCTCGGCCTGCATTCGGTACATGCTGTCGCGCAGGCCTTCGTCGCCGCCGTGGAACTCTTCCAGGAGCGCCATCCACCGCGCGGCCATTCGTTGCGCCTCGGGTGTGGTCGGGTCCATTCCCGCTGCGATCGCCGCATCGACCTGGGGGATCAGCTCAGCCCAGTCGGCTTCGGCTTTCTGAATCTGCTTCTCCCCCAACTCTTCCCGACGCTCGGCGAGCTGCGCCAGTTGATTTTCGGTGAAGTATGTCTTGATGGTGTCGTCGACCATGACGGTCCTCCTGATCAGTTCCAGGAAGTGGTCCGTGGATGTATCCGGCTTGCGCTGCACCGTGGTAGCCAGTGCCTCGACCAAGGCGTGGAGTTCCCGGGTCGCTTCGAGCTGTGCGGCCAGATAGTCGCGATGAGCGGTCAGCACCTGCGCCATCGGCACGGCACCCTCGAGCAGATCCGCGATCTGGTCCAGGCCCAGGCCCAGTTGACGCAGGGCCAGCACCTGGTAGAGGCGCTCGACATCGCTCGCGGTGTAGAGCCGATGGCCGGTGCTGGTCCGCTCCGCGGGATGTACCAACCCGATGCGGTCGTAATGGTGCAGCGTCCGCACCGTCAGCCCGGCCTCGTCCGCGAGTTCGCCGACCTTCCACACACGCCCGGTTTCGCGCAGGTCCATCCGTTTCATCCCACTTCCACCAGCGCACTGTGCGCCGGTGTTGTCGACGGTAGGACCTGACCTTACGTCAGGTGCAAGCCGGAAATTCGGCCGACGCTAGACCCGATCCAGCGCCTTCCACGGCTCGGGCGGAAGTTCGACGACGATGCTGTCACCCGGTCTGACTTCGCCGCCCGCGGTGACCACACCCATGATCCCGGCCTTGCGCACGAGGGTGCCCGTCTCGTCGTGGTGGACGAGCCGCTTCAAGAGTCCGGGCCGGAAATTGTCGATCTGGGCGCACGGGTTACGCAGGCCGGTGACTTCGACAACCGCGCGCGCACCGATACGGAGCAAGGCCCCTGCCGGCAGCGCGAGAAGATCGATTCCGCTGGTGGTGACGTTTTCGCCCAGATCACCGGGGAACACCTCGAATCCGTGGTCGGCGACCTCGGTGAACAGCTCTTCGTGCAGGAGGTGAACCTGCCGGAGATTCGGCTGGGTCGGGTCCTGCGCGACGCGGGAGCGGTGTTTGACCGTCGTTCCGGCGTGGATATCGCCCTCGACGCCGAGGCCGGTCAGCAGGCGAATGCTGGGGCGAGTCGGCTTGGTGAACGAGTACTCACCGTTGCTGTTCACCGCGATCACTGTGCCCCTCATCAGTGTGAACCGTCGAGGGGAGCGTAACCCGGAGGCCATCGCAGATCAGGTGATTTTTCGGCTCAGCGCGGAGTAGGGCATTGACCAACGTAGCGGCTCAGGCCGAGACCGTTGGCCTTCTTGCTGCGGCCGACCGGGCCGTTCTTGGCGGAACGAACCCAATTTCCTTCGGTATCGAGGACGGGCATGCGCTCGCTGAACGCGCGGCTGTAGTGGATGGTGCCATCGACGGTGAGGATGCCGTCTCGGACGTCGATGTGGGCGACGGTGGCCCAGAAGGAACTCTTTCCGTTGCCGATGACGACGGTGATCTGGTCGGCGTCCTCGCCGGGGAGTCCGTCGGGGCCGGGGCGGCCGTAGCGGACTCGGACGCGGGGCTTTCCGAATTTGTCGATGGCGCCGCCCCCGTTGTCTACGGACTGGTACACGTTGAGGAGGAGGTCACCGTTTTCGGTGGGGCGGACGATGACTTGTTCACGGGCGGGTTGGTTGTTCACGCCGGGGCCTTGGGAGTCGCCCTGGTGGTGGATGAACGGCCACTTCGCGATGTCGCCCTGGTGGCCTTTTTCGCCGCTCAAGACTACGTAGTCGCCGGTGATCTCGTTGCGGCAGAAGAAGTAGACGTCGAGGTCGCCGACTCCGCGCTTGGTGCAGCGGCCGTAGTCGTCGTACTCCGCACCGCGCCCGTCCCATTCGAGGCCGACGGTCAGTACATAGCCGGGGTCGCCCTTACGCAGGTCGATGGTGGCGCGGCGATCGGGGGAATCTTTGGTCAGGACGACGTCGACCTTACGCAGATCGACCGACGGAGCAGGTGTCGCAGCTCGCGGTGCGGGCGTAACAGCCTGCGGCGCAACTACTTCGGCGGACTCTTCTTCCGCATCGACAACAATTCCGTGGTCCGTCGCGAATGCTGCCAGCCCGGCGCTGTATCCCTGACCGATCGCGTCGAGCCGCCATCCACTCCCCCGCCGATACAACGCGACAGCTTGCAGCACCGTCTCGGAATCCAGGCCGGGCGGCACGAAACTCACCGACTGACTCGACCCGACGACAGAAACCCGCAGCCCGGCGATCGCGCCGAACCGAATACCCTGCGCCTCGGTACTTCCGGTGATCACCACACGATGAATCTCGGCGGGCAGAGCCGAAAGGTCCACCGCGACAACAGCATCCGATTCCAGCCGAACCCCGGATGCCGACGGATTGTTGAAGAAGACGAAGTCCGCGTCGGAACGCACCATGCCGTCGGCGGTCAGCAGCACGGCGGCAATATCCACCGCACCAGCCGGACTGTCGAGGTCAAGGCGCACCGTGTACTGCCCGTCGACCAGATCCGTCTTGGATCCTTTGCCCACCTCGACCATCGTTGCCGCGCTCCCACTCATGAACCCTGTCCCCTCCATCAGCCGACTGGGTGCCAGGCTACTCGAACCCTTGCCGGTCCCTCACCGCCGCGACCGGCTCACTGCGGGTATTTCTCGTTCTTACGCTGCATCTCCGACTGGCCGGGTTTGCTGAAGGCAGCGAGCTTCTTGGCCGGGAGGGCTTTGAGCGCCTCGTTGTTGTTCAGGAACTCCTCGCGCAGCGTGTCCTTCTCCCGACTGGTGATCATGTCAACTGCATCGAAGTACTCGGTTTCCTTCTCACCGCACTGACCCGCGCGGGTGGTGTCGTTGAGCTCGCCGGTACCGAAGACCTTTTTGCGGGCTTCCACCTCGGGAACAATGTCACCGTTGAACTTCCATTTACTCATTTTCTCGACTTCTGCGTAATCACGATAGAAGGCGGCATCGTGCGCCTCGGTGCAGAAATAGGCCACCATCTGATCGGTTGTCCACGATGCGGCGTTCGCAGGGCCGGCGAGCACTGCGGGCAAAGCGGCGGTGGCGCCGAGGACACACATCAATTTGATGAGTTTCATGCTTTCACCCTCGCGCGGGCGCGCCATTTATGGGTTGATCCGCCCGTCCCAACGGCGAGTCGCGCAAACAATCAGCTACCTTGACAGCCGCATCGGGTGAAGGTATTGCCTGTCTACGCGTTGTTCGTCCGTTGTTTCGGTGCCCGCTGAGTGCTTGTGGAACGGTTGTCCGCGGCGAGAGGGGGTGCCGATGCGTGCGGAGTCGCCCTCGGTGGTCAGCGCTGCGTGGCGGCAGCCGGTGGTCTGGGCGGCCATGGGGTTGTTTCTGCTCAACGGGCTCGGTTATGCCGCGTTGGCGTCGCGGTTGCCGGAACTGCAAGAGCGATACGGGCTTTCGGATGCGCAGGTGGGGTTCGCGCGGATCGGGTTCGTCGTCGGGCTCACTGCGACGATGTTCGTGGCGCCCCAGATCGTGGCCCGATTCGGGGCGGCGCGCGCCGCACCTGTTGCCGCGGGGTTATACCTGGCCGGAATCGGGCTGTCGGGGATGGGGTTCGGCCTGTGGGCGACGATCGGGTGGCTGCTTGTCGCCGGGACGTTCAACGCGCTGCTGGATATCGGGCAGAACGTGCTCGCCGCTCGCCTGGAGAAGGTTCGCATGAGCGCGGTCACGGACGCGCGTGCGAACAGCTTGCTCTCACCTCTGGAAGGGTTCCAAGCGGTCGGTGGGACTCTCGGCGCCGGCTTCGGGCTGGTGACGGCGGGACGTATTCCGTTGCTGCAGTCCTTCATCACACTCACCGCTGTCGGCATCGTCGGCACCACGGCTGTATTCGTGATCCTCCGCCGCTTCCATACTGCAACTGCGCCAACGGAAGTGGGCCGCACTCCCCCACACGTGGCCCCTACGCGGGTTTCGCCGAGGGTTCGCCCGCTCGAACGGATCCGGGTGGCATATCCACCCTCGCTGCGCTGGTTGACCGCGATGAGCTTCTCCGCGTTGCTCCTGGAGGGAATGCTCACCAACTGGCTCGCCATCCTCGCGGTGCACTCGGGCGCATCCCTGACCGCGGCCACCCTCGCCCTGACACTGTTCATCGGCTCCATCTGTCTCGGTCGGCTGGCATTCGGACCGCTGAGCCGCCATCTGGATCGGGTGTGGTCGGTGCGCATCAGTGGTCTGCTCGTCATCGTCGGGATCACCGGAATCGTGACCCACTCGACGACCGGAAGCGCGGCGCTGGCGGTGGCAGCGGTTGTCAGCGGAATCGGCTTGGCGAATCTGCACCCGTTCTGCACCGGATCGGTCGGCCACGGCGTCGACTCCGGCGGCGAGGAACAGGCACTCGGCAAGCTCAACCGAGTCGCCTACACCGGAATCGCCCTCGAAGGGGTGCTGATCGGCGCGTTGGCCGCTGTCTTCGGGCTCGCGGTGGCGATGGCCGTTATCGGTGTGCTCGCGATTCTGTTCGTCGTCAAAGCACCGTTGTTCACCACCCATCTATAGGTAGGACCAGCGCGATCGGAGAATCGTTGGGGTCGGTCACAGGATCGGCGCGCATCGGTGGCGGGTATGGGGACGGTGTCGTTGACTGGCCGGATGGACGTCCGTGAACTGACCGACCGTAAGTGGGGTCGACGGGTCTCGGTGGTGGTGCCTGCGCTCGATGACGAGGACACCGTCGCCGGAGTGGTCGCCTCTGTTCAACCTTTACTCGGTGGGCTGGTCGACGAGCTGATCGTGCTCGATGCCGGCTCCACCGACCGCACCATTGCGCGAGCGCGCGCCGCCGGCGCCGCGGTCTATACCCGCGAGGAGGCACTGCCCGAGGTGGCCGTGCGGCCGGGGAAGGGCGAAGTGCTGTGGCGGTCGATGGCGGTGTGTACCGGTGATCTGATCGTCTTCCTCGACGCCGATCTCGTCGAACCGGATCCGCAGTTCGTGCCCACGCTGCTCGCACCGCTGCTCACCGATTCGGGTATTGCGCTGGTGAAGGGCTATTACCGCAGGCCGATGATCGAGGACGCCGACGGTGGTGGCCGGGTGACGCAGCTGGTGGCACGGCCGCTGCTCACCGCGCTGGCGCCCGCCCTGTCGGAGATCATTCAGCCGCTCGGCGGTGAATGTGCCGCCACCCGTGGGTTTCTCGGGCAGATCTCCATCGCCAGTGGCTACGGCGCGGACATCGGAATCTTGATGGACTGCTGGCAGCGTTGCGGCCTGGCCGCCATCGCCCAGGTGGACCTCGGTATCAGGCTGCACCGCAATCGGCCGACGCACGAGCTCGCGGTGATGAGCCGCCAAGTGGTGGCGACTCTGCTGGACCGACTCGGTATCCGCGACTCCGGGATGGGCCTGGTCCAGTTCCTCCCTGACGAATCAGGTTGGCGTCGAACACCTTCCGAAGTCAGCCTCGCCGACCGTCCCCCGATGCGGAACGTCACCGAGTTTCGTCACATCGCCTGAAACGCCGGTCCCCCGAAAGGAACCGGCGTTACGTGTCAGACAGCGACCAGACCGAAGTCCAGCTTCACCAACTGGTCGGCGCAGTCGAAGTATCGGTCGTCGTGGGTGATCACGATGACCGTCTTGCCGCGCCGCTTCAGATCGGTGAGGATCTCGCGGTAGAACACGTCGCGGAAGCGCGGTTCCTGGTCGGCGGCCCATTCGTCGAAGACGTAGATCTGGCGGTCTTCGAGCAGGGCCGTGAGCAGGGCCAGGCGTTTGCGCTGGCCTTGCGACAGGTCGACGGTCGACAAGCGTCCGTCCTTGACCGTCACCTTGTGCGAGATCTGCAGCTCGTCGAGATAGCGCTGGACGTCGGCGTCGATGCCGGGACGGTCGAAGCCCAGGTAGTCCTCGAACAGGTGGAAATCGGTGAACACCGCCGAGGAATTCTGTCGGTACCACTCGATGTTGTCGTGGTCGATCCTCTCCCCGTTGAGCGACAACGACCCCGAGCGTGGCACGTACAGACCGGTGATCAGTTTGGCGAGCGTCGACTTCCCGCTGCCGTTACCGCCGACGATGAACGTGATCTGCCCCGGTTCGAAGACCAGGTCGATCGGTCCCAGCCGGAAGCCGGCGTCCTCGGACTCGTCGAGCCCGGGCGGCGGTGCCAGTGGGCGCACATCGGCGCCACCGTGGTCGACCCACTTCTTGCCGTTCACATCCACCGCGCCGCCCTGATGCGCACCGGGATGCGCGGGATGCGGGTGCCTCCCGTTGTGCGGCGGCATCCCGGGACGCGGCGGCGGTCCACCAGGTCCACCCGGCCCACCTGGATGCGACCCGGGCGGCGGCGGCACTGCCGAAGGCGCCTCCGAGCGATACACGTAGCTGACGTTGGTCAGTTCCAGCTTGGCCTCCCCCACCGCCGGACGCTCGACATACGGCAGTGACTCCTCGTCGTGCAGGGTCGTCATCGACAGGTTCATCGCGCGGATCTTGTCCAGCGCCACATCACCTCGCAGCAGATCGGGGATGCGGTGCATGAAGTTCTGCATCGGCATCGCCAGGAACGTCGTGACCAGCACGTACCCGACCATCGTCTCGCGCGGCAGATTCAGTGCGGCCGCGATGCCGAACAGGATCAGTGCCATCGTGCCCAACTGCAACGCCTGGCCGAAGCCCTGCGCGTAGGAGAACTTCGAGCCCGCGTCGGTGTTCTGATCGCGCAGCGTGCCCGCCGATCCGAGCAGGTGGCGGTCCATGAAGTCGCGGCGACGGCCACGGTGCAGCTTCAGTTCCTTGATGCCGAGGGTGACGGCCTGGAACGATCGCAGCAGCGCGTCCTCGTTCTCGCGGGCCTCACGGTAGATACCGCGCACTCGCTTGAGAACCATTTCGACACAGGCGATTGCGACCAATGTGCCCGCGACGGTGATCGCGAAGATCGGTCCCGACACCACGGCGAGGAACACGAAGCAGCCGACGATGGTCGCCACATCCACGCAGATCGACGGGATAGCGGTGACCGCCTGCGACAGCGAGCGCACGTCCTCGGTGAGCGTCGCCATCAGACGATGCATGCCGAGCCGTTCGAGGTGTTCCAGTGGGGCGGAGACGATTCCGGAGCTCAGGTCGCTGCGGAGCCGGTAGATCGCCTCCTGCGACAGGCGGATCAGCAGCACCTGCGACAGCACACCGCTGACGAGGATCACCAGGCCCGTCGCCCCGAAACGGAGCAGCAGGTTGTCGGGTTGCGGGCGGGGTGAGACGACCGCGTTGATCAGTGTGACCAGGTAGGTGTTGGCGGCACCGCAGATCAGACCCGCGGCGACGACGGCCGCGATCCTGGCCGGCGACAGCGCGGCGAGAAAACGGAGCAAATGCATGATGGACGGCTCTCAGCTGCGGATGACATCGAAGACGATGCCCTCGAGGGTGACACCGGGTGCGAACGAGAACGCCACACCGGTCGAGATCGGTGCCGTGGTCTGTGCGTCGCGGATCATCCGCTCCAGCACGAAGATCAGCGAGACACTGAGCATGTTGCCGTGCTCGGCGAGCACCTCCCAGCTCGGCGCCGCGAGCTCGGCGGGAATGCCGAGCGAGTGCGCCGACTCCTCGATGATGCGGGGACCACCGGGGTGGATCGCCCACAACTCGATATCGGACTTGTCGAGTCCGTTGCGCGCCAACACTTCCGAGACAACGGGGTCGACGCCGCGGTAGATGTAGTCGGGCAGGCTGGTCGCCAGTTCGCAGGTGATGCCCGCGTCCTTGACGCCGAGCACGATGCCGTCCTCGGCGTCGTCGAACAGGTGGCTGAAGCTGTCGCGGATCACGACACTGCCGGGCGCGAGCGGCTGCTGCACCTGATTGGCGCCGATCACCACCGCGCCGCACCCGTCACCGAACAGGCTGTGGGTGATCACGTCGTTGACGTCGTCGTCGAAAACCGCGTTCACCGAAGACAATTCGATGCACAGCACCATCGCCTTCTTGTCCGGGTGGGCCCGGACGTAGTCGACGGCGGCGCGGATGCCGTTCATGGCCGCGGCGCAACCCATGAAGTTGATGACCATCCGCCCGACCTTCGGCGACAGACCCAACTGCTTGACGACCGCGACGTCTACGCCGGGGGCGATGAAGCCGGTGCTGGTCACGAAGATCAGCTGGCCGATGTCCTCAGCCGGGTTCTCCATGCCTGCGACCGCACGCCGGGCGACGTCGACGGCAAGCGGCACCGCGTGCTCGAAGAACAGGTTCATCCGCTCCCGGATGGTGCCGGGCTTGCGGCTGAACTCGAGAAACTCGGGATCGAGCGGGTCGATCGCCAGGTGGCGGGTGTCGATTCTGGTCTTGGCATAGATGCGCGGAATGCGTTTGCGCTGAACGGGATCGGAGAACAGCTCGGCAACCCGGCCCGCGTTGACAGCCTGATCGACAACCAGCGACGGCGAGCCGGTGGCGACCGCTTCGATCACGCCCACAGTCGTCGGGGGCGTGGGTGGTAGCAGGTCGTGCCCGCGCTCGTGCTCGGGCGTGCGGAGCAGGTCAAAGGAGATAGACACGGGCACAGTTCCTTTCGAGACAGATGAGATGTGGCAGCGGGCCGGGTCAGACGGTTCCGATGCCGGAGAAGCCCTGCGCGGTGTAGGTGACGCAGGTCTTCAACGCTGTGGGCGCGAGGTGTTCGCGCACGATTCCCCACCGGTTCTCCTCGGCCTCGCGGGAAGGCGCGAACAGATAGGTCCGGCACAGCTTGGGGAAACGGTCTCCGAAGAAGCTCTTGGCGGGCAGCCACTCCACACCGAACTTCGCGGCTTCCTCACGCACCACGTTCTCCGACGCGATATTGGCAAAGCCACTGCGCTGGAACGGAAGTACGTGATGGGCACGATGCGAGCTCAGACCGGCCGAAAGGAAGCAGTCGACGTACTTGTTGCCGACCACGGTCAGGTCATAGGCCTGCTCGAGCTGGTTGACCGCCCAGTCCTCGGTCTCGACGTGCAGCTCCTCGATCGGGACCTCGAAGTCGTGGCTGGCCACCACCATGAAGGTGCTGATCCACAGCGTGATCACGAACTGCAGACCCCAGGCCAGCAGGTCGCCCGCGAACGCGAACGCCACGAACTCGGCCACCAGCAGGAACCGCATGCCGAACGAGCCGATGAAGTGCGGCAATGCACCACGCCAGCTGCCGTACATGTCCTTGATGCCCACCTTGCGGGTGAGCCTGCAGACGTCGAGCAGCCGAATGATCATGCCCGTCAACAGATGTCCGAACTTGTGCACCGTGTGCACCGGCACCCGATACAGGCGCGGGATCTGCATCATCATCGTGAAGACGTTCTTCTTGATGTCGACTTCACTCTGGGTGTGCGGGTGGTGCAGCAGCGCGTGGCCGTCGGCGGTGACGAAAGACAGTGCGACATAGTTCATGTCGAACGCGTTCACCGCGTACTTGTTCCAGCCCTTCTGCGCGCGGTGGATCGCGTAATGGCCGAAGCCGGCCAGCGAACTTCGCAGCAGCACCATCGCTATCACGAAGGCGGGCAACGGCATCCAGCTCGTGTCGTAGAGACGCAGCGCCTGCACGGCGATGTAGGCGAAGATCAGCACGCCGACGACGATGTTGAACGCGCGATCCATCCGCTTCAGGCGCACCGCCAACTCGGGTTCCTTGAGCCGGGCCTTGACCTTGTGGAGGAGGTCGTCCTTGTTGTCGAACTTGTACTTCGGGGTGTCGTCCCAGCTGTTGAAGCCATCCTTGAACAGGAAGTCGGGGGCGTTGTTCTTCGGATGGATGTCCTCGGGCGTGGCAGCGCGATCGAGACTGTAACGCTCGATCATCCGCGCGATTTTTTCCGGATCACGGTGGTAGGAACCGATGATCGAGGTGATGTCGCGATTTTTCGTGCGGCCGATGAAGAATTCACCGCCTGGATGCTTGGAGATCCACTCACTCAGGTCGTAGGCTCTGCCGTTATAAACCCATACGTTGTTGACGGGAGGCCGACCCCCCGGGCCGGGTGGTGGCGGGAGCTCACGCTCCGCTTCATCAGGTCGATCATCGATCGTCATTAGTTCTTCCTCCGTGTCCGATCGGCGTCCGATGCGTGTTGCCTGCCGACCAGCGTCCCGACACGTATAGTCCTTGTGGCGCCTTGCATCTCGCTGAACATTCTCTTATTGGATGCGCACTCGTGCGTTCATGATTCGGTTACCGCGAGCGACACCCAGACGACACACCGGTCCGGGGCCGCGGGAGGGCACTGCGTGCCAGGTTCCGCTGACCCCGGACCGGTGTGGGTTGGTCCGGTATTACCGCCCGAATATCAGCCGGCGGGCTTGACGATGTTGACCGGCTTGGCCCAGTTCGACAGGCCGACGGTAACCTCGCCCGAGTCCTTCTTCACCACGGCGCGAACGAGATTCGGGCCGTCGCCGGTGGACGCGGCGTCCGAGGGCTTGGTGGAATCCGACGCGGGCGGGGCGGTGTCCTGGATCCACACGGTGATCGGCATGGTGCCCGCGTTCTGACCGATGCGCGGCACGATCGGGTCGATCACGGCGGCGTCGATGGTGCCGGAGACCTTGACGGTGTTGATGCCGTCGATCACCTCACGGCCCTCGGTCTTCGCGTTCTGGATATTGGCGATCACGTTCGCGATGCCCTTGTCCTTGTCCAGGATGACGCCCGGATCGTAGACCTTCTCGGCCGGACCCGCGGGCACGTAACGACCACCGGACTGGGTGTACAGAACCTTGTCCACCACAAGGAATTTCGCCTCGGTGAAGGAAGCCTCCGGGGTGAGCTTGACCTTCGCCTCACCCATCGCCGCGCCCGAGCCCTGAGTCTCGTTGGTGACATCGGCGGAGACGGTTTCCACCGGCAGATCGGGCAGGTTCTTGACGTCGATGTTCAGGTGCACGTTGTGCAGGGTCTGCGTGGTCTTCGCCGACTCCTTCACGATCTGCGCGCCGTCGGGCAGCGCGCCGGTGGGCGCCGGGCCCGCCGTGGTGGCCGAATCGTCTTTGGTGCAGCCGGATACGAGGGCCGCGACGACCGCCGCCACCGCGACGACCGAAGTGATGCCGGAACGTCGCGCGAAGCGCCGACGCGAGGTGGGGTTCGGTGTCATGTCGATCAAGTTTCATCCCCTGGAGATGGTCGTATATCGCTGTGGAGGGGCAGCCGTAGCTGCCGCCGCCTGCGACCAACTGTGCAGACCATCGGACATCTCGTGCTCCCCCGTCGGCGATAGTACCCGAGGAATTCGATTTGCGAGACCTCTGGTCGCACTATGTATTTCAGGTATCAATCACCTGGATCGACACACTGTTTTCCCAGTTCAGCCGACTGTGCGCAACCGCGGCCGGTGCTCGTCGACCGGCGTGAAGACCTCGATCCACTCGTCGTCGGTCTCGAGCAGCGCCACCATCGTGAAGTGCATCGGGAGGTCGCCGACAGCGGGATACTGGATCACCTCCCCTGAGCAGCGAACAGAACACTTCAGGATTCGTCGCTCAGTCAACACCGCCCTGGTCGCGAAATTCAGCAGCGCTCGAGTCGGTGTTCGTGAATATCTCGGCAAGCACCCGGCGAGATGCCCGGCAACGGGCCATTTGGGTGGCATAGCGTTTCTGCTGCTGAAGTTGGCCCAGTTGGCGTTTGCGGATCGGAAGGCATCGATCAGTCGAACGAGCGCCAGAACCACGTGCGGTGTTCGGCGTCGAAGTCGACGCGCGAGATCGTATTCGGCGCCAGGGATTGCACATACTTCGCCGTACCATCGAACTTCGGCCAGGGCGGGGCACCGACAGCATTGGGATCGCCGGTGTGGGCGAAGCGGGACCAGTAGGCGATCATCTGATCGGACAGATCCCGCGATAGTTCGGGCAGCGGTTGCGAGTACGCAACATCGAACAGGTACGGCAGCTCGGCGATATGGTAGGCGCCGACGTCGAAGCTCGGACTGGGAAACTGCTGGCCGGTGGCCGAAGCGAACCATGGCGCATCGCGGTCGGCGAATTCGTACGCGTAGGTCGGTGTGTGGTGGGCCAATGCTGCGAAGGTGTCGCCAGCCGGGCGAGCCCAGGCGTAGTCGGTCATCGAATCACCCAACGCCGCAGAGCAGTTGACTCCGTCGCACGGATATTGCGCCGCTACTCGGTCGGCTCGGTCGCCGAACAACTGGGTGAGCTGTTCGCGGTACTCCTGCAAGGTGAGAGGGTGACCGTTCTGCAGCTCGATCGCGAACGCTCGGAACCGCTCCTCATCCTTGTTGATCCCCAACAGGACCGGCACCCGCGCGAATTTTCCGTCGACAAACGCGTGATCCGCGCCATCGACAACGGACGCGAACCGCTCCTCTGCGGTCACCTCGATCAATTCGGCAACGTCCTTGTGCCGCAGGCAGTTCAGCGCACCGGCCGTTGCCGGACAGCGCATCCGGTCGGCTATCGCGAAGCCCTGCCGCTGCGCTGCCTGCCGATCGCGTGGTTGTTCGGGTCCACTTCCCGCCGGCTCGGGACTGCCAGGCCGCAGGTTGAGGCAGGGACTGCTCTGCATGATTGCCCGGTGAAACAATCCGACGGACTCGTCGGAGACCAGGTGTGCGCAGGTGGCGTAGCCGCCGCCGGACTGACCGAAGAGTGTGACATTGCCGGGATCGCCTCCGAAGGCAGCGATGTTGTCGCGCACCCACCGCAGTGCCGCGCGCTGGTCCTGCATCCCGTAGTCGCCGGAGAGTCCGTCCGAGTGTGCCAGGTATCCGAGTACCCCCAGCCGGTAGTTCATAGTGACAACAACGGCATCGCCCTTGGTGGCGAGTCGTGTCGCGTCGTAGATGCTTCCGGTGCCGAAGATGTTGTCACCGCCGTGAATGTAGACCAGAACCGGTGACCGCCGTGCAGCCGTCGGCGCTGTGACGTTCAAGTAGAGGCAATCCTCGTTCTCGCTCGCGACGCTGAGTGGGTTCTGCAGAATCTGTGGACACGCGGGCCCTGGAACAGCGGCGTCACGAATCCCCGCCCACCGCGGCACCGGCCGCGGCGAGGCCCAACGGAAGTCGCCGGTCGGCGCTGCGGCGTACGGGATCCCTTGAAACACACGGTGTTCGGTGGCGACGCTGCCACGCACCGCCCCGGAGTCCACCTGCACCACAGCCGCGTCGACCGATTCGGCTTCGGTGCCACACGCCACGGTGAGTGCCGCCGCCCCGGCGATGATCAGCCCGAGAATCGTTGCGTTCTTCATGCGCCCGACACTATGGGCGCCGGCCCGATCCGCCTTCCCCCACAGGTCTCATGACGACCCGATACCCCAGTACTACGCACTGGCCAACGAATTTCTCGCGGCACCATCGGCCAGCCGGAGCCGCACCGGAATTTGATGCCAGCACCCACCCATAACCGAACTCGATCAGATACGGCCAGTGCGGCCCTTGGGGCTCTGGAATTGCCGACCCGTTCACCCGAATCGGGCTGCAGGCGGCGACCGTTCAGCATTCAAGCCTCGGGCGCCCCGATAGACCATCGAAGTTCGATCGCGGAACGAGCCTTCGCCCAAGCTCTTTGGAACTGCTCAGCAGTTATCACTTCGAGGGAGGAGACCTCGACGTGCCAATCATTGGTGCTGGATTCCGAGAGGACGCCATACTTGCTCTCGTATGCGTTGACCGCGCGGATTCCGCCGTGATCCCGTATGCGCATCACCTCGTCCAACGCTGCGGCGGTGGTCGGTTCGCCGTCTGAACCTCGCAGATCGACCTGCCGGTTCGGCCAACCATCGTCATCGATTTCGAGGAGGAGCCAGATGTCCCCGTCCGCGTAGTAGTCACGAATCCACCGCATCCGCCCAGTATCGCGGCCTCGCGATCGCCGAGGCAACGTAGTGGCATGCCGAAGTCATTGGCGCACAGTGAAAGAAGGTGAATAGCATCACTGCGGTGTGGCGTTGGTTGAAGGGCAGAGGCGAGGATCGGACGTCGACGGTGATCGCGGCGGCCGGTATTGGGGATGTGGTCCAGCTGACGCAGTTGCTGGATATCAGGACTTCGACTGATGCGGCTGCACGCCGAACCGGTCGCTTGGCTCCGACGGCTGATCGATACTCTGTTCATGGGGAAGAAGACTGGCCACAGCTACGACCGCGCCGAACCGGCCGACCGATCTCTGCAATCAGCGGCGGCCAACGCTGCGCTCCTACTCGAGGAAACGATGTCGGCCACCGATCACGCCGTCAGCATCGACCTCGACCCGGTCATTGAGTTGGATGGCGAGCTCTTCATTCGCCGTACGCCACTGCGGGATCGGATACTCCGAGTAGTAGCCGAACCGGTGCTCAACGCTGTTGCGATACAACCGGTTTCGCGTTGGCCAGAGCACTTGCGCAGCGCGGTCCGCCGGATGCACCCACCGCAAGGGCCGCCCGCCTGTGACGGCGTGCTGGACGCGCTGGTAGACGATTACGCCCGCAATATCGAAAGCTTGCTCGGCACGATCCGATTCGCGGCGCAGGTGGAGATCCGGCCGGAAGGCTATTACGCCAATATCTGGGATGATTTCGTCTTGGTCTCCCGCACGCACGCGGCTCGCCTGTCCTTGAATGCGGCCGACTGACGCCTGTCGGCGGCTCTGGCTCGATTGCCCGAGCAACCGACGCCGTGCACGGAAACCGCTCGGTAAAGCGGCATGATCGTGCATTCGGCACCGGGCGCCTGGTCAGTAGAGTTCGACTTCCCACGCCTGCAGGTCTACTTCTCCCGGTGGGAGTTCGCCTTTGCAGTACTTCTAGAGCCACAGTGCGGCGCGGCGTTCGGCATACTTCTCGTTGACGGGCTCGCCTTGGTCGTCGAGCTCGAGAACGTTGGCGAAGATGGCGAAGCGGATCTCCATTTGCGAGGGTGAGTCCTTCAACCAGACAATTCCGCGACCGCGCGGCGCAGCTCACCCAACTGAGCCAACAACTGCCCGCGCTCACCCTCGAGCTCGATCGGATCCTTCGCCATGGGTTCCAGTTTGCATCAGGATGTCGACGCCGTCGTACCGGAATCTGCGACGACGGTAGATGAAACGCCCCTCAATTCGGCAGATGCGGACGTCCTTGACCGCCCTGCGGCGTGTCCGGAACTTGTCGTGCCTCTGCTCGTATCTCTGAGACCCACCCAGTTACGCGTAGAAGTATCGGCAATCCGCTTAGGGTGGGCAGCGTGACCGACGAATTCGCCGCCGCGACGAAAATCCATATCCACGAGGACGAGTGGGGTATGCGCTGCCTCCACCCGATCGCGGCTGCCGCCGAGGTCGCGGCCGACCTGCGCGAAGCCGAGGCCGCGAGCAGGGCCAACCGCGCGCCCGACGGCGTCGGCTGGACCGACGTGCACCTCATCGCGGCACCTGCCCACGACTACGCGGCCGCCGGGCTGACGTTCGCGCAGGCCCACGCCGCGCTCACCCCGATCATGCCGCGGATCCGGCGGTTCGTTGCGACGGCAACGGCAGGCTTCGACGAGGGCGTACAGGATCCGTGGGGCAGCTACGAGGACGACGCCTACTGCTACGGCATCGACGAGTCCTGCTTCGTCAAACTCGACGGCGACGAACCACTGATCCAGAAGATCTGGTACCGGGCCGAAACCGAGGACCCCGCGCGACTCGACCGCCTCCGGCGGGCGATCGTCGCCGTCGACCGGCTCGTCCCGTCGGTCATCGCCGACTACTGGCTCGACTGCTCCGGCTCCGTCGCCGATGGCGAATTCCTCGACCGCTACATGCGGATGCTTGTCCACGAAGACGAGTAACGAGCGCCAAAGGCTAGTGGGATGATTCCAAAGTTGTTGGACAGTAAACGATCTGATTGAATCGGTACGTGCGAGCTACCCCTCTGGTGTTGCGTGACGGTGACCGAGAGATCCTGC